>CAYYFS010000001.1:0-10491 GCA_964471055.1 uncultured Dehalococcoidales bacterium
AACTCGACGATCAGGCGTGTGTCGATGCCGGTGTCAATTTCGCCCGGCTCAGGGAGGGCCATCACCGTGCCCTTGACCGCTGCCTCGTCCAGCGCCAGCCATGTCGGCGTCGGACGTTTTCTCAGCGATTCAGACACACTCTGGAAGAAATCCTTTTTCGTGGACTGCTCACGCCAGGTGACTTCATCGCCCGGCTTGACCAGGAACGACGGAGTGTTCACGCGCCGTCCGTTGACGCGCAGGTGCCCATGGTTGACCCACTGGCGAGCCTGCTGTCGCGAGTCGGCGAAACCGAGGCGGTATGCCACGTTGTCGAGGCGCCGTTCGAGCATCTGCATGAGCCTCTCGCCGGTGACGCCTTCCATCCGGGTGGCCTTCCGGATGTACGTGCGGAACTGACGTTCCAGGATGCCGTAGGTCTCACGGGTCTTCTGCTTCTCCCGCAACTGGACCCCGTGTTCCGACAGGCGACGCCTGCGGCGGGACTGCATGTGCTGCTCACCGGGCGGGCTCTTGCGCCGTTCGACGGCACAGCGCGGCGTATGGCACCGGTCGCCCTTCAGGAAGAGCTTGACGCTGTTGCGTCGGCACAGCCGACATACGGGTCCTTTGTATCGTGCCATGGTCTGGATCCTGAACTGCTTGTCGCAGGTGAGTCATGGTCCTGCGGCCTGGTGTACGTCTATTCCTTGCCTGAGTCGGGAGCCATTCGGTCCTCGCGGGCTGAACGCAAGTCCGGCGTTAGTTCCGCCGTTTCTTCGTCGGGCGGCAGCCGTTGTGCGGCGCGGGTGTTGCGTCCCGGATGCTCACGACCCGCAGGCCGGCACCCTGAAGGGCCCGGATGGCCGCCTCACGCCCGGAACCGGGGCCTCTGACCAGAACGTCCACGGTACGAAGGCCGTGCTCCATGGCTTTCCTGGCGGCATCCTCTCCGGCGCGCTGAGCGGCAAACGCTGTCGCCTTGCGGGAACCGCGGAACCCCACCTGCCCTGCGCTGCTCGAGGCGATGACGTCCCCGGCGGGGTCCGTCAGGGCGATGACGGTGTTGTTGAACGTGGCGGACACGTACGCCCGACCCTGTGGGACGAACTTCTTCTCCCGCCTTCTCGTGCGAGGCCTTCTCGGCATTTGCTCTTCCTGTCTTCCTGAATCCTGCAATCCTGCCGGCGAACGGACAGAGATGCACTTACTTCTGGAGGGTCCTCTTCCTGCCGGCCACGGTCATCTTGCGCCCCCGTTTCGTGCGGGCGTTCGTCTTCGTCCGCTGCCCGCGCAGGGGAAGCCCGCGCCGGTGACGTAGGCCGCGGTAGCACTGGATATCTATCAGGCGCCGCACGTTGCTGTTGATCTCACGGCGAAGGTCGCCCTCTATGAGCCGGCCGGATCGATCGACCGCGCCGCGTACGCGGGCAAGCTCTTCCTCGTTGAGATCGCGGACGCGCGGGTTGTCCGGCAGTCCTGCAACCTCAGCCACTTTCTTCGCCGCGAACGGGCCGATGCCGTAGATCGCTGTCAGGGCGATCTCCAGGCGCTTGTTGTCCGGGATGTTGACGCCGGCGACAATCGCCATAGCTACCCTCTCAACCCTGTCGCTGCTTGTGCTTCGGGTTCTCGCAGATTACGCGCACGACGCCGTGGCGCCGAATCACCTTGCACTTGTTGCAGCGGCGCTTTACCGATGCGCTGACTTTCACTGGAATCCTCGCGATGCTGCGCGCTATTTGAAGCGGTACGTGATACGGCCGCGCGAAAGGTCGTAGGGCGAAAGCTCCACCAGCACCCGGTCACCGGGTAGCACCCGGATGAAGTTCAGGCGGATCTTCCCTGCGGCGTGCGCGAGCACCGGGTGTCCGGTCGGCAACTCAACGCGGAAAGTAGCGTTGGGCAGTGCCTCCGTCACCAGGCCTTCGACCTCGATGGCCTCTTTCTTCGCCATGTGTTCCTTTCGCCCCCATCAGGGTAGGGTCAGGATCAGCGGCCCGTTTTCTGTGATCGCCACGGTGTGCTCGAAGTGGGCGGACGGCTTCCCATCGACGGTCACGACCGTCCATCCATCTCCCAGCGTTTTGATGCGCCAGGTGCCCAGATTGACCATCGGCTCGATCGCCAGAGTCGCCCCGGCTCTGAGGAGGGGGCCCTGGCCAGGCGGCCCGTAGTTGGGCACCTGGGGCGGCTCGTGGAGGTTGCGGCCTATGCCGTGCCCCACCAGTTCCCTCACGACGCCGTAGCCAAGCGGCTCGACATGGCCTTCTACTGCAGCCGAGATATCACCTATTCGATTGCCGGGCCGGGCAGCTTCTATCCCCCGTCCAAGTGCCTCTCTCGTGGCGCCTACCAGCGCCTCCGTTTCGAGTGTCCCACTGCCGGCGATGACCGTCACTGACGAGTCGCCGTGGAACCCACCCACGATGGCGCCCATGTCTATGCTGACCAGATCACCGTCTGCTATCACCCGATCTCCGGGGATTCCGTGAACGATCTCCTCATTGATCGAGACGCAGACGGCGGCCGGATACCCCTTGTAGCCCAGGAACGATGGAGTGGCGTCGTAGGATTTGATAACCCTGCGCGCAATCCGGTCCAGTTCCCGAGTCTGCGTACCGGGGACCACAGCCTCGATAACCCGCTCGAATGTGAGCGCGACAACGCGACCTGCCTCGCGCATCAATTCCAGCTCGCGGGCGGACTTGATCGTCATACCCGTTGCACCGGAACCATCGGCCGCAAGCCAGGGCACATCCCTGCCGCTCATCGGCGGTCAGCCTCGCAATTATAGCTCAAACTACACCGGGAGATCAGAACGACCGCCTCGCGGCAGCCAACAACCGCTCGTGTACGTCGCCGGGGGCGCCTTCCCCGTCGACCTCGACTATCGCGCCGGTTTGCCGATAGTAGTCGATCACAGGTGCGGTCTGTTCGCCGTAGACGGTAAGCCGGCGTCTTATGGAATCGGGATTGTCGTCGGGTCGTTGCACCAATTCGCCGCTGCACGCGTCGCAGGTGCCCGGCGTGGCCGGTGGCGAGAACTCCGCGTGATACGGCCTCTGGCACTCCCTGCACGTCAAACGCCCCGCGAGTCGGCGGACGAGTTCGTCCTCCGACGCCTGCAGGGACAGAACACCGTCGACCGGCGCGCCGGCCTTCTTGAGCGCTTCATCCAGAGCTTCCGCCTGCGCGACGGTGCGAGGGAAGCCGTCCAAGATGATGCTTGCGTCGCCCCCGGGGCCGCCTATTCGGGCGAGGATCATTCCGATGATGATCTCATCGGGAACCAGATCGCCACGCTCCATGTACGACCCGGCCTGCCTGCCGAGTTCGGTACCTGACGACACCTCGGCGCGCAACATATCGCCGGTCGCGAGATGAACCAGTTCGAGAGCAGACGCAAGGCGGGCAGCCTGCGTCCCTTTGCCCGCGCCCGGCGGGCCCAGAATGACGATGCGCAACGTCGAGTCCCCCAGTTCCGTCGCTACCGAATGAACCCTTCGTAGTTGCGCATCAGCAGCTGAGCCTCGAGTTGACGCATCGTGTCAAGTGCCACGCCCACCATGATCAGGAGGCTGGTACTGCTGAGGATGCTCGTAGCAGAAGGCAGGTCGGTGACCAGCCCAGACACGTACGGGATCACGGCCACTCCTCCCAGGAAGAGCGCGCCGCCCCAGGTGATGCGGATGATCACTCGCATCAGGTAGTCGTTCGTGGGTCTGCCCGGACGTATGCCGGGCACGAAACCGCCATTCTTCTGCAGGTTTTCGGCGAGGTTCTGCTGGTTGAACACTACGAGCGTATAGAAGAACGTGAAAGCGACCACCATCAAGAAGACGGCGGCCCAGTAGACCCCGCTCGTAGTGCTGAACGTGTTCGTGAAGAAATCGGCAATCCGCGCAACAGCTGAGTCGCTGCCCGGATTCAGGAAGTAGCTGGCCAGTGTCGCCGGAAGGAGAAGGATCGAGAACGCGAATATCAGAGGAATCATCCCCGCGGAATTGACGCGCAGCGGTATGTGCGTCGCGCCCGATTGCCGATACATCTTCCCTCCGCGGAACACGCTCCTCCCGTACTGAACAGGGACGCGCCTTTGCGCCTCGTTGAAGAACACGATGATGTACACAATCGCGAGGGCGATGGCGGCTAGCATCGCCACCTGGAACGTTTGATCGCGCAGGAGGTAGCCCTGGCCCACGTAGGACGGCAGCCGCGAGACGATACCGCCGAAGATGATCAGGGAGATGCCGTTGCCGATCCCCTTCTCGGTTATCAGCTCACCCATCCAGACAAGCAGCAGTGTGCCAGCCGTCAGTGCCGTGATAATGGCCAACGTCGGGACCAGATTTCCGCTGCCGAGGCCGATGCCGGTGATGGCCCCTCCGTAGGCACCCTGCATCAGGTTGAGCTGAGCGAAACCCTGTAGGAACGCTATGGGAACGGTCAGGTAGTGAGTCCACTGGTTTCGCTTCTGCTGGCCGTACTCGCCTTCCTTGGCCAGTTCCCTCAATGCGGGGACCACCGGAGTCAGGACCTGCATGATGATGGAAGCGGTGATGTACGGGTAAACGCCGAGCGCGGCGATGCTCAGGTTCCGAAGCGCTCCTCCCGAGAAGAGGTCCAGGAAGCCGAGCAACGGGTTAGCATCGAACGCGGCGGTCAGCGCTTCCCTGTCAACGCCGGGCACAGGCACGTGCGCGAAGAACCTGAAGATGATCAGGATGCCCAGCGTGAAGAGGATCCGGTACCGGAGGTCCGGGACGCGCATGGCATCGATGACGGCCTGAAGAAGGGCGGGCCGCCCCGACTCTGCGCGTTGCGTCTGTCCTTGTCGGATCACTCGGTCTTCTGGTCCCTGGATACGGGTATGACCGTGACGGTGCCGCCCGCCGCTTCGATCTTCTCGCGGGCAGACTTGCTAAAAGCGTGGGCAGAGACGTTCATGGGCCCGGAGACCTCGCCGCCGCCCAGAATCTTCACGAGATCATGTGAGCGCCGGACTACCCTCCGCTCCAGAAGAAGCTCCGGCGTCACCTCGGCGTCTGCACCGAGGGTCGCGAGGCGACTCAGGTTCACGCCCACGTAGTGGGTTCGGAACGGATTGCGGAACCCGCGCATGTACGGGAGCCGCTTCACAAGCGGAAGCTGCCCGCCTTCAAACAGGTGATGGACCTTCCCGTGTTGGAGCTGGCCCTTGCTGCCGCGGCCGCAGAACGTCCCGCGACCGCTACCATCGCCTCTGCCGACGCGTCGGCGGTTCCGGCGAGAGCCCGGATTCGGTTTCAGTTCGTGTAGGCCACCCATCGCTCCGGGCGCTCCCATCTACAATGACGACCGGATGCCCCGCGGGCTATCCGGCGTCTTCTACGGTGACCAGGTGTCTAACCTTGGCCACCATTCCTCTTGTCGCAGGCGTGTCCGGCTTCACCACCTGATGTCGAATCCGCCGCAGCCCCAGAGCGCGCAGCGTATCGCGCTGACCCTGCTTGCAGCCGATGCCGCTCTTCACTTGTGTGATACGAAGGTCCGCCACGTACGGTATCTCCAGACTAGCCGTCTGATGCAGCAGGGACAGTCCCCAGCCTGCGCGCTCTCTCCGCTACGGGATCACGGAGCGCGGCAAGCGCGGCGAGCGTCGCCTGCACGATGTTGATTGTGTTGCTTGAGCCATACGTCTTGGACAGTATGTCCTTGACGCCCACCGCCTCCACGACGGCGCGTACGCCCCCGCCCGCGACGATCCCGGTACCCGGCGAGGCCGGCTTGAGCAGGACTCTGGCGGCGCCGAACTCCGCAGTCGTTTCGTGCGGAATGGTCGGTCCCGCCAGTGCGACGAGTTTCATGTTCTTCCGGGCGTTCGCGGTGCCCTTGCGGACGGCGTCGGGTACTGCCTTCGCCTTGCCCAGGCTGGCTCCCACGTTCCCTTCGCCGTCGCCCACCACCACCATGGCGTTGAAGCTCAGGTGGCGGCCGCCTTTGACTACCTTCGAGACGCGTCGAATCTTGACGACTCGCTCGACGTACGGCGACTCCTCGATCTCGCCCCTGCGCCCTCGGTCCCCGCGCCCCGGGCCACTCCGTCCCCGGCTATACACCAAGTGTCTCTGCTCCCGTGTGACCAGCACCTGCCCCGCGGCAGGTCCCGGAGGCGTTTCTAGAACTCCAACCCGTCTTCGCGGGCGGCCTCGGCCAGCGCCTTCACGCGGCCGTGGTATTTGCAGCCGCCGCGGTCAAAGACCACCTGCTTGATGCCCGCGGCCACTGCCTTCTTCGCGAGGTTGGCGCCGACGGCCCCGGCGGCCGCCGTCTTGGCGGCCTTTCCGGCCGCGCCGACGGCGGAATCCATCGAAGAGGCGGCGGCAAGCGTGTGGCCGCGTTCATCATCGATGATCTGTGCATAGATGTGGCGGTTGCTCCGGAACACCGAAAGCCTCGGCCGCGAGTCAGTCCCGCGAACGCGCTTTCGTACGCGCCGGTGACGCACCCACCTCGGGCGTTTGTCGAACTTCCTGCTCGGCACGCTATACTCCGATGCCCACTGCGGTCTTGCCGGCCTTGCGGCGAACCTGCTCGCCCGCGTACCTGACACCCTTCCCCGTATACGGGTTGGGTGGGCGAAGCTTCCGAATCCTGGCCGTCTGCTCTCCGACAGCCTGCTTGTCGATACCTCGCACGACGATGCGGGCCTGGCCTTCCGACACCAGCTCATTGCCGGGCAGCGGCTTGACCGTGATGGTGTGACTGAAACCCAGCTGCAATACCAGCCCGTCGCCCTGCTGTTCGACGCGATACCCGGTGCCCACCAACTCCAGCGCCCGCTCAAAACCCTGGGTCACGCCTGTGACCATGTTGTTGAGCAGGCTTCTGGTCAGGCCGTGGAGCGCCCTGTGCCGGGGGGCTTCGCTCGTGCGCGTCACCTCCAGCATCCCGTCCGTCAACTTGACGACCATCCGGGACGTGAACGTGGATTCAAGTTCACCCTTCGGGCCTTTGACGGTCACGGACCTTCCGTCGATCGTCACTTCCACGCCGTCGGGGACGCGAATCGGTGCGCTTCCTACTCGTGACACTTGCGTTCGTTCCCTGGCTGGTTCTCTTGGTTTCCTGCGTTCTCAGAAGACATACCGCTACCAGACGTAGAAGAGCAACTCGCCGCCGATGCCCTGACGCTTGGCGTCCCGGCCCGTCATCACCCCTCGTGAGGTGGACATGAACGCCACGCCGACGCCTCCGAAATACCGGGGGATCTCATCCTTGCCAACGTACACGCGGAGGCCGGGGCGGCTGACCCGTTTCAGTCCCTGCACTACCGGTTCTTTGCCCTCGTAGTACCGCAGGCCGATCTCAAGCATGGGATGGGGTTTCGCATCGACGGTCTCGTACCCCGTGATGAACCCTTCATCCTTCAATATGCGGGCCAGATCTTCCTTCATCTTGGAAACTGGAACCATCACAGATTCGTGGCGCACCTGCACCGCGTTGCGGATGCGCGTGAGCATGTCTGCGATGGGGTCGGTAACGGGCACGGCGAATTCTCCCTGGCGTCCCGGGGGGCTACAGGCTGGCCTTCCGGATACCCGGTAGCTCGCCTCTCAGGGCCATCTCACGGAAGCAGATGCGGCAAACGCCGACAAACCGGATGTATCCGCGCGGCCGGCCACAACGATGACAGCGGTTGTGCTCGCGCACCTTGAACCGCTGCGGGCGCTTCCATTTCTCGATTTTGCACTTCTTGGCCAAGTTAGTCCTCTGGGGGTGGCTGCCTACCCGGCTGCAGCCAGTTCGGTCGCGCGAACAAAGGGCATTCCGAGAAGGTCCAGAAGGCGCCGGGCCTCTTCGTCCGTTCTGGCGGTCGTGACCACCGTCAACTGGAGGCCCCGCAATCTGTCGACACGATTATAGTCAATCTCCGGGAACATGACCTGTTCGTTCAACCCCAGGGTGTAGTTCCCGCGGCCGTCAAACGAGTTTCTCGGGACTCCGTGGAAGTCTCGCACGCGTGGCAGGGCTGCGTTCATCAGCCGGTCCAGGAACTCCCACCTGCGATCGCCTCTCAGCGTCACCATGACTCCGATGCGGTTGCCGTCTCGCAGCTTGAAATTGGCGATCGACTTGCGGGCCCTGGTGATCACGGGACGCTGGCCGGCAATAGTCGCCAGGTCCGACGTAGCGGCGTCGATTGCGTTGGAATTCGTAAGCGCTTCGCCGAGCCCGATGTTGAGTACGACTTTCTCTACTCGCGGCGCCTGCATGGGGTTCGTGTAACCGAATTCCCGGGCGAGGACGGGGACGACCTCGTCCAGATAGCGTTGCTCGAGCCGCGGCCGGACGCGCGAGGGCGTGGCACTGGCCGAAGCCGCCTTTCTGCCTCCGCTGGCGGGCCTGCGCGATGACGCGGCCTTGCTGCGGGTCCGTTTTGCGGTCCCTTCACTCTTCGCGCTGCTCGACGAAGCGCGCGATTTCGAACCCGCCCGCGGCTTGCGGGCGCGAGAGCGTTTCGGCTTGGCCGTTTCGCTCTTCGGTTGGCCTTCGGCGGACTCGGCCGCCGCGGCTTCTTCAGCTTTCGGGTCGTTCGCCACCGCGCAGAACTCTCACTTTCGTCCCGTCTTCCAGGTATTCCCAGCCTACTCTGCCGGGCCGACCCGTGTCGGGCTCAACGTATGCGACGTTCGATATGTGAATGGGGGCCTCTTGCTGAACGATGCCCGCCTGGCGGACGCCCGCTCGGCTCTTCATATGGCGGGTAATGATATTGACCCCTTCGACAACCACCAGGTCTTTGTCCGAAATGACCCGCTGGACCTTCCCGCGCTTGCCCTTGTCCTTGCCGCCCAGTATGAGGACGGTATCGTCTCTTCTGATTCGCCTTGCCATCTCACAGCACCTCCGGAGCAAGGGAAACGATGCGCATGAAGTTGCGCTCGCGCAGCTCACGTGCCACGGGGCCGAAGATGCGCGTGCCCTGGGGGTTCATATCGGGGCCGATGATGACCACGGCGTTGTCGTCGAAGCGGATGTAGGAGCCATCCGGTCGTCGCTGTTCCTTTGCGGTGCGCACAATGACGGCCTTAACGACCTCGTGCATCTTGACCGTGCCGCCGGGAGTAGCGTCCTTCACGGTAGCCGTGATGATGTCGCCCAGCCGCCCGTAGCGTCTGAAGCTCCCGCCCGCCACGGTGATACACATCACCTCGCGTGCGCCGGAGTTGTCGGCAACTCTGAGCCTGGTCTGACGCTGGATCATTCAGGCATCTCCGCGCCCGATTCAGGGTCAACGTCCGATGGCTGCACTTCGGCCAGATCAGCGCGATCGAGCACGCGGACCAGCCGCCACCGCTTGCTGCGCGAGAGTGGGCGAGTTTCCTCGATGAGGACCCTGTCGCCCCTGCTGGCGTCGTTCGTCTCGTCGTGGGTCAGGAACTTGGTCACCCGCTTCACCGCCTTGATGTAGACGGGATGGCGCCGACGCCAAGACACGGCGACCGCGATCGTTTTGTCCATAGCATCGCTAAGGACGACTCCAACGCGCTGTTTACGGCGACCGGTTCCCAAGTCTCTCTACCTCAGTGTGCGCCCGACACTACCGCTCCGTGAACGAGGGTCAGGAGGCCTCCACGGCGTCCGCTATCTGTCGTTCACGAATCACGGTCTTGATCCTGGCGACGGTGCGCCGGGTCTTTGCTATCTCGCTCATGTCGGCGAGTTGAAGGGTAGCCTTGCGGAACTGCAGATTCATAAGCGCGCGCTCCTGATCCGCTAGCTCCTGCTGCAGTTCTTCCGGTTTCAGTTCTCTGACTTCGTCTATTCGCATCGTGTAGCTCCCGGCACGGAGGCGCCTCGCGGAAAGCCAGCCGTGTCGGCATTCATAGGATGCCCTCGCTTCGTGCGACGATCCGAGTGGTCATCGGCAGCTTGTTTCCGGCGAGACGCAGCGCTTCGCGAGCAGTCTCTTCAGGAACGTCGCCGATCTCGAATAGCACGCGCCCGCGCCGCACGACGGCTACCCAGTGGTCCACGGCTCCCTTGCCGCCGCCCATCCGGGTCTCGGCCGGACGGGAGCTCACGGCCTTGTCCGGGAACACACGGATCCACACCTGGCCGCCGCGTTGCACATGGTGCTGAATGGCACGGCGGGCCGCTTCCAATTGCCGGGCCGTGAGCCAGCCGGCAGTGTCAGATTTCAGTGCGAAGTCGCCGAAGGAAATCGTGCTGCCAGCGGTTCGTATTCCCCGCCGCTTGCCGCGCTGGTGTTTCCGGTACTTGACGCGCTTGGGCTGGAGCATCTCTAGCTCTCCGTCGTCTCAGCGTCGTCCGGCGTGGGCGTTTCCGTCGGCTCAGTCTCCGCAGGGACGGACGGCTTATCCTCCGCATCCGCGGTCGCCCTTCTGCGACGGGTTCGCGTCGTGCGCGTGGAAGCCGTCGCAGAGCGGGGCTTCCGCTTGGCGGGCGTCGCTTTCTTGGCTCTTGCTCGCGATGCCCTTGCCGGCTTGGGTGGCGTTTCTTCTT
>CAYYFS010000001.1:10591-43775 GCA_964471055.1 uncultured Dehalococcoidales bacterium
TCGCTGGGAGCCGTCACTTCCGGTTCCGGAGGCGCCGCAGTCTCGGGCACGGCAGCTGATTCTGTCTGTGGTTCAGCGGGCGGAGTTACCTGGCGGGCGGGACCGGCCCTTTCGCGCCGGTCAGGAGGACGTCCCTGTCCGGAAGGTCGCCCTCGCCCACGGCCTGACCTGCCACCGGCTGTACCCGCGGTCATACGGTCCAGCACGCGGGTGCGAATGGCGTCAGCGCTGGACATCACGTCGCCTCTGTAGATCCAGACTTTCACCCCGATCTGCCCGAACGAGGTGTGCGCTTCGGCGATCGCGAAGTCGATATTGGCGCGCAGCGTGTGCAGCGGAACCCGGCCTTCCATGGCCCCATCCGTGCGGGCGATCTCGGCACCACCCAGCCGGCCGGAGACGATCACTTTGATGCCCAGGGCCCCTGCCTGCAGAGTCCGCTGCATAGTCAGGCGCAGGGCGCGCCTGTATGCCACGCGGCGTTCCAGCTGCTCGGCCACGTTCCGGCCAACCAGATACGCGTCCAGCTCCGGCTGCCGGATTTCCTGGATATTGAGGCGGGCGCGTTTCCCGGTAAGCCGTTCCAGGTCGCCGCGCAGTTCGTCGACACGCCGGCCGCCGCGGCCGATGACGATCCCGGGCCGTGCGGTGTTGATAGTGACGACAAGATCCTGAGGGCCGCGCTCGATCTCGACGCGCGAGATGGAGCCGCTGTCGCCGTACCGGGTGGCGATGGCGCGTCGGATCGTCTGGTCCTCCAGCGTCAGCGCGCGGTAGTCGCTCGCTTTGGCCGCGAACCAGTGCGCCTGCCAGTCCTTCACTCCGCCGAGACGGAACCCTATCGGGTGGGTTTTCTGGCCCAAGATCCTCTTCCCGTCGCTCCTGCACCGCCTACGGGGCGGCTCCAGGTCCTGCGCGTACTCCCTAGTTCGGCCTTGCCTCGTCTACCAACACAGTGATGTGGCAGGTTGGTCGATCGAAAGCTCCGACCCGGCCTCGCGCCTTCGGGCGAAAGCGCCGCAGGCTGGGGCCCTGGTCTGCCACGATGCTAACGATTTCCAGTGTGTCCGGATCCATCGCTTCGTTGTTCTCAGCGTTGGCCACGGCCGATTTCAGCGTCTTCGAGACCGCTATGGCGGCCGCCGACGGCGTGACGCGCAGAATATCCAGCGCTGCGTCAACGCGCTTGCCCCGCACCAGATCAAGGATCCGGCGCATCTTCTTCGCGGATATGCCCACCATGTGGGAATGTGCCCTTGCCGCCATCGTTATCTCTTGCTCTACCGTCCTGCTTCAGTGTTGCCTATCGCAGTGACGACGCGCGGTCGGACCTGGACGAATGGCCCCGGAACAACCGCGTCGGTGCGAATTCGCCCAGCCGGTGGCCGACCGTGTTCTCCGTAATCAGGACGGGGACGAACCTTCGCCCGTCATGGACGGCGATGGTCAGGCCCACCATCTCCGGCATGATCATCGAGGCCCTCGACCACGTCCGGATGACCGTGCGGCTTTGAGTACGTTGCGCCGCCTCCACCTTCTTGGTGAGTTTGGGGTGGACGTACGGGCCCTTCTTGACCGATCTCGACATACGCTGTCGATACTCCCGTCTTGATCCTTTGCCTAGCGCTCGTAGCGCCGGCGGGTGATGTACTTGTCGGTCGGCTTCTTCCTGCGGGTGCGATGTCCGAGCGCCGGCCTGCCCCACGGGGTCTTCGGGCCCGGCATCCCGATACCGCTCTTGCCTTCGCCACCCCCGTGCGGATGGTCGCGCGGGGTCATGGCCAGTCCGCGCACCTGCGGCCGGCGCCCCCGACGCGCCTTGGCCCCGGCCTTGCCCAGTTTGATGTTCTTGTGATCGAGGTTTCCAACCTGGCCGACGGTGGCTATGCACTCGCTGCGCACGCGCCGGGACTCACCTGACGGGAGCCGCAGAAGTGTATACCCGGCCTCATGCGCCATCACCTGTACGACGGCGCCGGCGCTACGGGCGAGCTGCCCGCCCTTCCCGGGCGTGAGCTCCACATTGTGCACATACGTGCCGGTGGGTACATCCTTCAGCTCCAGCGCGTTGCCGTCTATCACGGCCGCGCCCTGTCCATTGCGAATCTCCTGCCCGACCTGGACGCCCTCAGGCGCCAAGATGTACCGCTTCGTGCCATCGTGGTACTGGACCAGAGCGATCCGCGCCGTGCGATTCGGGTCGTACTCGATGGCAATGACACGGGCGACGGAGTTCTTCTTTTCCCTCGTGAAGTCGATGATCCGGTAGCGGCGCTTGTGGCCCCCGCCCCGATGCCTCACCGTCAGCCGGCCGGCATTGTTCCGTCCACCGTGCTTGCGGAGCGGCGCCAGAAGCGACTTCTCGGGCTTGCCCTTCGTGATTTCGGAGTAATCGGGGAGGACGGCGCCGCGGCGGCCCGGTGACGTCGGCTTGCGTTTTCGCAGCGGCATGCCCTACGCCCCCTCGAAGAACTGAATGGTGTCGCCGGGCCTGAGCGTCACGATGGCCTTCTTCCAGTCGGGGCCGCGCGTGATGTTCCTGCCGTAGCGCTTCTGCTTCCCTCTGACAACCAGCGTGTTGACGCTTGCCACTGACACGCCGAACGCGCTCTCGACCGCGCGAGCAATGTCGCCCTTGGTGGCGCGTCTTTGCACTTCGAACACGTACTTGCCCCGCTCCTGGAGCAGCGTGCTCTTCTCCGTCACCACCGGGCGCTTCAACACGCGTGTGAGGTTCACTTCGCCTTTGCCCCTCTGACGGGCTTCTGAGTCGGCGCGCCGAAGATCTGGTCGATTCGTTTCACGGCTTCTTCCGTGATGACCATGTTCCTCACGCGGGTCGTCTCCGCCGGATTCAGCAGCTGCGGCGACGCCGCTTCTACGTTTCCGAGGTTGTTGACGGATTTCAGCAGCGCGGCGTCGTTGGCCTCGGTGACAACCAGCGTGGGGCCCTCAAGGCCGAGATTCGACAGCAGCTCTCTCACTCTCTTGGTCTTCGGCTCGTCGAACTGGAGGGCGTCCAAGACAATAAGCCTCTCGCTGCGTACCTTGTCTGACAGGGCGACGCGGAGGGCCAGTCGCCGGACTTTCGCCGGCAGGCGTTGACGGTAGCTCCGCGGATGGGGTCCGTGCGCGACGCTGTTGCCCAGCAGATGCGAACTCCGGCTGCCCCGCCTCGCGCGGCCGCCGCCTTTCTGGCTGCCGAGCTTGGCGGTCGAGTAGCCGGAATCGCGCCGCCTCATCGTGTCGTGCGTGCCCTGCCGGCGATTGGCAAGCTGGGCTACCACGGCCTGATGCAGGACCGCGCTGTTCATTGGAACCGCCCACACGTAGTCGCTCAGCTCAACCGAGCCGACCACGTCTCCCTGGGAGTTCTTTACCGATTGCTCCATCTGTCTGCTGCCAGCCCTAGTAATCTCGCGGCTTTTCGATGCGCACGACGCCATTGGGGGCGCCGGGCACCGGGCCTTGAACGAGCAGAAGGTTCCGCTCGGTATCTGTGCCCACGACCCTCAGGCCACGCTGTGAGATCCGGCGGTTGCCCATGTGGCCTGCCATGCGGGTGCCCTTCCACACGTGGCCCGGCGAGCTGCCGGCACCGATGGAGCCGGGCGCCCTGTGCCGGTCCGACTGCCCGTGAGTCTTGGGGCCACCGCGGAAATGGTACCTTCGCACGCCGCCGGCAAACCCGCGGCCTTTCGAACGACCGATAACCGTCACCATGTCGCCCGGCTCGAAGATGCTTGCGTCGATCGTCTGGCCGACCTGGAATTCACTGAGGTCGGACACACTGAACTCCCCGAGATGGCGGAACTTGCCGCCGGATCGTTCCAGGTGTCCTGTGCGCGGCCTGTTCAGACGTTTCACTGATTCGAAGCCCACCTGGACCGCCTCGTAGCCATCGCGCGCGGCCGTCTTCACCTGCGTCACAACGCACGGTCCCACCTCGAGGACAGTCACCGCCTCTGCGGCACCTTCCTCGGTGTAGTGCGTCGTCATCCCGAGCTTGCGCCCAAAGATGCCTTGAATCCCCATCGGTCGTTCAGACCCCTCTGTTGGCTTGACGCCGTGCGACACGTATGCGGTCGCTGGTGCGCTCTACTACATCACCTTCAGTGCTATGTGCACGCCTGCCGGCACGTTCAGCCGGGTCAGCGAATCGATCGTCTTCGGAGGCGGGTCCGGGATGTCGATGATTCGCTTGTGCACCCTCAATTCGAAATGCTCCCTGGAGTCCTTATCCACATGCGGGGAGCGGATGACGCAGAAGCGTCGTATCGCAGTGGGTAGAGGGATCGGCCCCGCGACCGCAGCGCCGGTCCTTTCAGCCGCCTCCAGTATCTGCTGTGCCGACAGGTCCAGGACGCGATGGTCGTAGGCCTTGAGCACGATACGGATCTTCTGTCCTGGCATTACCTAGGCCCCCACCGCTTTCGCCACCAAGCTGGGAGCGGGCGCGTAGTGGTCCAGCTCCTGGGTGAAACTTGCGCGGCCTGTGGTCCGCGACCGCAGGTCCGTAGCGTACTGAAAAGTCTCGGCCAGCGGTACGTGGGCCTGGATGACCTGCGTTCCGCCCTGGCCTTCCATAGACAGGATTGACGCGCGTCGTGCGCTCAAATCGGAGAGGACCTCACCGAGGAACTCGGCGGGCGTCACTACCTCCATCCGCATGACCGGCTCGAGCAGGACGGCACCTGCCTTCTGCGCCGCAGCTTTGAAAGCCATGGACGCCGCCACCTTGAATGACATCTCCGATGAGTCCACTTCGTGATACGAGCCATCGACGAGGACGGCCTTGATATCCAGAACCGGGTATCCGGCGATGAAGCCGTTTTGTGCGGCGTCTCGGAAACCCTGCTCGATCGCGGACCAGAATTCCCTGGGCAGCCTGTCGCCGCTGATATCGGTGGAGAACTGGACGCCCTCACCGCGCGGCAGCGGCTCCAGGCGCAGGATGACATCTCCGAACTGCCCGTGCCCGCCCGTCTGGCGGACGAACCGGCCCCGGGCCTCCGCAACCCGAGTGAGCGTTTCGCGGTAGGCCACCCTCGGCGCGCCCACAGCGACTTCAACGTGGAACTCGCGCCGCATGCGTTCCACCACAACGTCGAGGTGGAGTTCGCCCATGCCGGCAAGCATCACCTGCCCGCTTTCCTCGTCCGTGCGGACGCGCAGGGTCGGGTCCTCATCGGACAGCCTTGTCAGTGCGCCGTCCATCTTCTCCTGATCGGCGCGGGTCCTGGGCTCGACTGCGACAGCGAGCACAGGGTCCGGGAAGGCTATCGATTCCAGGACGACCTGCTGGCCTTCGGTGCAGAGTGTGTGACTGGTGAAGACCCTCTTGAGGCCAATGGCGCCGACAATCTCTCCCGGGCCGGCTGCCTCTATCTCCTCTCGATGGTCGGCGTGCATGCGGAGGAGCCGCCCCACCCGTTCCCGCTCACGGCGGATCGGGTTGTACACCATTGAACCCGCCTTCAGCATTCCCGAGTACACCCTCAGGTAGACCAGGCGGCCCACGTGCTGGTCGGACACGACCTTGAAGGCAAGGGCGGAGAAAGGCGCTTCGGGCGACGGTTCGCGCAGGACTTCCTCGTCGTTCTTGGGGTTGACGCCGCGCACGGGCGGAACGTCCAGCGGTGAGGGAAGGTAGGCGACAATGGCATCCAGAAGAGGATGAACTCCTCTGTGCTTGAGCGCGGACCCGCAGAAGACCGGGAACACCTGGAGGGACACTGTGGCATTGCGGATTCCGGCGATCAGCTCCTCGTCCGAAATCTCTTCGTCGTTCAGGTACTTCCCAAGAAGCTGTTCGTCCGTCTCCGCGATCTTCTCCACGAGCCGCTTGCGATAGTCCTCGGTCTCCTGCGCCAGCTCTTCGGGGATCGAGGTTTCTACGGCGTCTATCGCCTCTTCACTTTCGTACACATACGCCTTGCGGCGGATGAGATCGATGACGCCCCGGAAGGAGGATTCGGCGCCGATGGGGATCTGCACGGCCACGGCGTTCGCGCCGAGCCGCCGGTGCATGGATCCGACCGCCGCGGCGAAGTCGGCCCCGAGACGGTCCATCTTGTTGACGAAGCAGATTCGCGGCACGTTGTGTCGGGTGGCCTGTCGCCAGACGGTCTCGGATTGCGGCTGGACGCCCGCAACCGCATCGAGCACCACCACGCCCCCGTCCAAGACGCGCAGGCTGCGCTCGACTTCGGCCGTGAAATCAACGTGCCCGGGCGTGTCAATGATGTTGATTCGGCAACCGGCCCATTCGGCCGCTGTTGCGGCAGAGCCGATCGTGATCCCGCGCTCGCGCTCGAGATCCATGAAGTCCATGACGGTCGTCCCGTCATCGATGTCGCCAATCTTGTACGTGCGCCCGGTGAAGAACAGGACGCGTTCAGTCACCGTCGTCTTGCCGGCGTCGATGTGGGCTATGAACCCTATGTTCCGGACCGTTCGCAGGTCCGTTCTGGTCACCATGGCTACGGCCGTTCGCGTTGGTGTCATGTGTTGATGCGGTCGGGCGCGGATAGAGGCCGCCTCATGCAGAGAGCGGCGGGTTGGACGATTACCAGCGGTAGTGGACGAAGGCCCTGTTGGCCTCCGCCATGCGATGGAGCTCCTCGCGTCGCCTCACGGCGGCACCCTGGCCGCGCGATGCGTCCAGCAACTCCTGGAACAGCTTGTCTGCAACGGGCCGACCGGCCCGGGCCCTGGCAGCTGTCACGATCCACCGCATGGCGAGGGAAACGCGACGCTCGGGCCGGACTTCGACCGGCACCTGATAGGTGGCGCCACCCACGCGTCTGGGCTTCACTTCGAGCACAGGCGTTACGTTGCGAATGGCCTGCTCGAACACCTCGAGTCCGGGCCGGTTGGTTTCGTTCTCAAGCAGGTCGAGCGCTTTGTACACGGCGCGCTGTGCAACGGTCTTCTTGCCGCCCATCATCAGGCGATTCGTGAACCGCGCCAACTCCACGCTTCTGTAGCGCGGGTCCGGACCTATGATTCTGCGCTCTGCGCGCCTGCGCCGTGCCATGTATCGAGTCTCTTCTGCGAGCCATTGCCCGCTCAGTCAGCCCCGTGCCGTCCGGGGCTGGTTTCCGTCGGTGTGTTCAGAAAATGAATCCCGGGCCTAGCGAGACCTGGGAGTACCGTATTTGCTGCGTCCGCGGGACCTGTCGTCCACCCCGCCAGTGTCCAGGGCACCTCGGATGATGTGGTATCGGACACCGGGCAGGTCCCGCACTCGCCCGCCTCGTATCAGCACGACCGAGTGCTCTTGCAGGTTATGCCCTTCGCCCGGGATGTACGCCGTGACTTCCATCCCGTTGCTGAGTCGGACGCGCGCGACTTTCCTCAGCGCCGAATTCGGTTTCTTCGGCGTCACAGTGCGAACCTGGAGGCAGACTCCCCGCTTCTGTGGGCTGCCTTTGCCTCGGTTCATCCGGTTCCGCAACGAGTTGAAAACGTACCGGAGAGCCGGAGTCTTCGCCTTCTTCCGCGTTCCGCGCCGGGGCTTGCGTACCAACTGGTTGGTCGTCGGCATCCAGTCAACCTGCCGAATCTCGTCGCGCACAAGACAAACTCGAGCATCTGCCCGAGTCACAAACAGCGATTATATGGGTGCGATCACCTGCCCGTCAACGGGAGACGAAGCCGGAGAAGCGTTGACCCAATCCTACCCGGCACAACGTCTGTTCGGCCCACCTCACCAGGGTGGTTCCCGAAGTCGCCCTGCGGGAACGCGGCGGAATTCGTCACACAGAGCCGGGTCACAGATGGCGTTTCGCCCCGAAGGTGGCGTGCGGCCTTCGGTGGCCCGCCGCTTGCCTCCAAAGTCGACTCCGCTGCCCGATGGCGAATCCCGACGGCCGACGCACCGGCCCGCCGCGGGGTAAAGTCTGTACGACAAACCATGCCGGTCCCATCCGGCAGCCTCATTTGCTGCCGGTCAGCACCACCAGGTGGTGACGAGACAATGGCCGTCCTGCGACTCGCTCTGGCACAGATCAACACGACCGTCGGCGACCTCGATGCAAATCTACGGCGAATAGCCGAGGCCGCATCCGGGGCACGCCTGCTCGGCGCGGATGTGGCTGCGTTCCCGGAGATGGCGGTCACAGGGTATCCACCCGAGGACCTGCTGCTCAGGCCGAAGTTCGTCGCCGATAGTAAGGCTGCCCTCAAGCGGCTGGCTGCCGAAACCGAAGGCATAGCCCTGGTGGTGGGCTTCGTCGATGGCGCCGAAGTACCCGGTGGGCCGATCTACAACGCTGCCGCGGTACTGGCGGACGGCGGGATCGTCGACGTGTACTACAAGATCCGGCTGCCCAACCACGGCGTCTTCGATGAACGCAGGTACTTCACCCGCGGCAGGAGATGCCCGGTTCTCGACGTGAACGGCGTCCGACTGGGCCTCACCATCTGCGAGGACATATGGGACGTGACCGGCCCCGGCGAGGTGGAGTGCGCCTCGGGGGCCAAAGTGATCCTGAACATTAGCGCCTCGCCTTTCGAGATGACCAAGCACCATGCAAGGCTTGCCCTGGTTCAGGACGTGGCGCGCCGCAACGGCGCGTATACGGCATACGTGAATCAGGTGGGCGGGCAGGACGAATTGGTCTTCGATGGCAGCAGCATCGTGTGTGCCCCGGACGGCAGCACGATCGCGCAGGCAGCCCGGTTCCGGGAAGAGTTGCTCGTGGTCGACCTGGATACGCGTTCGGTGGACAAGGTACGGGCAGCGGCGCCTCCGTCGTTCCCAAGTGAGTGGGAGTTGAGCTCGATCGGCAACGCGGTGCACGTGCCGGTATCCGCAGGGACGGGCGGCGGCAAGCGGCCGCTTCCTCCGCTCCAGGAGCCGGACCGCCCGGACGGTGCCGGCGAGGCATATGAGGCACTGGTCCTGGGCACGGGTGACTACGTCCGCAAGACGGGTTTCCAGAGAGCCTTGATCGCTCTTTCGGGCGGAATCGACTCAGCGCTCACGGCCGCCATCGCCGTGGACGCGCTCGGAGCGGAGAACGTGACGGGCATCACCATGCCGTCCCGCTACTCCTCGGAGGGAAGCGTGGCGGATTCTGCCGATCTGGCCGGACGGCTGGGCATCGACCTGTGGACGCTGCCTATCAGAGAACCCCACAGGATCTTCGAGGAGACGCTGGCCGAACGGTTTGCGGGAACCGAGCCGGGTACCGCCGAAGAGAACCTGCAGGCACGGATTCGCGGCAACATGATGATGACCGTTTCCAACAAATTCGGCTGGATGGTACTCACCACGGGGAACAAGTCGGAGGCGGCTACGGGCTACGCCACGCTATACGGCGACATGGCGGGCGGGTTCGCGGTCATCAAGGATGTGCCGAAGACGCTGGTGTACGCGCTCGCGGAGTACCGCAACCGCCGCGGGCCGGGTTCGCCGATCCCGCAGGCGGTGATAGACAAACCACCGAGCGCCGAGCTCCGTCCGGGGCAGCTGGATCGGGACACCCTGCCGCCCTATGAGGTTCTTGACCGGATCCTCGAGCGGTACGTGGAGCTTTCGCAATCGCTCGAAGAGATCACCGCGGCCGAGCAAGCGATGAGCGAGCCCCGAGCCGATGAAGTGACCGTGCGCCGCGTGCTGCACATGGTGGACAGGAACGAGTACAAGCGCCGCCAGGGGCCGCCGGGAGTGAAGATCACTGGCCTGGCCTTCGGGCGCGACCGCCGCCTGCCCATCGCGAGCCGCTATCGCGTCTAGGTCATTCCACCGGACACTCCTCCTGCCTGTCCCGCAGGATTTCGTGCTGGCCTCACCGCAGAACGGGCGCGATCCCTTAACAAGTCGTCCACATTTTCCTCATATGCTCGAAGCAAGACCGGCGCGCCTTCCAGGAGCGCCGCTTCGGATTCGTGTTCGGAAAACCAGAGGTGCAGGGATGAGCGGGACGGTTCGACTGAAGCTATGGCTGGTAGGCGTGGTCACTGCGGCTGCTCTGATTGCGACGGCATGCGGCGGGCAGGGACTGGAAACCGGAGATAGCGGCACTACACCGGCCGCACCGGGTCAGCCGGCCGTGGCCGACGGACCGCCGACGGCGCAAACCGTCGATGTCTCCAACTTCCCCGAAGCGCCTGCAATCACGGGCGACGTTCCTGCCGCCCCTGCCGCCGCAATCCTGATCCCGGAGACGGTTGTCGCCGCCCAGGAGCTGGTGCTCACGGGCGTCTACGAAACCGTTCTGCCGTCTGTGGTGCACATTCTGACCGCGGTGGACGCAGAAAGCGCAGGAGACGGTTCGTTCGGATACCGTTTCGACTCACCGTTCGGCGACTCAGAGAGCCTGCCGGAGCAGTTCTTCCGGCAGGGCGAGGGCACGGGCTTCGTCTGGGATGAGCAGGGACACATCGTCACGAACCATCACGTTGTCGCGGACGCCGATCGTGTGACTGTGGAGTTCGCCGACGGCACCGAACTAGTCGCGGAACTGCTCGGTAGCGACCCCGACTCCGACCTCGCCGTTCTCAGGATCGACCCGCCCGCAGGCGGTCTCACGCCGGTGATCCTTGGCGACAGCGCCGGTCTGAAGGTCGGGCAAATGGCCGTGGCCATCGGAAACCCGTTTGGCCAGGACTTCACCATGACGTCCGGAATCGTCAGCGCCCTCGGACGGACGCGTCCCAGCGGCCTGACCAACTACTCGATTCCACTCGTAATACAGCACGATGCGGCCATCAACCCGGGTAGCTCGGGCGGCCCGCTGCTGGATCGGCTCGGACGGGTGATCGGCATCAACACCCAGATCATCAGTGAGAGTGGCACCAGCGCAGGAATCGGTTTTGCCGTGCCGGTGAACGTTGCCGCCAAGGTGGTGCCCGCGCTGATCTCGGACGGGGAATACCGGCACGCGTGGCTGGGCATATCGGGTGTGGACCTGTTCCCGGAGCTTCGTGAGGCGGCCGGCCTGCCCGCTGACGTTCGAGGCGTACTGGTCCAGACCGTCATCGCAGACGGCCCGGCGGGTGAGGCCGGAGTGGTGGCAGGAGGCCAGCAGTTGAGGTTGGCAGGCCGGTCGTACGCCATCGGCGGCGATACGATCGTGGCCATCGACGGCACGCCTGTCCGTGAGATGGGCGACCTGATCAACTTCCTTGCCGAATTCGGGGTTCCCGGCGACACGGCAACGCTGGAAGTGGTCCGCGGCGACGGCGAGCGGGTCGATCTGGAGGTCACACTCGGATCAAGGCCGCGCACCTAGGCTTCGCTCGCAGAAACCTCGCTCTCTTCCCTTCCGGAACCTGAGGACGGAATCGCGAGCCTCCGAACGTCGACGATCCCCGATTCTCCCTCTGTTCCACCTCGAGCTTCCCTGGCGGGCGCCTCGGCGTGCGACACGTACCCGTTGTCATCATAGAACACCCGTGCTAGTATCCCGCTGGCGCAACTCCCGTGTGCTACGCTCGCAGCATTCGCGAGCGGTCGCCCGAGCCGAGCCCAAGGCTCGGCTCCCAGCGGGCCTCCCGGCCCGGGTCAGAGTGAGGACCGCTATGGCGGCAAGCCGCAACGGCAGGGTTGGTTCCATGAACGGCACGAACAGCGAGAGGGAAAAGGTCCTCGAGCTTGCGCTCGCGCAGATAGAGAAGGCGTTTGGCCGCGGTGCCGTGATGCGGCTGAGCGACAGCGGCGTTTCCGGGTCCGTGGACGCCATCCCCACCGGGTCCATCGCACTCGACATGGCGCTCGGGATTGGCGGCATACCGCGAGGGCGGATCGTCGAGATATTCGGTGCCGAATCCGCCGGCAAATCCACCCTGGCCCTGCACATCATTGCGGAGGCCCAGCGCAAGGGAGGCACCGCAGCGTTCATCGATGTGGAGCACGCAATGGACCCGGCGTACGCGGCGGTGTGCGGCGTGGACATCGAGGGGCTTCTCATCTCCCAGCCGGATTCTGCAGAGCAGGCTCTCGAAATCATGGACTACTTGGTGCGTAGCGGGGCCATCGACATCGTGGTGCTGGATAGCGTGGCGGCACTCGTGCCGGCGGCCGAACTCGAAGGGGACATGGGCGATCATCACGTCGGCGCTCAGGCGCGGCTGATGTCACAGGCGTTGCGCAAGCTGGCCGGAACGATCAGCCGCACCAACACGATAGCCATGTTCATCAACCAGCTCCGGGAGAAGGTCGGCGTGGTATTCGGCAACCCGGAGGTCACCCCGGGCGGTCGGGCGCTCAAGTTCTACAGCTCGGTGCGCATCGACCTGCGTCGAGTCGAATCGATCAAGAGCGGCAACGAGTTCGTAGGGAGCCGCGTGCGGGCCCGCGTCGTCAAGAACAAGGTTGCGCCGCCCTTCCGCAAGGCCGAGCTGGAGATCATGTTCAGCCAGGGCATCAGCAAGGAAGGCTCTCTGCTGGACCTCGGCGTGGACAAAGGCCTTCTCAAGAAGAGCGGCTCCTTCTACTCGTTTGGGGACACCCGTCTCGGACAGGGACGTGAGGCGGCCCGCGAGTTCCTGCGCCGCAACGTGGAGATCCGGGACGAGGTTGAGCAGGTCATCCGCGCCGCGTTGGCGCCTGCAAAGCCGGAAGACCCCCCGGAGGCGACGAAGGCGGCCACTGAAAAGAAGGCTCCTGCAACGAAGGCATAGTCTGCCTCTCCGGCATCACGTTCCTGTCTCGCATCCCCCGGGCATGTCCGTCTACGGGCGCGGCCATTTCGTGTAGTCCCGCGCGTCGCATCGCAAACACGGTTTCCGTCGGCTCTGTACGCTATTGCTGTTGACCGGCGTGCTCCCCGTATGGAGGTGCCGGTTCCATTGCTGCTCCACACAGCGGAGGGGATGTGCTGTGGCGGTCTACATCATCATCATTGTCCTCGGCATCATCGGAAGCGCGTTCATCAGCGGGTCTGAGGCGAGCTTCATATCCGTCAACAAGCTGCGGGTGCGGCACCTGGCAGCGGGCGGCGACAAGCGCGCCCGCGCTGTCACCCGCGTCGTCGATGAGCACGAGAAGTTCTTCGGCACTGTCCTGCTCACAGGCAACGCGCTCAACGTGGTTGTCGCTTCTGTGGCCACGAGCCTGGCCATCAGACTGTGGAGCAATACCGGGAACACCGTGGCCATCGCCACCGTCATCATCACTGTGGTGATCGTCGTCGTCACGGACCTGACGCCGAAATCAATCTCGACTCTGGCATCGGAGCGCTGGGCGCTTGCGACCGCCCGGATCATCCGGTGGTTGATGACCGCCGTAGGCCCGTTCGTGTACGTGTTCACCCTGATCCCACGGGGCCTGGTCCACCTGCTCGGTGGGCGGGAGGCGCTCACCACCCCCAGTGTCACGGAAGGTGAGTTGCGGATGCTCATCGACCTGGGCGAAGCGGAAGGCACAGTGGAGGCCGACCAGGGCGAGATGCTGGAGAACATCTTTCGCTTCGGCGAGTTGGAGGTCCGCGAGATCATGACGCCGCGGAATGAGATCGTGTGGGTGCCCTCCGGCACGACGCTCAGGGAATTCCTGGAGCTGTATCAGGAACACCCACTCACAAGGTTCCCGGTGTTTGAGGACGACTTCGACGACGTGGTCGGCATCCTGTCCATCAAAGACGTGGTGCGGTCGGTCGCGTCCGGGGCGATCGGTGAGGAACAGCCCGTGGCAAGGGTGATGCGCACGGCGTTGTTCGTGCCGGAAACAAAGCCTCTGGACGACCTGTTCGCGATGATGCAGCAGTTGGGCCACAAGATGGCGCTGATCGTGGATGAGTACGGCGGCATCGCAGGTTTGATAACGATGACCCGTCTCCTCGAACAGGTGGTGGGGCGCACAGGCGAAGAAGGCAGCCGGCCTGAGGAGAGATTCATCGTGGTCGACGCGCACACGCTGGACCTGGATGGCGCCATGACGATCGACGAGGCGAATACCCGCCTCGAACTGGGCATCCCGGAGGGGGAATACGAAACCATCGCCGGTTTCGTACTGGATCAGGTACAGAGCATCCCCAGGGAAGGTATTGTCTTCCGTCACGACTTCCTGCGCCTGCAGGTGACGCAGATGGAGGGCAACCGGGTCGCGCAGGTGCGCGTGCGACGGAGGTCGACGGCGCCGGAGCAGACTGAGTCCTAGGGCCATCCGACAGACCCGGCCACGGGCGTCGGTTCAACGAAAGCCCGGAAACGGCAATGTCTTTCCGAACACGGTTCATCAACGCGGTGGAGGCCGGCCTCGCCTCCGCCGAGGTGGACTTCGCCCGCCCTTTGCTGCTGGCGCTCTCAGGTGGGCCGGATTCGACGGCTCTCCTGCTGGCCTGCTGTGAATTGCGCCGGGATCGCGGACTTCGGATCGCCGGAGCGCACTTCAACCACCGGCTCAGGGGTGCGGAGTCGGATGGCGACGCCCGTTTCACGGAAGGCCTCTGCGCGGATCGGGGTGTTGAGTGCACCACCGGGAGCGCGGACGTGGCGGCGCATCGGAGTCGTGAACGGCTCTCGCCAGAGGAGGCAGCGCGGGAGCTCAGATACGCGTTCCTTGCCAGGGCTTCCGCGGAGTGCGGCTCTCAGGCAGTGGCGACGGGGCACACGCTGGACGACCAGGCGGAGACCGTCCTGCTCCACGTCGTGCGGGGAACCGGGATAGAGGGTCTGGCCGGCATGCGCCGGACCCATGTGCGGCGCGCCGACGACGAGGCCCCGCCTGTGAGGGTTGTGCGGCCATTGCTGGATCTGCGCCGCGACGAAACGGAGCGGTTCTGCGCCGAGCTTGCAGTCGAGCCGCGACGGGACAGCTCCAATGAGGATCTTGCCTACCCTCGCAACCGGCTCCGCCATGCGGTCCTGCCCGAACTTGCCGCCATCAACAGCCGCGTCCTGGAAGCCATCGTGCGCCTCGCAGCGCACGCCCGAAACGATCTCTCGATTATCGAAGAGCAGGTGGACGGCGCCTGGCATGAGGTCGCTGTGGAAACGGCCAGGGGTGTCCGACTCCGGCGAGATCGCCTTCGAGCGGTACCCGCGGCCCTGGTCTCGTACCTGGTACGCCGCCTGTATGACCGCGTGTCGGGGAGTACCGAGAACCTGGAGCTGGTGCACGTCTGCCAGATGGTTGCCATCGCCCTCGGACGTGCAGGTGCCGGCGTGGACCTGCCAGGCGACCTCCGGCTGGAGGCTGGATACGAGTACCTGGCACTGCTTCCGCCCGGCGGCGAGGACGAGTGCTGCCCCTACCCACCGAACATCGTCGAGTCTGAGTTGCGGGTGCCGGGCCGGGTGCTCCTGGAAGGCGATTTCACCGTCACCGCCGCCGTGGAGACGGCTCCGGTAGATCCTTCCGGGTCTGCGCCGAGCGTCGCGTTTCTGAGCCCCGGCGCCGTCGGCGTGTCCCTTGTCGTTCGCTCGCGGCGGGCGGGTGACCGTTTCCAACCCCTCGGAATGACCGCAGCCAAACGGCTTCAGGACTTCTTCGTGGACGAACGCGTGCCCGCGGCGTGGCGCGACCGGGTACCGCTGATCGAAGCGGAACGAGGAATCGCGTGGGTGGTGGGCTACCGCCCTGCCGAGTGGGCCAGGCTCCCGGAAGGAGCCCGGCAGGCGGTGCGCCTGGAACTGACGGGTCCGGCCTAGAGAACGCGGGTGAGCCGCGGGTTCACCGTGAGCCCGGGAATGCGGCCCCGCTTCGCCACCGGTCTCCCCTCGATCTCGTGGATATCGCCCGTGAAGGGGTTTGGCGGGCCCGAAGCGATGTGGCGCCCAACGCCGAACACGCTCACCGGCGCCTCGGCCTCCCTGAATTCGACTATGCGTTGAGGCGTCACGCCGCCGCTGACGAAGATGTCCACGTGGTTGAATCCGGCCTGGTTCAGCCGGGCCCGCACCTCGTGGACGAGCGAGGGAGTCACCCCGCCGCGCTCGCCGGGCGTGTCCAGACGGACGCCTCGCAGCCGCTCCCGCAGCGCGCGGGCGACTTCGAGCGCCTCCTCGGCCTCGTCGCGGAACGTATCGACGAGTGCGACGCGCGGCACTTCAGGGGGCATGTGGCGGTCAAACGCCTGAACGGCGCGGACGGTGTCACCGATGACCAGGACAAGTGCGTGCGGCATGGTGCCGGACGGTGTAAGACCGGTGAGCCGGGCACCGAGGACTGATGAACACGATACGGCGCCGCCAGTGACGGCAGCGTAGTCCATCACGCCGGCAACCGCCGGGTGAGCGTGACGGGCGCCGAAGGCCACGATGGGAATGCCCGCTGCTGCCTCAACGCACTCATGAGTGGCCGTCGCCCAGCCTGTACACGAAGAGAGCGTGCCGCAGATGGCGGTTTCGTACAGGCCGAACGAGGCGTACGGCGCTCTGATGCGCAGCGCCACCTCATGCCTGGAAACCGGCACGCCTTCATCCAGCGCCCACACCTCGCGCCCGGTCTCCGGGAGTATCCGGCTGAGAAGGGATTTCACCTCGGTGATGCCGCAGAACACACCGTCTCTCTCGGAGAAGAACTCCATGACCACTTCGGGGTTCACGCCCTCGTTGCGGAGAATCGTCAACGTCCGGTGCAGGTAGACGTCCGCGGTGTCGCCTACGAGCAGGGATCGTCCGATTTCGAATTCGCGTGTGGTCATGGGTACCTGTGGTGTCCTCGGGGGCAGCGCGGCTGCCTCCGGTCATCGGCGGGGCGGCCGGCCCCGGGCCATGTGGGCGCAAGTGACGGGGACCGGCGGCCGGTCCCACTATTGCCATTCGTCTTCGGAGAGCAACCTGCCTTCAGAAGACGGGCGGCTTGTGGGGATGGTGAGGTCAAGATGAGCGCTCTCTCTGGAGCGCGGTGCGTACTCTACGCGCGGGTGTGGGCATGGTCAAGAGCGGACTACTCGCCTGCGCGCCCCGGGGGTTGGGGCACCCCGCCGAGCCGCAACCTGAGCAATCCCTTGATGTCCTCCCAGGCAGTGCTGAGAACCTTGACCCGAGTGTCCGGGTCGTCCTCCCAGTGAACGGGTATCTCCTTGATACGGTAGCCGTTGTGCTGGGCGATGATGAGCATCTCAGTATCGAAGAACCACCCGGTGTCCCCCACCAACGGCACGATCGCGGCAGCGACGTCACCGCGGATCGCCTTGAATCCGCACTGGGCGTCCCGAAAAACAGTCCCGAACATCGTGCGGAACAGAAGACTGTAGCCGCGAGACGTGATCTCCCGCTTGAGCGTGCGGCCGACCACGTCCGATTCGGGCAGGAGCCGAGAGCCGATGGCGACGCCGTACCCCTCGTCTGCCACGGCGCTCACGAGCGCCGGCAGGGCGTCGAGGTCGGTCGAAAGGTCGACATCCATGTAGCACCGCACGTCCGCGTGGCTTTCAAGCCAGGCCTTCTTGAGAGCTCTGCCACGGCCACGTTGCTCAAGGCGTGTCACGCCGACGTCTGAGATGGACGCGGCGAGTTCGGCGGCGACCTCAGGTGTGCGGTCGGTCGAGCCGTTATCGGCGATGATGATCCGCCAGTCTCGATCCGGCTGACCATCCACGAACGCCCTGAGCTTCCGGACGCTGGCGGGAAGGGCGCTCTCTTCGTTCAGGACGGGCAGGACGATATCCACACTCGAAGGCATATTCGTGCTCGGGGAGTTGCTGCTTCCAGCTCTCGCAGGACACTAGAACAGGGTTCAAGCCCTTCCGATCAGGCGCCGCCGCCCTCCGCTCGCGACGTCTGGGGGCGGCGGCTAATTGTGGCACAAGTCCCGCGGGTCATACCTGCGCGCTGGCAGCTATGCCCCAGGACGGTAAGTCAATCCACTCTCGCCGGGCGCGGCAGAGGCCGACCGATCAACGGTCGCGCATAGTCGGCGAAAGCGTCCGTCACGAAACAGACGTCCGCGTCCAGGTACTCGACGGGCATTGGCCGCACCTGTCCCGCCACCTGCTCCAGCGCTGCGGACCCCGTAGTGCATGCGTACTGGTCCCCGGCCTGCCGAACCAGCGTCACCATGCAATCGGTCCGGCCCTCCACGGCCTGCACAACGGCTGCTCTACCCGCTGCCTCGGCCTCACGAGCATCAACATGCGAGACGCTCGGGATAAACGAGCGTTGGATGGTGCCCGGTTTCTCGTCGCGAACGCGGACACTGAGGCGCCGACTGACCAGCGAGGCCAGGTACCGGGCGGGACCGTCGTAGTACGGATGCCCGAAGCTGTCGACGTAAAGCGGCTCGTCGTCCCCGCCCAGCGCGCCCTTGTGACCTCGGGCCTTTTCAGAGACCACTGCTACGGCGAACCCGAACCGGCTGTAGGCTGCTTCGACGAGTTCGCAGAACCGGTCTTCGTCCACCGGGGTTTCCGGCAGTCCGAGCACATGCGGCGCGTCCCTCTCCTCACGCTTCGCCAGCACCGCGGACGCAGCGAGCCACCCCGCATCACGGCCCATCACTTCGATAATCGTGATCGGTGACTCAGCGCCCATGGCCTCGGCGTCGAGGCCGGCCCCGAGTGTGGCCAGCGCCACGAATCTGGCGGCGCTGCCGTAGCCCGGCGTGTGGTCGGTCAGCACCAAGTCGTTGTCTATCGTCTTGGGCACATGGATGATCGAGAGTGGGAGGCCGGCTGTCCGCGCGGCCGCACCCAGGCGGTGGGCGCTTCCCGCAGAGTCGTTGCCCCCGATGAAGAAGCAGAAACGGACCCCGATCTCCCGGAGCCGCTCGACAGCGAGCACCATCTCATCGTCGCTCGGCCGGTAGCGGGTCGTGCCGAGAGCCGCGGCGGGCATCGCGGCCAAGCGGGTCCAGGCGGACTTCGACAGCCGGTCCAGGTCCACGAACTCGTCCCGGAGCAGGCCTTCGATGCCGCGCCTGGCTCCGAGGATACCGCCGATCTGAGAACGGTTCGATGCCTCGGCAGCCACACCCAGCAGACTCCGATTAAGGACCGGGGTGCCGCCGCCGGATTGCAGTATCAGTGTGTTGGGCGCGCCGGAGTTCATAGCATCAGCAGTCTACGGCACGCCCAAGACGCACGGCCGGCACGAGGGAGTACCGGGAGCGCGCTTGCCTCCGGGCCGGCCGTGAAGCCCGGAGGCGGTTCCACGTCGTGGCGCCCTAGTGGTAGAAGTGGCGTATCCCGGTGAACACCATGGCCAGACCGTGTTCATCGGCCTTGGCTATCACCTCATCGTCGCGGATCGAGCCTCCGGGCTGTGCAACCGCGGTCACGCCGCCTTCAATGGCCATCTCGATACCGTCGGTGAACGGGAAGAACGCGTCGGAGGCAAGCACCGTGCCCCTGGCGCGGTCGCCGGCGATCCGCAGGGCCAGATGCACACTCGTTACCCGGTTTGGCTGTCCGGCGCCCATCCCAATCAGCGCGCGATCCCTGGCAAGAACGATGGTGTTCGACTTGATGAGCCTGCACGCTTCCCAGGCAAAGGCGAGGTCGGCCAGCTCCTCAGGCGTCGGCGCCCGCTTGGTCACCACCTTCCAGCTGCTCGGATCCTCGTCGATCAGGTCGGGAGTCTGGATGAGGGCTCCGCCGGACATGGTCAGGATCGTGGAGGACGGCGCGGTCTCCCGAATGGCCCGGAGCACACGGCACTGCTCACGCCTCTTGAGCATCTCAAGGGCCTCGGGCTCGAAGTCCGGGGCGACAACCACGTGCAGGAGCAGCCCGCGCATGGCCTCGGCGGTCGCGGCGGTCAGGGTGGTGTTGAACCCGGCGATTCCGCCATAGGCGGAAACCGTGTCCCCTGCGAAGGCACGCCGGTACGCCTCCGCCTGGTCCTCGTGCACTGCCAGCCCGCACGGGGTTGCGTGCTTGATGATCGAGACGCCGTGCTCCGGCAACCCAGCGACGGACTTCCAGGCCGCCTCCGCGTCAAGGTAGTTGACGTAGCCCATGCCCGGGCCATGCAGTTGCGTAGCGTTGGCCACGCCCGTCTCGCTACCCGGGACGCCGTACAGAGCACCGGACTGGTGCGGGTTCTCGCCGTAGCGGAGACCGCGGACGAGCTGCCATCCTGCGGTGAACTCGGCCGGGAAGCGTGCCGTTTCGTCGCCCGCCGCCAGATCGATGCCGCGCAGGTATCCCGATACTGCGGTGTCGTACAGAGCAACGTGCTGGAACGCTTTGGCCGAAAGCCGGCGTCGCTCCTCGATGGGCACGCCTCCCCCGGCTATCATCTCGCCGACGCGGCCGTAGTCAGCCGGGTCCACGACAATCACGACGTCCGGGAAGTTCTTGGCCGCCGAGCGAATCATCGTCGGCCCGCCGATGTCGATGTTCTCCAGGGCATCCTCAAGCGTGGCGTCCGGCCTTGCGATGGTCGCAGCGAATGGATAGAGGTTGTTCACCACGACATCGATCGGAACGATGCCCTGTTCCTCCAGCTCCCTCACGTGCTCCGGCAGCGACCGGCGCGCCAGCAGGCCGCCGTGGATAGTGGGGTGAAGCGTCTTCACCCGTCCATCCAGGATCTCGGGCGAGCCGGTCACCTCAGCAACCTGCCGCACCTTGAGGCCCGCGTCTTGCAGGGCTTTCAGTGTTCCGCCGGTGCTTATCAGTTCCAATCCCGCGCCCTCAAGGACGCGGGCGAATTCGACGATACCTTGCTTGTCGTAGACGCTGAGGAGTGCTCTCACTGTCCTGCTTTCCGTTGCGCTGCTTCGACCGTCCGCCGGGAGGCACACGGTCGGCTGTTGATCGGACTACCCGAGGACGACGCCGGGGCCTTCGGCGCGCTCGACGACGCGGCCCATCTCCCATGACCCGGGGACCCGGCTCTTGACCTGCGCGGTTCTGTCCGGGGCCGTCACCAGGATCATACCCACTCCCATGTTGTACACCCGAAACATCTCCGACTCCGTGATGCCGCCCCGCTCCTCGATGAGGCGGAAAAGCGGAGGCACCTCCCAGGAGTCCAGCTCGACATCCGCTCCCAGCCCTTCGGGCAGCACCCGGGGGAGGTTCTCGGGTATCCCCCCACCGGTGATGTGCGCCATGCCGCGGATCATCCCGGACACCGGGCGGACCACCGAGAGGTAGCTGCGATGCGGCTCGAGGAGTGCGTCGCCCAACTTGGCTCCGAGGGCCGGCACCCACTCGTCGAGGCCTTCAGGGTGGCGGTCGGTATCGAACACATTGCGGACCAGCGAGAAGCCGTTCGTGTGGAGGCCGCTGGAGGGGACGCCTACCAGCACGTCGCCAGTCTCTGCACGACGTCCGCCGATGAACTCGTCCTTCTTCACCGAACCGACCACGAAGCCAACGAGGTCAAAGTCGCCGCCCTGGTAGAGGCCGGGAAGCTCAGCCGTCTCGCCCCCGATCAGCGCGCAGCCGGCCTCCTCGCACGCCTCGGCGATGCCGCTGACCATCTCCACGACAACGCGTTCGTCAAGCACGCCGATGCCGATGTAGTCAAGGAAGAACAACGGCTCGGCGCCCGTGGGCAGGATGTCGTTGACACAGTGGTTGACGATATCGACGCCGATGGAGGCGTATCTGTCGACGGCCTGCGCGAGCTTCAGCTTGGTGCCGACGCTGTCGGTGCTGGCCACGAGGAGTGTGTCGCTGCCCGGTTCCGGCTCGTAGACGCCGGCGAAGAACCCCTGAGTCTGATTCGCGCCTGCCTTGAGGGTGCCGGCCGCGATGGCCCCCATCTTCTGCGCGGCGCTCGCGCCCGCAGCAAGGTTCACCCCGGATTCGCGGTAGGTCTTGCCGGGCACCGACGGAGCTCCTTCAGGAGGCGCTGTTGTGGCGGGGTCTGCGCCGCAGGATGGCCCTTCCTGCATCCCCGTATCGCGCCTCGGCCATTGTACGGGCGCCTGCGACCGCCAGCCACCGGCCGCGGCGCGGGGATGAGGGGGGTTAGGAGACTGCAGCGGGCTCGGGCGGCTCCATCTGCATCTTGTCCATCTCAAGCTGCACGGGGATGGGGTACCGACCCGTGAAGCAGCCGCGGCAAAAACTGCTGTCGTCGACTTCCACGGCCTTCAGTAGACCCTCGAGGCTGAGGAAGCCGAGCGAATCGGCGCCGATATGTCTCCTGATCTCCTCGACGCTGTTCCTGGCGGCTATCAGCTCGTCCAGGCGCCCCATATCCACTCCGAAATGGCAGGGGGCCACGATAGGCGGAGCACACACCCTCATATGGATTTCCGAAGCGCCCGCCTCGCGCAGCAGACGGAGCACGGGGGGCGTGGTCGTCCCGCGAACGATGCTGTCGTCGACCACCACAACCCGCCTGCCGCTGATCAGTTCGGGCAGTGTGTTGAACTTCATCTGGACGCCGAGGTCGCGTAACCGCTGGTCCGGCTCAATGAACGTCCGTCCGACGTAGCGGTTCTTCACAAAGCCTTCGCCAAAGGTGATGCCCGACTCCCGCGAATAGCCCGTAGCCGCGGCTGTGGCGGAGTCCGGCACGCCGATCACCAGGTCGGCGTCGACCGGGTGCTCTTTGACAAGCTGTGCACCCATCGCCATACGCGTGGAATAGGCGAGCCGCCCGGCAAGGATGCTGTCCGGCCGCGCGAAATAGATGTGCTCGAAGATGCACATCGCGTGCTCGTTGCGCGCACCGGACCAGACCGTCGAATGCACTCCGGAGGCGTCGAGCACCACCGTTTCGCCGGGCATGATCTCGCGCTCGAACTCGGCACCAAGGTGTTTGAGTGCGCACGTTTCGGATGCGAGGACGTGGCCGCCCCCGTTCAGTCGTCCGAGGCAGAGAGGGCGTATGCCCAGGGGATCGCGAACGCCCACGACGGCATCTCTGGTCAGCATGACGAGGGTGTAGGCGCCGCGGAGCTTTCGCATGCAATAGGCCGACCGCTCTTCCCACGTCAGGCCGGGTGCATTCGCGTACAGAGCGGCGATCACTTCCGAATCGGAACTGGCGTCGAACGAGCAACCCCAGCCCTCAAGCTCAGACCGGATCTGAGCAGCGTTGATGACGTTGCCGTTGTGCCCGAGAGCCAGTTCGCCGTTGATACCCTCGGTCACTACCGGCTGGGCGTTCCGGGATTTGCTAGCGCCCATCGTGGAGTACCGGGTATGGCCGATGGCCATGTGTCCGGCCAGGCGCGCAAGCCTGGGCTCATCGAATGCCTGGGAGACCAGGCCCATCGAGGCGTGCAACGATAGCTGCACCCCGTCGGTCGTCGCGATCCCTGCGCTCTCCTGGCCTCGGTGCTGGAGGGCGAACAGCCCGAAGTAGGCGACGCGGGCTACGTCCTCATCGGGGGCGTAGACGCCGACGACTCCACACGCTTCACGGGGACGGCTATCGTCCGAGCCAACGGCGGATGTCCCGCACGCGCCGTGAACATGGGGATGGGATCCTGGAAGAGGCTTGAGCACTTCTTGAGTGTGTCCCGCCACACACGCCCCGCGGAACCGGATTGTCCGGCCGGTGCCGCGCTCCGGTCGCTTCGCGGCACAACAGTAGCACTCACCAGTGTAGCGGGTCTGGAACGGCAGGCATGGGCGGGCAGGCACCCAATCCGCGGTTCCTGGCCATTGCGTACCGCTCCATCCCCGAAGCCCGGCGTGCCACGGGCACGTGGCGTGTTTCCCTGTCCGCCCGAGTTTCGTTTTGCGGGTGATGCGCGTACCGGGATACGCCTCAAGCACTTCGAGCACCGGGCTGTGCGGCGCGCCGTTCGTTGACCCCATGCCGCACTGCTCCATATCATCGTCGAATGACGATTGCAGCCGGGAGTTCGGAACGCGGCCTGTTGGGCACCCTTGGTGGCCTGTTCAGAGCGGTCCGCCCCAAGCAGGCAACGAAAAACGGCCTGATCCTCGTCGCCCTCTTCTTCACCATCAACAAGTGGTGGAATCCCGATGACGTGGCCGGGATGTTCAAGCTGGTGGGAACCAGCTTCGGCGCGCTGGCTCTGTTCTGCCTTCTGAGCGGCGCCATCTACATCGTGAACGACCTCTTCGACGTCGAGCGCGATCAGGCCCACCCACGCAAGCGGGGCCGTCCTTTCGCCTCCGGCGCGGTCTCCATACCCATGGGCTGGGCTGCTGCGTTGGTGCTGGCGGGCACCGCCCTCCCACTCTCGTTCCTGATCACCACCAACTTTGGATATGTGGCGCTCGGATACGTGGGCCTGACGCTTGCCTACAACCTGAAGCTGAAAAGCATAGTCATCATCGACGTAATGACGGTGGCGGCCGGGTATGTGATCCGGGCGGTTGCAGGTTCCTTGGCGATCGACCTGTTCGAACTCGGTCCTCCGGGGGACCACGCCCCGCTGGACCTGACGATGTCGCCGTGGTTGTACATCTGCACCGCCCTGCTGGCGCTATTCATCACGCTGGCGAAGCGCCGCGGTGAACTGATCCAGGCCGGGGACCGATCTGTCAGGCAACGGGCCATTCTGGCCGAGTACAGTGTGCCGTTCCTTGATCACCTCATCGCGATCGTCGCACCGGCAACACTGGTCTCATACACCCTTTATACGTTCAGCTCCGGTGTGGTCCCGGACGTCAACCTGCCGGAGAACAACACCATGATGTTCACGATCCCGTTTGTCGCCTACGGGATCTTCCGGTACCTGTATCTCATACACCAGCATGCCCAGGGAGAGACGCCGGAGGACACCCTGCTCACAGACAAGCCGCTGCTGGTCAATGCGTTTCTCTGGTTGGTTGCTTCTGCCGCAATCCTGCTGATTGCCAGGCTGTCCTAGGCAGCAGGTTTAGCCCTTCCGATATCATGCCGTGCCGGTATCTACCGGCCCAAAGTGGGTCTGCCCGGCGCGGCCGTGGCCCCAATGAGCACGCTATACGAGGCGCCGACTCTTGCGCGAAGACTTCTGGAACATCGGCTACCCGCTGCTCGGAGCGCTGGCGTACACAACGGCGCTGATAGCGGTCGCAACTGTCGCATACGCGGCGCGGAGGCGCGTCCGCATCTGGAGGATCGGCGCGCCCATGCCGGACATGAACGGTTGGGTGCGGCGCCTGCGCAAGACACTGAAGCTCGTCCTGGCGGATCTGGTCATCCATCGCAGGTTCATCCACCGGGAGCTGTATCCGGGGCTGATGCACCTCGCACTCGCCTGGGGCATCGTTGTGCTCCTGATCGCGACGGTCCTCACCGCCATTGAACACAATGCCGCCGAGTACCTGGACTGGGAGTTCCCTACTGTTCGCTGGCGCGTGCAGACCGGGTTTGTGTGGGATGTCTTCGGGGGACTGCTGGCAAGCGCCGGCGTCGCGATGGCTGCATGGCGGCGGTATGTGATCCGGCCTGCGAGGCTGAACACGGTTCTCGAAGACGGCGCGATCCTTATTCTGCTGGGCCTCGTGCTGGTCTCGGGTTTCCTACTCGAAGGGCTGCGTATCGGCGCCACCGAGTTGAATCCCGCGAACCCCCTTTACGCTCCGTCATCCGCCCAGTGGTCGCCGGTCGGCTACGTCTTCGCCCGGGCACTTTCCGGGATGGGCCTGACGTTCGCTGCGATGGAGACGGCCCACGCGGTCACATGGTGGGCGCACGTGGCTATCGCCACAGCCGGGATCGTCTACGCCGTCGTCTGTTTCACGAAGCTCAGCCACGTCGTGCTGGGCCCGCTCAACATCCTGTTCCATCCGGACCGCCGATGCGGGGTCCTGCGACCGATGGGCGACTTCGAACAGCTCGAGACGTTCGGGGCAAAGGACCTGCCGGACCTGCCCTGGAACCAGCTGCTCGGGTTCGACGCCTGCACCAATTGCGGCCGGTGCCAGGACCGGTGCCCGGCGTGGGCGAGCGGCAAGCCCCTTTCGCCGCGCAAGCTGATCCAGGACATGCGGGGCTACATGGAGGAGAGAGCGCCACAGCTTCTCGCCGCTGGATCAGGCGATGCCGTGCCCGTGCCGACGCGGTCGATGGTGTCTGAAGTTGCCGGGGAGGAAGTCCTGTGGTCGTGCACGTCGTGCGCTGCGTGCACCAAGGGGTGCCCGGTGTACATCGACCACATCGACACGATCGTCGACATGCGGCGCTACCTGACCCTTGAGGAGGCGCGCATCCCACCCGCGGCGCAGGCGGCGCTTCAGAACCTGGAGCAGCGCGGCCACCCGTGGCGCGGGACCACTCTATCCCGTACCGACTGGATGGCCGGGCTGGACGTGCCCACCATGGCAGAGCACCCGGATGCCGAGATCCTGTTCTGGGTCGGATGCACCGGAGCGCTGGTGGAACGCGGCGTGGAGGTCACCCGAGCCATGGTGTCGGTACTCAAGAAGGCAGGTGTGGATTTCGCCGTCCTCGGCGACGAGGAGACATGCACCGGCGATGCGGCCCGGCGGCTCGGCAACGAGTACCTGTTCGAGATGCTGGCGCGCCGGAATATCGAGACCTTCCGCCGCTACAACATCAACCGCATCCTGACCACGTGCCCTCACTGCTACAACGCGTTGCGGCACGAGTATCGGCAATTGGGAGGCAATTACCGTGTCGAACACTACGCCGAGTTCGTAGAGCGGCTGCTGAAGGGCGGGCGCCTGACGCTCCCGGACGCGGTGCTGCCGTCCACTGTGAGCTTCCACGACCCGTGCTACCTGGGGCGGCACAACGGCTTCTACGACGCCCCGCGACGGGTAGCGAGGGCGGTCCCCGGGCTCGAACTGCGGGAAATGAAGCTGAGCCGCGACCAGTCATTCTGCTGCGGCGGAGGCGGTGGCTGCACCTGGATCGAGGAGAGCGGCACCCGAATCAGCCACGTCCGATCGGACCACTTCCGGGAAACCGGCGCGGAGACCCTCGCTACTTCGTGCCCGTTCTGCCTCCAGATGCTCGAGGAGGGTGTCTCGGCCGGAGACACGGCGGGCGCTCCGCGCGTGAGAGACCTGATCGAGATCGTCGCCGAAGCTGTCTCAGATCCGCCTTCGGAAACCTGACGCCGACACGCGCTGAGGCGGCGCGGGGCGCCGGGGTCGCGGTCCCGCGCGGGGAGTGCTAGCATCCGCCAGGGCACAGTCAGAATGTCGCGGGGAGGCTCCGTCGCGGATGCCAGATAAACCGGAACGACGCGGGCGGCGCAGGCGCAGAACATCGACGAGCGCCTTCGGCGTAGGCGGCCGCAGCAGCCACGACGCGTCAGCCTACTACGCCCGCGCCATGCAGCCTGGCGTGGGCGGGGAACCGCCGGCCGACGCAGGCGAAGGCGCCGATCAACCGGTACCGCCCGACGTCCTGAATCGTGTCTTCTGTCATTCCAGCGAACACATGAGCGAGCTGCCGGACCGTTCCGTCCATCTGATGGTCACGTCGCCGCCCTACAACGTGGGCAAGGAGTACGACGACGACCTGACCCAGGACGAGTACCGAGGAATGCTACGGCGGGTCCTGGCGGAGACGTATCGCGTCCTTGTCGCCGGAGGCCGGGCGTGCGTCAACGTCGCAAACCTGGGACGCAAGCCGTACATACCGCTCCACGCCTACGTGATCGAAGACGCGGCCGCTGTCGGCTTCCAGATGCGAGGCGAGATCATCTGGGACAAGGGTCCCGGAGCCGGGTCTTCGACCGCCTGGGGAAGCTGGATGTCAGCCTCGAACCCGACGCTCAGAGATACGCACGAGTACATTCTCGTCTTCCAGAAACCGCCGTTCAGGCGTCCGAAACGCGACGGTCAGGAGAGCACCATCTCCCGCGACGACTTCCTGGACTGGACGAAGAGCGTGTGGACGTTCGGCCCGGAATCGGCGAAACGGGTCGGCCATCCCGCGCCGTTCCCGGTGGAGCTGCCCCACCGCCTGATTCAGCTCTACACCTACGAAGGCGACATCGTGCTGGACCCGTTCCTGGGAACCGGAGCCACCGCTCTGGCAGCCGCGCAAGACGGGCGCGGATACGTCGCATATGACGTTTCGCCCGAGTATTGCAGAACCGCCGAAGAACGGCTCAGCGCCTCGAAGGGCAGTAGCTCGGCCTAGCGGCCGCCGTGCTGTTCCCGCGATCGCGAGCGCCTACCGTCCGGGCAGGTGCGCCTGTGTCGGTTCGGCGACGGTTCGGACTATCTCCGGTCCGCGCAGGGCGACCACGTCGACGCCGTCGCTGCCGGGACTGCCCGGTGACGACAAGGTCGCCAGAGCCTCCTGAAGCGCGCCCAGCGTCAGCAGAGACCTGTCGCCCATTCGGATGACGATGTCACCCCGCCTCAGGCCCGCCGTCTCGGCCGGCCCGCCGGCGGTGATGGCCTCGATCCGCACTCCGGTGGCCGCGGTGCCGAGCTGCTCCGCCACGCTCGGGTCGATCGAGACAGTCTGGCCCGCCAGGCCGATGTAGGCGCGTTCGACCCGGCCCTCGTCGATCAACTCCCTGGCAACCCAGCGGGCTGTGTTTGACGGTACGGCGAACGAGACGCCGTGCAGGCGCTCGCTGGAGGCAGAGTTCACTCCGACAACCCTGCCGCGAGTGTTCACCATGGCCCCACCGCTGCTACCCGGGGTGAGGTGGGCGTCCGTCTCCACCAGGTTCTCGATCAGCCGGCCGGCCGGAGTATGCACGCTCCGACCGAGACCCGTGACGACGCCGGTAGAGACGGTAGCTTCGCCGCTGCGGGAGCTGCCCACGAACATCACCATCTCACCGAGTTGGAGGGCATCGGAATCGCCGAACCGGGCCGCGGGCAGCTTTCCGGGCTCGATACGCAGCACTGCAAGGTCCGTCTCGATATCCATCCCCACCACGGTTGCCTCGTGCTCGGACCCGTCCCCGAACAGGGCGAGAACCGTCGTCGCCCGCTCGATGATGTGTGCGCTGGTGAGTACCGTTCCGTCGTGGTGGAAAACGACGCCCGAGCCTGCGCTGCCCAGGCCGGTCACGCCCTCGTGGTCGGGCGCGGGTGATGGGCCGGGGCGCCGCACGCGGAGGTGCACGACAGCGGGAGCCACGGCATAGGCGACCTGGACCACGGCCCGGGAGTATTCATTCAGGAGGGCCGACGCGGCGGCTGGAGGCTCCGGAACACGGCGGGGCACGCCCCGTGATCGGGGTCCCTCGACTCTATCCGGGGGCGTCTCCACGTGCCCAACCGCCCATAGCAGATCGCTGTGAAGGTGAGGATCGCAGGCGGGGCAATTCTACACGCTCCGGGAGTTGCCACCTGCAAGCCGCGTTTCGATGTCGCTTCGTCCCCGAATCCCGGCAAGCCCGGGCGCCTCCACGCAGAGGGCGCCTGCGGCACACGCGAAGCGCGCGGCTTCGAACGGGTCGCCAGTCTCCGAATAACGGATCAGGTACGCAGCCGCCCACACGTCGCCTGCCCCGGTGGGATCCACCTCTTCGGCGCGGGGGGCCGAGACTTCATGCCAGCGCCCTTCGATGCACAGGCGTACCCCGGCGGCGCCCCGGGTGAACGCGAGAACCTCCGCACTCCCTGTGAGCCTCGCGGCGACGTCAAAGCCCGCGTCGGCTTCCGACAGCACCAGCAGGTGCAACGCGTCGGACGGCAGGTCGGGCAGAGAAAGAGGGATGGAGACCCGCCCGCTGTCGTCCCAAGTGCGGAGCCACCCCTGCGCAACGGCCCCGACGAGGGGAGAGTCGAACCAGCGGACAGCGTCCGGCGGGAACTCACCCACCAGCGGCGCGAGCAGCACCATTCGGGCTGAACGCCACGCGGGCGGCACGTCGGAGTTCCGGATATCGTCCGCGCGCTGCTTGATCACCTGCCTGCGCCCGCCGGAGCCATAGCAGTTGCGGAAGACAGTGGTCAGTTCGGAACGAACGCAGTGGACGTCCGTGCCGGGCAGCGCTTCGTCGAACGGGAATTCCGCTGCGACGGTGACCACCGCGCACCGGAGCCCGAGCTCGCGAGCGGTACGGGCAGCGTACGTCGCAGTCCCACCGGGGTGCATCGTTTCAGCGCCCTGCGCCCCCTCGGACGCCACGTCGAGACAGACGTGCCCCACGGTAAGGAACTGCGGCCCTGCGCTGGCCATATTCCCCGCCTCGTCAGCGGATAACCCGGTCCGGCCGTCGCGGGCCGTCAGTTCTTCGGGAAGATCACGACCCGGCGGCGCGCACCGTCGCCGTCGCTCTCGGTGCGGACCCGCGGGTGATCCGCCAGTGCCATGTGCACGATGCGGCGCTCGGCCGGGGACATGGGTTCCAGAGCCGTGGCGTCGCCTTCCGAGGCAACACGCCCCGCGGTCCGGCGCGCAAGCGTCCGGAGTATCTCAGAACGCCTCTCACGGTACCCCTCGACGTCGATCACGACGTACGCCTTCCGGCCCAGTTGCCTGTTCGTGATCATGTGGACCAGGAATTGCAGGGCCTGGAGCGTCTCCCCGCGTCGGCCGATCAGAAGCCCGGCGTCTTCTCCCTCAATGTCGAACGCCAGAGCGCCATCAACCATCTCATCGCGCACGTAGGTAGCCGCGACGACTCCCATGCTGGAGAGGAAGTAGTCGAGCAACTCGGTGACGAGTTCCTCGGCTTCGGCATCCCGTTCGACCGGTTCTGCGGCCCGGGCCGGCTCCGGCAGATCGGGCGGTTGAGCGTCATCTTCGAGTTCGACCGGAGCCGGCCGTTCCAGCTGCGGCGGCGGAGTAGTCTCGGGTCGCTCTTCCGCAACGGGCTGCCGTCTCCTCCCGCGCCCCGGGCGGCGGCGGCCGCGGTTTCCCCGGGGCCTCTCCTGCCGCGGTTCCGGCTGTGGCTGCGGCTGGAGACGCTCCCGCTCGTCTTCCTCTTCCTGCCGGGCGCGCAGTGCCGTCGCTGCCTCGCCGATGAGCTTCACTTCGATAACGGCCGGAGCACCGCCGAATCCGAGGATGCCGGAACGGCCGGGATCAACGATTATGATCTCTACGTCTTCGCGATTTACGCCGAGGGTTTCGAGAGCGAGGTCGGTTGCTTCGTCTGCGGTTTTGCCGGAGAACTGTCGAGTCTCCATCCGTGGTTTTCTCCTCTGCATGCGCCTGCGGCGCTTCCTCGTCTGCTAGGTCGGCCGAGGCGGTCTCTGGGGCCTGTCGCGCTCTGCCCACCATCTCCATGAGCGGCGGCCTGCCCATTGCGAAGTACTGAATGGCGATGCCTATGAGGTTCGAGAAAAGAATGTACACGGCCAGGCCGGCCGGGAACTGGAACGTGAAGAACCCGAACATCACTGGCATCATCCAGAGCATGATCTGGTTCGTCTGCGCCTGGCGCGGATCCGTGCTCCGGACGGTGGTCATCCTCTGCTGCAGCCACATGGTCGCGCCCACAAGCACGGGCAGCAGGAGCGGGTATGGCTGCGGGGCAGCGCTGACCATGTGCACCAGATTCATGCCCAGGAACTCGCTGCTGAGCGGGATGCTGCTCAACGCCGGGTTCCACGAGTACAGATAGCCCGAGAGGTTTGCCAGGCCCTCCGGGGTAGGCGGCACGGCCCAGAAGATGGAGCGGTACAGGCCGATCCAGATGGGCATCTGGATCACCATCGGGCCGAGGCAGCCCACCGGGCTGACGCCGGCCTCCTTGTACAGACGCATCGTCTCCTGGGACAGCTTCTGCTTGGAGTCCCGGTCCTTTCTGTCTCTGTACTTCTCCTGGAGCGCCTTGACCCTGGGCTGCAACCCGGACATCGCGCGCATCTGGCGCGTCTGCCGGATCGTGAGCGGGATCATCGCGAGGCGTATGAGCACCGTGAAGAAGATGATGCTCAGACCAAAGTTGTCGAACAGCAGGTCGTACAGAAGCACGAGGCTGTTCAGCATCGGCCTGATGATGACCCCGTCCCAAAGGAGGCCGATCAGCTCCACGAGCGGGCCTCCAGGCGGGCTTCACGGGTGGCCCGGACCATGTGGCCGGGTTTGCGACGCTCTATTCGCACGGCTCAGCCTTTTGCAGTGCCACGCAACTCTTGCGGGTGTGGTCACCCGCCGAGAAGACCATGAACTCATCCTCCATCGTGTGGACGTACACGAGGCCGGCGGCGGCGACCGGTGCGGCCTTGACTCCGGATCGCGTTGAGAACTTGCCCAGATCGGCACCGTTGGAGGCGTCCACTATCCATACGTCCTGATCCCCGGAGGGCACCGCGAGGGCGAGCATGCCGCCGCGATTGAAGGCGGCCATGGGAGCCACGATCTGGCCGTCCACTTCCGCGGGTTCGGGCCAGGACAAGAGCTCGAGGCCCGTATCCGGATCCAGGGCGTGGACGTTCCCGGACAGTGTGCCCAGGTACAGCACGCCCCTCTCGAGCAGCGGCGCCGACCAGAACCACCCCTGGGCCTTGAACTCCCATTCGCGCGCCGGATCCAGCATCTGCCCTGAAGCATCGCCGAGGCGGGCACCGATATCCAGGCCGTAGAACGTGCCGGCGAAGTCGCCAACATAAACCTTGTCGTCGACTACCAGCGGCTCTGCGACGAGGGTCGCGCCTGCCCGGAAACGCCACAGCTCGCGAGCCTGCGGATCGGCGTCATACGCGGCGTTGTCGTCGGCCAGATCGACCGCATGGAACACGCCGTCCATGGAACCGAAGTACGCCACGCCGTCCACGACCACGGGCGTGCCCCACACGGCGCCGTCGACGGCGAAACGCCATTTGTAGCGCGTCACGGCGTCTGCCAGTGAACGGTCCACGTCCGCGGTCGCGGCGAGCGCGTACAGATAGCCGGGAGTCTCGTCCTCCCGGCCGACGGCTGAGGTGCCGAACACCAGCGTGTCGCCACTGACGGCCACGGCACCGACGATCGCGGTGTCGAGCCGGTAGCTGCCGCCCGCCCACACGGAGCGGCCGGTTTCCGTGTCGGCGGCGAAGATGTACGCAGCACCCTGCCCCCGACCGCCGTAGCCGGCCCCGTAAACCACGCCGTTCGCCACGCGGGGCGTGCCGTATATGGTGATGTCCCCTTCGGCGGTGGGCGAGTGCGCGAACGCAGGGTCCAGCGTCCCGGTCTCGGCGTTCAGACGAAGGAGACGGCCGTCCCGGGTGCCGACGTAGATGTAGTCACCCGATGGCGCCGGTGCAGCCCACCCACCCTGCGGGTCGAACTGGATGCACCCGGCCAGCACGAGCAGGACGAATGGCACCAGCAAAAGGCCGAGCCGCCAGCGATGCCGACCGCGCAGAACTGGGCCGTCGGCGCCGCCACTGCGGGCCAGGCCGGGCTGTCGAGAAGTTATCGTTTCTGTGCCTCCGGCTTCTCTCGAACGGTTTCAGGGCACCGGGTCATAGCCACCTTCCTGGCCGGGGTGGCACCGGGCGAGCCGTCTGACCGTGAGCAGGAAACCTCCGCGGAATCC
>CAYYFS010000002.1:0-2222 GCA_964471055.1 uncultured Dehalococcoidales bacterium
CGTCGTTCGTCAACACGTTCGCCGCGGCCTCATGGAAGTGGAAGGCCATGAACACCGTGCCTTTGCGGGATCGCTCGGTCACGCGCGCGGCCACCTTCACGCTGCCTCGCCTGGACGATACAGTGGCCATCTGGCCGTCTCTCAGGCGGAGGGCCTTCGCGTCGTCCGGATGAATCTCGACCGAGGCCCCCCCGGACAGCATCTCCAGACCTTCAGACTTCCTGGACATGGTCCCGGTATGAAAATGCTGCAGGATGCGGCCCGTGGTGAGCAGTAGCGGGTACTCATCATCCGGTAGCTCTGCTGCTTCCCGGAACGGGATCGGATGGAACTTGCCGAGGCCCCGCGTGAACGACTCCCCGTGTAGATAGGGAGTGCCCGGGTGGTCCGCGGTCGGGCACGGCCACTGAAGCCCGTTCGCATCGATCCGTTCGTACGACATTCCTCCGTAGATGGGCGTGAGCGCCGCCAGCTCGCCCATGATCTCTGAGGGGTGCTCGTACGTCATCGGTGAGCCCATCGCCGTGGAAAGATCGCACAGGATCTCCCAGTCGGCCCGGGCCTCTCCGGGTGGCGGAACGGCCTTTTGCACCCGTTGCACGCGACGCTCCGTGTTCGTGAACGTACCGTCCTTTTCCGCGAAGGTCGCCGCGGGCAGCACGACGTCGGCGTATTCCGCCGTCTCGCTCACGAACGCGTCCTGCACCACCAGGAACTCGGTGGCCTGGAGCGCTTCCCGGGTCCGGTTTGAGTTCGGGTCCGAGAGGGCCGGGTTCTCGCCCATGACGTAGAGGCCCTTGATCTCGCCCTCCCCCGCTGCATGGACGATCTCGACAGCCGTCATCCCGATCTCGCCAGACAGTTCCGCACCCCACGCCTTCTCGAACCTGGAGCGAAGTGCGTCGTCTGTAACGGCCTGATAGCCCGGTAGTACGTTCGGCAGCGCGCCCATGTCACATGCGCCCTGCACGTTGTTCTGCCCGCGCAGTGGGTTCACGCCGGTGAACGGTCTGCCGAGATTGCCGGTGAGCATCGCCAGGTTCGCGAGCGACAACACGTTGTCGACTCCGGTAGTGTGCTGCGTTATGCCCATCGAATACACGATGGAGGCGTTCTTCGCGCCCGCGAACGCCCGTGCCGCCGCCCGTATGTCGGCGGCCGGCACTCCAGTCAACGCCTCGACGTTCTCCGGCGTGTACTCGGTCACCACCTCCCGGAAGTCGTCGAGGCCCTCCGTCCGCTCCCGGACGAAGCCCTCGTCCGCCAGCCCTTCTCCGAGGATGACCTGCATCATGGCGCTGAACAGAGCGACGTCCGTGCCCGACCGTTGGCGAAGGTGGATCCCGGCGTAGGAGGTCAGACCGATCTCACGCGGATCGGCCACGATGAGTGTCGCCCCGCGCTTCACCGCGTCCTTGATCCGCAGCGCGATGACAGGGTGCGCCTCGGTGGTGTTCGATCCGGTCACCAGGATGCAGTCCGCGTGCTCCAGCTCGTCGATGGAGTTCGTCATCGCGCCGCTGCCGAATGCCTGGGCCAGACCGGCGACCGTCGAGGAGTGGCACAGGCGGGCGCAGTGGTCCACGTTGTTCGTGCCGAACACGGACCGCACCAGTTTCTGGAACAGGTAGTTCTCTTCGTTCGTGCACTTCGCGGACGCGAGGCCCGCAAGGGCTTCGGCCCCGTGCCGTTCCCTGATCTCAAGGAACCGCGACGCCACGGTCTCCAGAGCCTCCTCCCACGATGCGGGTTCAAGCTTCCCGTCTCGCCGTATCAACGGCGTCGTCAGACGGTCGGGAGCACCCACGAACTCCAGCCCGAAGCGCCCTTTCACACATAGCTGGCCGCGATTGACCGCGGAATCGTCTGGTCGAACGCTGACGACCCTGCCTCCCCGAGCCCCCAGGAAGAGGACGCAGCCGACACCGCAGTAGGGGCAGACCGTCTTCACTTCCGTTGAGGGCGGCAGAGTTTCGGCCTTGGCGGTCAACGCACCTACCGGACAGATGTCGACGCAGGCACCGCAGGACTCGCACACGGAGTCCACGATCAATTGCCCACCAAAGGGGGCGATCACGCTGTCGAACCCGCGGTTCAGGATGTCGATCGCACCCGCGCCGCGTATCTCGTGGCAGGCGCGAACGCACAGGCCGCAGAGAATGCACTTCCCGCGATCCATCTCGAAGAAAGGATTGCTCGAATCGACATCCGCTTCCTTCTCC
>CAYYFS010000002.1:2232-38967 GCA_964471055.1 uncultured Dehalococcoidales bacterium
ATACCCACGTACGACGCGACCTTTTGAAGCTCGCACCGCTGATTGGCACGGCACGCCAGGCAGTCTCCCGTGTGTTCCGACATGATCAGCGCCGTGGTTGCGCGGCGCAGCGCGTTGATCTGGTCCGTCTCGCTGCTGACTGTCATTCCGTCCTGGGCGAGCGTGGTACAGGCAGCAACCGGGCCGCGCGCACCTTCGACCTCCACGAGGCAGAGGCGGCACCCGCCGTAGCCTTCCAGCAGCGGGCTATGGCACAGGTGCGGGATGTAGACCCCTGCGTCCAGTGCTGCGTCCAGCACCGACTTGCCCGCGGACGTCTCGACGGGCCGGCCGTCCAGCACGAAGCTCACTTTGTCTTGCGCTGTCATCGCTTCCTTCACTGTTCCGGTTCGCCTCTTGGATTCCGAACTCGCCGGGACGGGCCCGACGCCACGAAGATGGCGTCCACGTTGCACGCGTCCCGGCACGAACCGCACTTGGTGCATTTCTCCTGGTCGATCGCGTGCGGCTTCCTGAGCTCGCCGATGATTGCATCGGTCGGGCAGGCTCGCGCACACAGAGTGCAGCCTGTGCACTTGTCTGTGTCGATGACGAACGTCGTGAGCTCCCTGCAGATACCCGCCCGGCACCTGCCGTCGTTCACGTGTTCCTCGTACTCGTCGCGGAAGTGCCTGAGAGTGCTAAGTACCGGGTTCGGTGCCGTCCCGCCCAAAGCGCACAGGGAGCCCGCCTGCACCGTCTTGGCCGTTTCGGCGAGGTAGGTGAGATCGCTCTCTTCACCCTCACCCTCGGTGATACGCGTCAGCGCCTCCAGCATGCGGCGGGTCCCGATGCGGCACGGCACGCACTTCCCGCACGACTCATCCTGCACGAACTCCGTGAAGTACCGCGCCACCTCCACCATGCAGGTCGTGTCGTCCATCACGACCATTCCGCCGGAGCCCATGATTGCGCCTACTTGAGCCAGAGTGTCGAAGTCGATGGGCATGTCGAGATGCTCTTCCGGCACACAACCGCCGGAGGGTCCGCCCATCTGGGCCGCCTTGAACGTGCGCCCGCGGGGCACGCCGCCGCCGATCTCCGACACCACCTCCCGCAGGCTGATCCCCATGGGCACTTCCACCAGGCCGGTGTTCTGCACCTTTCCGACGAGTGCGAAGATCTTGGTGCCCTTGCTCTTTTCGGTGCCGATGGAGCTGAACCAGTCCGCGCCCTTGTTGATGATCACCGGGACGTTGGCCCATGTCTCAACGTTGTTGATGTTCGTGGGCTTGCCGAAGAGGCCGGACTGGGCCGGATACGGGGGCCGGGGCCGGGGCATGCCACGGTACCCCTCGATAGAAGCGATGAGCGCCGTTTCCTCGCCGCACACAAAGGCGCCGCCGCCTTCGCTGATCTTCACGCGGAACGAGAAGCCGGTGCCGAGTATGTCGTCGCCGAGCAGCCCGTGCGCCTCCGCCTGCTCGATCGCCAGCCTCAGGTGCTGAACAGCAAGTGGGTACTCCGCCCGGACGTATATGTAGCCTTCTGCCGCGCCGATCGCGTGCGCGCCTATGACCATCCCTTCGAGGATCGCGTGGGGATCGCCTTCGCAGACACTGCGGTCCATGAACGCTCCAGGGTCACCCTCGTCCGCGTTGCAGATCAGGTATTTCGGCGACCCTTCCGCGCCGCGGCAGAAGCCCCACTTCACGCCGGCCGGGAATCCAGCTCCGCCGCGGCCCCGAAGACCGCTCTTCGTGACCTCGTCGATCACCTGCTCCGGTGACAACGACGTGAGGCACTTCGCAAGAGCCTCGTATCCGTCCAGGGCCAGGTAGTCTTCGATGCTCCGAGGATCGACAACGCCGTTGTGCCGGAGAACGACGCGCTCCTGCCGGTTGAAGAACGGAACGTCGTCCTGCGTCAGACAGCGCTCGCGAGTCACGGGGTCGCTGTACCGCAATCGCTCGACGACCTCGTTCTCCAGAATCGTCTTCTCGAGAATGTCCGGAACGTCTTTCGGCTTCACACGCTGATAGAAGAACCCGTGCGGGCGCACGACCATGACGGGGCCGCGCTCGCAGAACCCCTGGCACCCGGTTGTCTGAAGACGAACCCGGTCGCCGAGCCCCCTCTCGTCGATCTCTCGGATCAGCGCGTCCCGAACGTCGGCGCTATCTGTAGCGCGACAGCCGGTGGTATCGCACAGCGATATGCAGGGAAGCTCCCGCTCCCGGGCCGACCGAAGGCGTTCTTTCAGAGCGAACAGATCGTCGATTGAGCTGATCCGTTCCAATTCCTACTTCTCCCGTTCCAGGTATTCGTCCAGAACGCCCTCCACTCGTTCGGGCGTCATGCCGCCGTGGTACTTGCCGTCGATGACCATGACCGGCGCGAGCGCGCACGTCCCCAGACACGCGACGGTCTCGAAGCTGAAGAGGAGGTCTTCGGTCGTCTCGCCATCTGCGATGCCCAGTTTGTTTTCGGCCCGATCGCGAATCTCCCGGGCACCTCTCACATGGCATGCCGTGCCCCGGCACACCAGCAGCCGATGGCGACCCTGCGGCTTCAGATAGAACTGGGCGTAGAAAGTCACCACGCCGAACACGGCGCTCGCCGGGATCCTCAGTCGGCGCGCTACCGCGAGCATTGTCTCTTGCGACAGGTAGCCGAGTTCTCCCTGGGCATCCTGGAGGATCGGAATCAGGTCGCTGCGGCCGGTGCCGTGGCGACCCAGCACTTCATCCAGTTCCGACGCCATTCACCCTCCTCCGCCTTCCGTAGCCCCGCGGGCACACGATTTTGCGCGGCGCGTGCGCGCCGACCCACCTGTCACCTAATGTACCGGGCCTGCCGTCTATGGCGACTCAGCACCAACTGATCCGCCCAGCTCCCGAACCAGAGAGTCGAACACAGAGCCAAGCTGATCCAAGAACGACCCGGGTTCTTCGTAGGGGGAGCGTCCTTCCAGATCGCTCCGGAGGACTTCTTCATCATGGGGCAGGACGCCAACGACAGGAATGTCGCCGAGCGCGTTCCTCAGCGTTTCCTCCTGCCCCGAATCCGCCACACGGTTGCAGACGGCGAGAACTCGGGGTACTCCCAGGCTGATCGCCATGCGGTTCACGTCTTGAGCTGTTCTCACGCTGCGCATGCCGGGCTCGACTACCGCGATCATCGCGTCCACGTTCTGTGCCGAGGCCCGGCCCAGATGCTCGAGCCCGGCCTCCATGTCGAGGATCACGGACTCGCCGGGCCTGAACACGAGGTGTCCCATCAGTGCCCGCAGGAAAGTCGATTCGGGACAGAGACAGCCTCCTCCCGCCTCGACCGTGCCAAGGACCAGCAGACGCACCCCTTTGTGTATCACGCTGTATTCCTCGGGAATGTCGTCCACGTACGGATTCAGCTTGAAGTACCCGCCGAACCCGCCCTCGGTCGCCCCGGTGCGCTCCATGATCACGTCTTTAAGGCTGCTGATGGGCCAGGGCGCCTCAGATCGCGGGATGCCGAGGGCATCGGCCAGGTTGCCGTCCGCGTCGGCATCGACGGCTATGACGCCGCCTCCCCGGCTCGCGACAACTCGCGCAAGGCCGGCTGACAGCGTCGTTTTGCCGACCCCGCCCTTGCCAGCAATGGCCAGTTTCAACCGATCACCTTTCCCGCTGCCGGTCTGAAGGCGCCGTCAGCCCACGTCCGTTTAGAACAGGCCCACTACCTTGTCGTCGACGATGTCCACGCGCTGACCGGCCGGCTCGCTCGGCAGGCCAGGCATGGTGCTCATGTCGCCGCACAGGGGGTACAGGAACCCGGCGCCGATCGACGGGCGAATGTCCCTGATCGGCAGGGTGAAGCCCTCCGGCCGGCCCTTGAGCAGCGGGTCGTGGGACAGCGAGAGATGAGTCTTGGCCATGCACATAGGCAGCGACCCGTAGCCGAGCCTCTCGAACCGCCTGATCTTCCTGTTGGCGATCGGCGTGTAGCTGACGTCCGCGGCGCCGTACACCTTCTTCGCGATGGTTTCGATCTTCTCCTTGATCGGGATATCGTCCTCGTACAGCAGCTTGAAGTTCGACGGCAGGTCGCACGCGGCGACAACGGCCTTCGCAAGGTCAGCAGCGCCGGCACCGCCCCTGGCCCAGTAGTCGCTGACTACCGCGTCCTCAGCACCGGCCGCCTTTGCCGCCTTCTGGACCGCCTCGATCTCCCCCGGCGTGTCGCTCGTGAAGCAGTTGACCGCCACCACCACCGGCACGCCGAACATGCGTGCGTTCTCCACGTGCTTGGCCAGGTTGGCGGCACCCGCCTCAACCAGGCCGACAGCCTCCTCGGAGTACTCCTTCGCGAGAGGCCTTCCGGGGACGACCCGTGGCCCGCCGCCGTGCATCTTGAGCGCCCGGATTGTGGCCACGACGACCACGCAATCCGGAGCCAGGCCGCTCTGGCGGCACTTGATGTTCATGAACTTTTCCATGCCGCAGTCTGCGCCGAAGCCGCTTTCGGTCACCAGGTACTCGCCCATGTTCATGCCAATCAGATCCGCCATGATCGAGCTGTTGCCGTGCGCGATGTTGGCGAACGGACCGGCGTGGACCAAACAGGGGGTATGCTCCAGCGTCTGCATCAGGGTCGGCTTCATGGCGTCCTTGAGCAGCACGGCCATCGCGCCGGCCACCTTCACGTCCTCCGCCGTGATGGGCTTCCGCTTCGAGTTGTACGCCACGACGATTCTGCCGAGACGCTCGCGCAGGTCCTCCATGCTCGACGCCAGCGCCAGGATCGCCATGACCTCGCTGGCCACCGAGATGTCGAAACCGGTTTGACGGGGTGAGCCATCCAGAGTCCCGCCCAGACCTATGACGACGTTCCTGAGGAACCGGTCGCTGACATCGACCACCCGACGAACGCTGATCGACTCCGGATCGATGTCAAGGGGATTGCCCTTGGCCCAGGAGTTGTCCACAAACGCGCACATCAGGTTGTTCGCCAGGCTGACGGCGTGCACGTCACCGGTGAGATGAAGGTTGAAGTCCTCCATCGGGATGACCTGTGAGTAGCCGCCGCCGGCCGCGCCACCCTTGATGCCAAACACGGGGCCAAGGGACGGCTGACGGATAGCCGTGATTGGCTTCTTCCCGATATGCGCAAGGCCCTGGGACAGCCCGATCGTCGTAACGGTTTTGCCTTCGCCCAGGGGCGTCGGGGTAATCGCCGTCACATCGACGTACTTGGCCCTTGGCCCGCCCTTCAGCTTCTCGACGACGTCCAGATTGACCTTGGCCTTGTACTTCCCGTACAGCTCTATGTCGTCATCATCGAGCCCGATGCTCTCAGCGATCTCAGTGATGGGCTTCAGTTTCGCTTCCTGGGCGATCTCCAGATCCGTTTTCACTGTCGTGCTCCCCTGTTGATACAGATCCCTCGCAGGTCTCCGATCCCGGCGTGTGTCGCGTCGCTTTCACCTCTTACTAGTGCCGCTCTCACGATGCTGCACTGTCCGGTCCGGACACGCGCCCACACCGCGTCTCTCCAGCCGACCGACCGTAGCCGCCTGAAAGACGGTGCAGCGGTCGCGCTGCTACTTCTGCCGGCGGCGTCCCTGTTCCTGTCTTGCACGTCGCCGATTCCGCGGCAGCGCGCAACACAATAGCATCTTCGCGTACGGTATCACGCTCAGGACCGATGCTCGTAGCAGTCTATGCGTCCCATCTCCCGTCGGCGCGACGGCAATTCGGAATCCGCGAGAGGATCCGGTTCGGGTGACATCGTTGCCCGGACGTGCTCGCCAGGGACACCCACCCCTTTCACGGCTCGCGGGCGCGTCCTTCTGGACCGTCCTCAGCGGGCCGCGCGTCCAGTAGCTGTCGAGCTCGTTCCAGATCCTCCCTAGTGTTGATATTGAAGAAGCTCAGAGGCTGTCCGCTGAACTGCTCCACCTCCGCTTCCTCGACGTAGCGGACGTCAACTTCCGGGAAGAAGGACACGATCCTGCTCTCCCCTCTGTTCAACGCGGTTTCTATCGGTCCCAGGCACTTCTTCGAATACACCGCGTGCAAGGGTTCTATTAAGTCTCCGTGTCTGGGAATCACTACGTCGTGCGGACCACAGAAGTCCACCAAACGGCGCAGGAGCGTCACGTTCACAAACGGCATGTCACACGCGACGACCGCGCTGTGAAAGGAACGAGCTGCAGACAGGCCAGCGTGGATACCGGCCAGAACGCCCCTACCTTCGTAGACGTCACCTACCGTCCTGATCTCGGTGCCCGCGGGGGTGGGCAACCGATGCGGCTCCATATTCAGAGCACCGACCACGATGATCTCCGTGGCCAGCGGAATCAGACGGCGGACGATGCGTCGCAGGAGACTCTCGCCACCGAGTTCCTCCAGCGCTTTGTCTCTGCCCAGTCGGAGGCTACGGCCGCCCGCGAGAACCACGCAGGTCAGCCGCCCGTCTCTGCTCTGCCGCATCTCTTCTGCCTCAATAGAGAGCAAACCCGTGCAGTCCCAGCGTTGTCAAGGAGCACAGCGGAGAGGAGAGCTCCACCGGCACCAGTCACCCCAACATGGCCGATCCCCGGTTCGCCCGTAACCACTTTTCATCCTGTAGCGCCGCTCGATTACCGACGATTCCAAATGGCTCATACGGGAATGAAGCACGGTCCCGTGGAGACGATAGGTCCCCATTCCGGTTTCCGGATGCCCGGACAACCCCAGCACACGTCTGTCGCATTACCATTGACCCGACGACTCATGATAGTGTTGGGCAGCTACGGGCCGGCGAAAGGCCGCGATACTTCGTATCGTCCCCGGAATCCCGTACCTCAAGGGCCCTAGCACTGGCCGGACGACCACCGCGCTCCGGGATTCTCGGGGCCGGTACCGGACTGCGAGCGAGCCCGGATGACGCTGAGAGAGGAGCTTGGCCTGAATGAGCCCAGAGGAGAGCAACCCCGTAACCATTGATCCCGCCGCCGCCGAGATGATCGAACTGGCAGCGGCCGAAGAAGTGACCACTGCCTTCTCCCGGGCCGAAACCATCAGACCCTGCCCCATCGGTCAAAACGGTCTGTGCTGCCGCATCTGCTTCATGGGCCCGTGCCGCTTCACCACCCGTGGTGACATTGAGGATGCACGCGGCGTCTGCGGAGCGACGGCGGCCACCGTCGTTGCCCGCAACTTCGCCCGCATGGTCGGGGCCGGCGCCGCCGCGCACTCGGACCATGGTCGCGATATCGCCCTGGTGCTGCTGGCCGTCGCCAACGGCGAAGCCCCCGGCTACGAGGTGCGCGACGAAAAGAAGCTCCGCTCGGTCGCCGCGTTCATGGGCATCGAGAGCGACGGCAAGCCGACGCTTGACCTGGCGCGAGAAGTGGCCGAAAAGGCCCTGGCTGATTTCGGTCAACAACAGGGCGCGCTGACTTACGTGTCCCGGGCCCCTGAACGACGCCAGCAGTTGTGGCGGAACCTGGATATGGCGCCGAGGGGAATCGACCGGGAGATCGTAGAGACTCTCCATCGGACCACCATGGGCACCGACCAGGATCCCGAGCACATCCTCCGCCACACGCTCCGCGCATCGTTGGGCGATGGCTGGGGTGGTTCCATGCTGGGCACCGATCTCAGCGACATCCTGTACGGCACGCCAAAACCGGGCACGTCCAAGGCCAACCTGGGGGTTCTCGAAGAGGACCAGGTCAACCTGGTTATCCACGGCCATGACCCCAGTCTGTCGGAGCAGATAACGGCAGCGGTCCGAGACCCGGAGATCATCGAATACGCGGAATCGAAAGGCGCCAAAGGCGTCAACCTGGTCGGCATCTGCTGCACGGCCAACGAAGTCCTGATGCGGCACGGCGTCCCGTCCGCGGGGAACATGCTCAACCAGGAGCTCGTTATCCTCACGGGCGCCGTAGAGGCCATGATCGTCGACGTCCAGTGCGTCATGGAGGCGGTTGCGGACCTCGCGGACCGGTTCCACACCACGCTCATCACCACCTCGTCGAAGGCGAAGATCGAGGGAGCGACGCACATCGAGTTCGACGAGCACGATGCGCCCAATATCGCCCGACAGATCGTCCGAACGGCCATAGACAACTTCCCGAAGCGTGAAGGCCGCATCCGTATCCCCGAGCAGTACAGCGACCTGGTTGCCGGCTTCTCGCATGAGTACATCCGGTACATGCAGGGCGGGGAATACAGGGCGTCTTTCCGGCCTCTGAACGACGCGATCATGGCCGGGCGGATACGGGGCGCTGCGGGCGTCGTCGGCTGCAACAACCCGAGGGTCCCGCAAGACGAGGGAATCCTGCACGTTATCAAAGAGCTCATCAAGAACGACATTCTGGTCGTGGTGACGGGCTGCGGCGCTCTTGCAGCAGGCAAGTACGGCTACCTCACCCCCGAGATGATGGAGGAGTGCGGTGCAGGGCTCAGAGAGGTCTGTGAAGCGGTCGGCATCCCGCCGGTGCTCCACATGGGGTCCTGCGTCGACAACAGCCGCATACTGACCGTTCTCACCGAGATGGTCACCGAGGGCGGCCTGGGTGAGGACATCAGCGAATTGCCGGCCGTCGGCATCTGCCCGGAGTGGATGAGCGAAAAGGCGGTGGCCATTGCCTCCTACTTCGTCGCCTCCGGTGCCTACGTCCTGTTTGGCGTTGGGTCGCCTGTCTCCGGCAGCCCGAAAGTCGTGGACCTGATGATGCGTGGCTGGGAAGAACTGGTCGGCGGCAAGCTGGAGTTCGAGCCAGACGCGGCCGAGCTCGTCAGAAAGACCCTTGACCACATAGATGCCAAGCGCGCCGCACTGAATCTTGAGGAATACGATCCCGACCGGTATGGCGGGAGCGGCGATGCCCGATTCGTGGAAGCGGGGCTGGAGACCGGACTCAGGAGCGTGTAGGTAGCAGGGCGTACCGGCGCGAGCGACGGAAGCAGTAATCAGATAGGGGTTTAACGGTGTCGAGATTCATCGCGACCTCAGCCATGAGAGGGGCGCACGCCATAGTGGAGCAGGCGGAGCGCGAACTGGAGCAGGCGCTCCAGGAACACGGAGCCGACACTCCGGTTGCCTTCACCAATACCGCCTACTACCTTCCCGTCATATACGGGTATACGGGAGAGACGATCGAGACGCTGGGCCAGATGAAGCCCATCGTCGAGAAGGCCCGTTCGTTCCTCACGCCCGTTCCGCCTGAGAAGCTGTGGCTACCCTATCTGGGCGAGACTCTGGACGCCGGGGTAGCAACGCTCTTCGCCCAGGAGATCATCGAGGGACTCCGCTTCATACGCGGCGAGCAGCCGGAGCAGATGTCCCTGGACGGCATCGCCCTCCCGGCGGAGGTCGCTGACGGACAGACGAACGGTCACTACGCGCTGAACGGGCCGATTGACGACATCCAGCTGCGCAGCTGGGGCATCCAGCTGGTAGACGGCCGTATGCCCGGATTCGCAGCGATAGTGGGGTGCGCCAAGTCCAACGAAGTGGCGGTCAAGATAGTCAGGGAACTCCAGCGACGGGGCATCCTGATCTTCCTGTCCGGGAACGTGAACGGCCGCAGCATCATCCACCAGCTTCTCGAAGAAGGCGTCCAGCTCGGATACGACACGTACACAGTGCCGTTCGGCACGGACACCGTTTCAGCAATCTACGCACTCGGGTTCGCTACCCGCTCCGCTCTCACCTTCGGCGGCCTGACAGCCGGCCAGGCGAAAGACATGCTGCTGTACAACAAGAACCGCGTCTTCGCCTTCGTTCTGGCGCTCGGTGAAGTGGACGATCTGAAGTACGCCACGGCAGCAGGTGCGATCACCTACGGCTTTCCGGTCATCGCCGACACTCTCATCCCGGAGATTCACCCCTCCGGCATCACCACCTACGAACACGTCGTCAGTATGCCCTTCGACGACATCAGCGGCTCGGACGACATCGAACGAGCCGAACGGCTGGTGGAACGGTGCATCGAAGTCCGCGGCGTCAAGATAAGCATGGTCGACGTCGACATTCCGATGGCCTATGGCCCGGCTTTCGAGGGAGAGATCGTGCGTCGCGAGGCGATGCAGGCGGAGTTCGGCGCCAGGACCACCGCAGGCTTCGAATACCTGCGAATGGCTGACTCGGACGAGGTCCAAGACGGCCGTGTTCAGGTCATCGGTCCGGACCTGGACGAGATGGAGGTTGGTTCCAACAACCCGCTCGGCATAGTGGTCGAGGTTTCAGGCAGAACGATGCAGGAAGACTTCGAACCCGTCCTGGAACGGCAAATCCATCACATGTCCAACTTCGCCGAAGGCATCCAGCACATCGGGCAGCGGGACATCATCTGGATCAGAGTCTCGAAGAGCGCTTTCGACCGCGGATTCCGGCTCGCCCACTTCGGCAACATCCTCCACGCGAGCCTGCACTCGAGCTTCTCGGCCATCGTGGACAAGGTCCAGGTGACCATCTACACCGAGGAGGAAAAGGTAGAGGAGTTGCGCGGGGTTGCTCGCGAGGCGTTCCAGGAACGCAACCTCAAGGTCGCGAGCATGACCGATGAGACCACGGACACGTTCTACAGCTGCACCCTCTGCCAATCCTTCGCTCCCGACCACGTGTGCATCATCAACCCGGAGCGGGTGGGACTGTGCGGGGCGTACAACTGGCTGGATTGCAGGGCCTCCTACGAACTCAACCCCAACGGGCCGAACCAACCTGTGCCCAAGAGGGGCGCCATCAACGAGGAACTCGGTGAGTGGGAATCCTTTAATGAGTTCGTCTACCAGAACTCCAACATGAACATCGAGCGCATGACCCTGTATTCGATCATGGATGCGCCCATGACCTCTTGCGGGTGCTTCGAGTGCATCATGATGCTCATCCCTGAGGCCAATGGATTCATGATCGTCTCCCGCGACGATCCGAACATGACCCCTGCCGGAATGACCTTCTCCACCCTCGCGGGAATGGCCGGAGGCGGACAGCAGAGCCCTGGCATGATGGGCCACGGCAAGTTCTACCTGCTCAGCAAGAAGTTCATTCCCAAAGAAGGCGGTTTGAAGTCCGTCGTATGGATGTCCGCAAACCTGAAGGAGGAGATGCGGGAACAGTTGCAGGAGAGATGCGAGGAGATTGGAGAACCCGGCCTCCTCGACAAGATCGCCGACGGGGAGTCCGCCGCAACTGTGGAGGAGCTTCTCGCCTTCCTTGAGGACATAGGACACCCGGCACTGACGATGGAGTCGCTCCTGTAGCCGGCCAGGGCAAGACCAGAGAGGATTTCCAATGCCCACGATTGAGACCCCGACGGAGAAATGGGCGGGTCAGATACGAGAAGTAACCCTCGGTGCCGGTTCACGGACGCCGGTGGTGATCGGTGGTGAGAGCACCCTCCCCTTCCTGCACTTTGAAGGCGCCACTCCAAACCCACCGGTGGTGGCGATTGACGTGGAGGACCGGCCGCCCGAGCGTTGGTCGCCTGCGCTGACCGCAGCCTGGGGCGATGTTATCCAGCAAGGAACCGCTGCCTGGGCGAAAAAGGCTGTGGAGTACGGAGCGGACATGATCGCGCTCACACTCCGCAGCGCAGACCCGGAGGGAGGGAACACCGGGCCGGATGAAGCGGTCGACACAGTCAAGCAGGTCCTCGGAGCTGTCGACGTCCCGCTCATCGTGTACGGCCCCGGAGTCGCAGAGAAAGACAACGAGGTGCTCGTCGCGGTGGCCGATGCCACTGCGGGAGAACAGCTCGCTCTCGGCCTCTGCGAGGAGAAGAACTACCGGACGATCGTCGCCACCTGCCTGGCCAACGGCCACATACCCATCGCTTTCTCTCCCATGGACGTGAACCTGGCAAAGCAGATGAACATCCTCATCACGGACATGGGTCTCCCTGCCGATCGCATACTGATGGATTCGACTACCGGCGCGCTCGGCTACGGCCTCGAGTACGCGTACTCGGTTATGGAACGTCTCCGGCTGGCTGCCCTGCAGGGCGACAGCATGACCAACATGCCACTCATCCTGAACCCGGGCAGAGAAGCCTGGTGCGTGAAGGAAGCGATGGCCTCGGAGGGCGTGCCCGCGGAGTGGGGCGACATCGAGGAGCGCGGCATCACGTGGGAAACCATCACCGCCTTGACGTTGATCCAGGCGGGCGCCGACATCCTGGTGATGCGCCACCCGAGAGCAGTAGAGCTGATCAAGGGCGCCATCAACGGGCTGATGGCGTCGAACTAGCGCAGCGGAGGAAACACCAATGGCGCTGACCGGGCTCCAGATCTACAAACTGCTGCCCAAGACGAACTGCAAAGACTGCGGCTTCCCGACCTGCCTGGCCTTCAGCATGAAGCTTGCGCAGCAGGCGGTTGAACTGTCCGACTGCCCTCACGTCTCGGAGGAAGCGAAACAGGCGCTGGAATCGGCCGCCCGGCCGCCCATCCAGCTTGTCACAGTCGGGGCCGGCGACAGGGCGTTCTCCGTGGGCAACGAAACGGTCCTGTTCCGACACGAGAAGACGTTCTTCAACCCCACGGCCTTGATGGTCAGGGTGAAGACATCCCAGTCGAGCGACGAGATCGCCGCCGTCATCTCAAGCGTGGACAAATACACGGTCGATCGCGTCGGCATCGACCTGAGGCTCGACGGCATCGCCGTGGAGGACACCGAAGGCAGCGCGGACGCCTTCGCCTCGGCGGTGGAACTTGCGGCCTCCAGCACAGATCTATCGCTGGTCCTGATGTCGAAAGACGCCTCGGTCATGAAAGCCGGCCTGGAAAAGGCTGAAGGTCGGCGCCCGCTCATCTATGCTGCTACGACAGACAACGTTGGAGACATGGCGGCTCTGGCCGTGCAGTACAAATGTCCGCTGGCGGCGTGCGGCGAGGATCTCTCAGAGGTGGCCGGAGTAGTGGAAGAGGCCACCAAGGCCGGAGTGGAGGAGCTGGTTCTCGATCCCGGATCGCGGGACTTCGCTTCGACGTTATCCAACTTCACCCAGATACGCCGTCTTGCGCTGAAGGCCAGCGAGCGTCTCATGGGCTACCCCACCATTGCCTTCCCGGGCGAAGGCACCGGTTCTGCCGAAGAGGAGACTCTCCTGGCAGGCCAGCTGGTCGCCAAGTACGCGGGAATCGTGGTGCTGGACCACTTCGCTCCGCACTCCGCGTACGCCCTGCTCACCGAGCGCCAGAACATCTTCACGGACCCGCAGCAGCCGATACAGGTGAAGGCAGACGTCTACCCGCTCCGGGACCCCGGCAAGGACAGCCCGGTGATGGTCACCACGAACTTCTCGCTCAGCTACTTCTCCGTGACCGGCGAAGTAGAGGGTGCGGGATCGCCTGCCTGGGTCATCGTTTGCGACACCGACGGCCTGTCGGTCCTCACGGCGTGGGCGGCAGCGAAGTTCGATGGCGAGACCATCGCCAAGGCGGTCAACGCAGGCGAGGTCGCGGACCGGGTGGATCATCGGCTCTTGATCATTCCCGGCCACGTCGCCGTGCTCCTGGGAGAGATCGAGGAAGAACTGCCCGAGTGGTCGGTGGTCGTTGGTCCTCGGGAAGCCACGGACATCCCCAACTTCCTGAAGAACATATGGACCGCCCGGCTCGAGGAGTCCCAGCTACAGGGGGCCGGTCGATAGCACCGGCCCGGCGGCCTAGACGTGGATGATTCACGCTGCGCCATCACCTTCCTGCCTCAGAACAGGCATGCGGAGGTTCCGGTGGGCACGTTGCTGTCCGACGCCGCCCGGCAGGCAGGCATCGACGCCGCCGTTCCCTGCGGCGGCCAGGGCAGATGCGGCCGTTGCACGGTACGCGTCCAGCGCGGCGAAGTCCGTAGCAGATCGGACGCCCATCTGACACCTCGGCAGGTCGCCCAGGGCTGGGTGCTTTCCTGCCAGACCGAGGTGCGTGGGCCGGTCACAGCCTTCCTGATCCCGGAGGAAGTCGAAAGGACTCTGCCGGGAGCGGCGAAGATCGAGGTGCAGCGAAGAGGCCGCCCACCCCGCGATCCCGTCGTCTCACACCATCTGCTCGAACTATCACCCCCCACTCTCCAGGACAGCGCGTCGGACCTGGAGCGAGTGCGGCGGCAACTGGGTACTTCTTCCAACGTGAAGAACCTGGACGCGGACCTCCCCGCGGTACGCGGCCTTGACCGCACCCTGAGAGACGGCGACTGGCGCGCAACGGCGATTGTGGAACGCGCGCTCCGGGGGGGAAGGTCCCGGCTGGTCGCGGTCAGACCGTACGACGCCGCGGGCACCAGCCTGGGTGCGGCGGTCGATATCGGCACAACGACGGTCGCCGTGGCGCTCCTGGACCTGCGCTCCGGCCGCTTGATCGACACTGCAACCACGTTCAACAGACAGATATCGTGCGGCGAAGACGTGATATCCCGCATCGTCCACAGCCAGCGCGGGAATGGCCTGCGGGAACTTCAGCGTCTGGCGCGTGAGACGGTGAACGGTCTGATCGACGATTTGTGCGCGCGGCACGATCTCGATCCCACTCACATCGACGACGTGGTAATGGCCGGAAACACCACCATGACGCACCTGTTCCTGGGCCTGAACGCGAGGTCCATCCGGGAAGAGCCGTACACTCCACTCGCGACGAGCTTCCCGGCTGTCCAGGCACCGGATGTGGGCCTGAAGGTCAATCCCGGAGCCTCAGTCTACTGCCTGCCGGCGGTCGCGGCGTATGTAGGGGGAGACATCACCGCCGGCATCCTCAGCTCGGGCCTCTACCGCCGCCGCGACCTGGCGCTCTTCATGGACGTGGGCACCAACGGTGAACTCGTACTGGGCAACGCCGACTGGCTCGTGGCATGCGCCTGTAGCGCGGGACCGGCCTTTGAGGGAGCCGGGGTGCAGTCCGGAATGCCGGCTGCTCCGGGCGCCATCGAAGACGTAACCATCAACTACAACACCCTGGCCCCCACTCTCCGGGTCATCGGCGGTGGCTCGCCGAGAGGCATATGCGGTTCCGGCATGATCGCCGCGCTCGGCGAGATGTTCATGACCGGCATCGTCGACAAAGCGGGGCGGTTCACCACGGCGACCGGCAGGGCCCGAAAGAGCGGCAACGGACGCATCGTCGAGACCGATCACGGCCCGGCATACGTGCTCGTGCATGCCGCCGAGTCAGCCTCGGATGAGGACATCGTTCTCACCGAGGTCGATGTCGCCAACTTGATCAGCACCAAAGGAGCCATCTACGCCGGCCTCGCCGTGATGCTGCGCTCTCTGGACATCCAGGCCAGCGACATAGAAGCGGTGCTGATCGGCGGCGGATTCGGACAGCACATCAACGTCGAAAAGTCCATCCTGATCGGGCTGCTGCCCGATCTGCCGTGGGACAGATTCCGCTTCCTCGGCAACACCTCCGCCCTCGGCGCGAGTAGAGTCCTCCTGTCGAGGGGAGCGCGGCGCCAGGCAGAGAAGATCGCCGCCGGGGTCACGTACCTTGAACTCGTGGCCGACAATTCGTTTATGAACGAGTTCACGTCCACTCTGTTTCTGCCTCACACCGATCTGGGCGGCTTCCCGTCGGTGAAAGACATGCTGGCGAGCCTGCCGAGCAGCGGGTCGGGTGGGAGCACCGCAGGTGAGGGGGAAAACCCGACATGACCACGACGATAGCGGTGGCAGGCAAGGGTGGGACCGGCAAGACAACGATCGCAGCGATGCTGATCAAGCTTCTGGCCGGGAAAGGCACCGTGCTGGCAATCGACGCGGACCCGAGCGTCAACCTGCACATGGCCCTGGGCCTCGAGGAACCGGAGGCCATCGGCAGCATCCGCGAGGAGATCGCGACCGAAGGCGACGACCTGCCGGCGGGGATGACCCGGCACGACTACATGGCGTTCCGTTCCCGCCAGGCGGTGATGGAATCCACCGGACTCGACCTGCTCGTCATGGGAAGGCCGGAGGGGCCGGGATGCTACTGCGCCTCCAATCACGTTCTGCGAACGGCCATCGATCGCATGACGGACGCCTACGACCACGTTGTTATCGACAACGAGGCGGGCATGGAGCACATCAGCAGGCGGACCACCAGAGACCTGCAGGCACTTCTGCTCGTGTCCGACCCAACCGTGCGGGGCATAACGGCGGCCGGACGGGCGCAGGCGCTGCTGCACGACCTCCGGACGCATGTCGACACCGTGGGGCTGGTGGTCAACCGCGTGGATGGAGAGCTGCATCCGGAACTCAGGAAGACGGTAGATGCACAGGAGCTCCGGCTGCTGGCCACTATCCCTTCCGACCCCCTCGTGGGCGAACTGGATGCCGTGGGGCGGCCGCTGGTGGAACTACCATCCAACTCGCCGGTACGAGAGGCCGTGGACCGGCTGGCACATGAACTCGGGTTCGTAACGCGGGAGGGGGCGGCTGGAGCCGGATCTCCGTCCGCCCGCTGAAGACAAAGCAATCGACCGAGAAGCTAGGAGCGTGCTCAATGATCGTCATCGGAGAATCGATCCACGTCATTGCCCCGAGGGTCAGGGCGGCACTGGAGAACCGGGACGCGCGCACGCTGCAGGACATGGCTGTTAGCCAGGTCGAGGCGGGCGCCGGAATAGTCGACCTGAACATCGGCCCGCAGAGGCGACAGGGCCACGAGATCATGCCCTGGTTGGTGGACATCCTGCAGGAAGTTGTGGACGTACCTTTCAGCCTGGACACGACCAACGCAGCCGCCATTGAGGCCGGCCTCAAGCGGTGCAAACACAGGGCCCTGATCAACAGCACGGACGCCACCGAGGAACGCATGGCGGCGATGGTGCCGCTGGCCGCGAAATACGAGGCAGACCTCATCGCGCTCGCACTGGGTGACTCAGGCCTGCCGACCACTGCGGAGGAACGACTGGAACTCGTGATGGGCAGGCTGCTCCCCGCCGCCGAGGAGCACGGCCTCCCAATCGAGAACCTGTACCTGGACCCGTTGGTGCTCACTGTGAACGGCATGCAGGACCAGGCCATCCAGACGGTGATGGCGGTGCATTACTTCAAAGAGCTTTCCGACCCGCCCCCAAAGACAACCGCCGGTCTGTCAAACGTGTCCAACGGGACTCCCGCAGAAGGCCGTCCTCTCATCAATGAAGTGTTCGCCGCGATGATGATCGGCGCCGGAATCGTCTCCGCCATCGCCAACGCCCTTGACGAAGGCACGATGAACGTCATCAGGACGATCGATCAACGGGATACGTCCACGGCTCAAGGGCGCCTGTACGTGGCGCTGGCAGATACCGTCGGTACCGGCGAAGAGTTCGAGGTGGAACCCTCGATGCTGGAAGACCCGGAAACCAGCGACATAGCCAAAACCATCAACATCCTGTACGACCGCCAGATCTACGCGCCGTCATACCTCACCCTGTAGCAGAGACTGAACGGCTTGCGGGCCCCGGGCCGACCCGGGGCCCTGCCGGGGGGCCGCACGGCGGCGGACGTTCCTGCTCTGGAGAAAACCAACCCGCCCGCGTTCCTCGGGATACCGGAGGAGATGCTCGGCTGGATACGCTACGGAATGGTCCCTCCTGCCACCTGGATGGATGCGCGTCCCACGCGCCGCGGTCCTCACCGCGGCAATATGGTCAGTCGTACATGCACCGAATCTTCAGGCTCTCGAACCGAGCACCCGAAGCGAATGCCCCTCTCTAGCTACAGCGCCGCCGCCGACCGCCTGCTGAGCCTCGCCGACTTCGAGCGAAAATCGCGGGCGGGCGAGCCTCCCGACTTCCACCTGCGCCGCATGGGAATACTCCTGTCGCGCATCGGAAACCCGCACCTGGCAACTCCCACGGTCCACGTGGCAGGGTCCAAAGGGAAGGGCAGCACGGCCACGCTTGTCGCATCCGTTCTCGTCGCCCATGGCGCAAAGGTTGGCCTGTACACGTCTCCGCACCTCCACACCCTGTGCGAGCGTATTCGCGTCGACATGGAGCCGATCGCACCCGCCGATTTTGCCGGCCTGGTCGACGAGTTGTGGCCGCATGTCGAAGCGGTGGCTGCGCGGGGCGACTGCCGCACCGTGAGCGTCTTCGAGATGCTCACCACCATGGCGTTCGTTCACTTCCAGCGCGCAGGTGCAAACTTCCAGGTGATCGAAGTTGGCCTCGGCGGGCGGCTCGATGCTACGAACCTGGTTCGTCCCGAGGTCACAGCCGTTACGCCCGTGAGCCTCGATCACGTCAGGATCCTCGGCGACACCATCCCGAAGATAGCCGCCGAGAAGGCCGGCATATTCAAGCGGGGAGCCGCAGCGATCTCGGGCCGTCAGACGGCAGCGGCACTCGAAGTCCTGCACCGAACCGCCGCAGAAACAGGTGCGCCTTTCACGAACGCGATGGACGCGGTCAGCGTCGAGCGCGAGGAGCCCTGCGGTGCTGGGCCACAGCGCCTGACGCTCGTCGGTCGGCACGGCCGGTACGACCTGGCCTTGCCGCTTCTGGGTGCCCACCAGGTAGACAACGCTCGAACCGCCGTCGCAGTACTGGAAGAACTGGCTGATCGGGGGTTCCCGCTCCGCGCCGAAGCAGTAGCACGAGGCGTCGCCGGCACCGAATGGCCGGCACGCGCCCAGCTCCTTCCGGGCTGCGTGCCGCCGCTCCTGGTTGATGGCGCACACAACGATGCCTCTGCGGGAGCTCTCCTGGACACTGTCCGGCGTCACTTCCCGGCCGTGACGCGAATCGTGCTGATCTTCGCGGGCTCCGGAGGCCACGACTTCGCTGCCGCGGCACAGGTCTTCTCTGGCTTCTCTCCCCGGATCGTGGTCACCCAAACGCGTCACCCGAAGGCTGTACCCGCGGACCGGGTCGCAGACGCGTTGCTGGCGGCCGGCATCGCGATCGACGCGGTAGCGCCCGATGCTCAGGGAGCGCTCAAAGCAGCGAGGCGTCTGGCGGATGATGACGACCTCATCATCGCGGCCGGTTCCCTTTTCCTGGCCGCAGAGATCGTTGAGGATATCCTTGGCGTAGAGCCCGAACTCTACCCGGACCTGAGGGGCTCTTCGAGGAGGACGCGTGGCCCTCGCGTGTACGGGTAGAATGCTTCTCGCAGGTCCAGGTAGATCAACAGGGAGCGAAAGACACTTCAACCATGACCAATAGCAGCAACGGGCGCACCAGGGTAGTCGTCACCGGCATCGGCGCACTCAGCGCGCTCGGCAATTCCGTCGCCGAACTGTGGTCGGGCCTCAAGGCCGGTCGATCTGGCATCGCGCCGCTGACGGCCTTCGATGCGGAGCCATACCCCTGCAAGATCGGCGGGGAGGTGCGCGGCTACGATCCCACCGCGATCATGGACCGCAAAGAAACGCGCCGGATGGCCCGTTTCTCCTTGCTGGCAGTCGGCGCCGCAACGGAGGCAATCCAAGATTCCGACCTCAAACCGGAAGATGAGAAAGCGGAGCGGGTAGGCGTGCTGCTTGGATGCGGTGCCGGCGGGCTGGTTGAAACCGATCAGCAGGCACGCGTGATGCTCAACAGGGGCGGCATGAAGATAAGCCCGTTCTACCTGCCCATGATGCTCCCGAACATGGCGACCGCGAATCTGGGCCGCCTGTTCGGCTTCACCGGATACAACAACACGTGCATCACCGCCTGCGCCGCGGGCACCCACGCGATTGGCGAAGCCGCTCACGTGATCCGACGCGGCGACGCCGACGTGATGATCACAGGTGGTACCGAGGCGGGCATCTGCGAGCTGGGCCTGGGCGCGTTTTGCAGTATCCACGCGCTCACCACCAGAAACGACGAGCCGGAAAAGGCAAGTCGGCCGTTCGACGCAAACCGCGATGGATTCGCCCCCGGGGAAGGCGCCGCCATCCTCATCATAGAGAGCCTCGAACACGCGCTGAAGCGCGGCGCGCGAATCCTGGCCGAAGTACTCGGAGCCGGCGTGACAGCAGACGCCCATCACCTTGTTCAGCCGCACGCAGAAGGACTGGGCGCGGCCAACGCGATCCTTCTGGCACTCGCCGACGCTGGGCTAGCGACCAACGATATCGACTACATCAACGCCCATGGCACCTCGACACCCCTGAACGATGCCTCTGAGACAAAGGCGATCAAGCGAGCCCTGGGAGACCGCGCGTATCAGATCCCGATCAGCTCCACCAAATCCATGATCGGCCACGGGCTCGGGGCCGCCGGCGCGCTGGAGGCGATAGCCTGCATCAAGACGATTGTCGAGGGCGTAATCCACCCGACGATCAACTACGAGACACCGGACCCGGCATGCGACCTGGACTACGTGCCGAACGTCGCGCGCGAGGCAGATGTGAAGACGGTCCTATCGAACAGCTTCGGGTTCGGAGGCCAGAACGGCTGCCTCGTCTTCGGCAAGTACGAGGCCTAGTTACCGGACGGCGGGGACGCCTGCGGGGCATTTCCGGCGCAAGAAACGCTCAGGAGGAGCGGGGGATCCGAGCCTACGGCCGGGGGACCTAGCGCCGCGTCGCGGCCGCCTCACTCACCGCACCCAGCACGACCTCCACGGCTACGGACGTCCCGTCGGCCTCTCGCCTGACACTCACGCGCGCCTCGCGCCCCACCTCCGGCGCTCCCACGATTCGGGTGCCGTCGGTCACGACGAATGCGACGCCCTCTATCGTCCAGACGTTTCCTGCAATGGAGCGGACAACGCCGGACACCAGAACCGTTCCGTCCGCGGCATCGCTCGATCCCGGCTTGACGTTGATCGGTCTGCGCTCGGGATTCTCGCTTGGCTTGCCGGCGACACTCACCGCCAGGGCTGTGAACGCGCCGTCTTCGCCGGCCCGCAGTGCAGCCTTCGCCACCAGGCCGGGTTCCGGTTCCTCTCCGAAGAACTGTGTGGCCTTCGTGACGACGAATTCTCTGCCGCCGATGACCCACCTGTCGCCGTCGATCAGTTCAATCACCCCGGATATCGTCGTCTCAACCGGGCCCGGCATTGCGACAGGCGTGCGCCCGGACGTGTACGGCTCCTGGCTGTTCGTGACGGCCTCCACCACCCGGCGTCCGGACAGCACATGTAATCCCAGTGCACTGATTTGACCAGGCTCTTCCTCCGCATACAGCGCCGCAGCCACCGTATCCCCAGCCTCGATTCCCGCCAGAGATCCCACCAACCTGCCGTTCAGACGGATTTCGGCGTCCCCGGCTGTCACCATCCGCACGGTGTCGCCATCGGAACTCACCACTGCCAGCGCGCCGGCCACGGGATCGACGCTGCTCACGACGCCGCGTATGCGTTCCGCGCCGGGTGTCACAACTGTCAGTCGTGCGAGCGCGCCCGTGCCCGGCTCGTAGGCCGCCGATTCCACTATGTCGCCGATCTCGATGCTCTCAAGTCCGTTCGTCTGCCGGCCGTCTTTGAACACCGCCACGCGGGAGGCGGGGTCGGACACGAACAGCTTGACGGGCTGTTCCCGGTCTGGATCGTCAACCATGATCCGACCCGCCCCGTTGTGTACCTCGTCCAGCAGAACGACGACACCGCGGAGGCCATCGATCTCCGGCGGTGCGACGGCCAACTCTGTCGCCACGTTGAAGGCCAGCCCGTCCGTGTCGACCGGCCGATACTGTCCCGCCACGACCCGATCACCCACCTGGAGGTCGCTGAGCAGCACGGCGCGGTCTTCTGGGCCATCCAGCTCAGTGTCTTCTGTCACCCGCACCGTGGTCGTTCCGCCATTGTCCAGGCGCACTGTCACCCGGCCGGCGGCCTCGTTCACACCGGCGACCGTGCCGGCCAGGTTCACGCTTTCGAGCGAACTAACCACCAGCCTGTTCACGACTCGCGTCTCAGGATCGAAGCTGGAAGCGCCCAGCACCAGGTCGTCCGAGCCCACTTCTGACAGGCCGACGTCTTGCCCGTTTCGTGTAATCCCTGCATCCGGTGCGATTCGCAGCTCCACGGGTTCGCCACTCACCGGAGCGACCAGGATGCTCCTCCCTTCCGTGTCCAGGCGCCTCACGACGCCGGACAGGTGTGCCTCCGGCCGTTCCTCCAAGCTGACGCGGAGTTGCGTCGCGGTCACACCGTCTCCGGTGAGCCACACCTCCGCGCGCTGCCCGGCGGCCAGCTTGCCGACATCCGCAGGCTCACCGTCAAGGCTGATCTTCGTGCCGGGCCTCACATTGGCGGCGACTTTCGTTCCTTCGGCCACGTCTGCCACGATCACGACCCCGTCCACGCCGGCCAACCCAGACCCCACGTCGACAAGCGTGATCGATCCGTAGAACACCTGCGGACTCTCCGCCGCCACTGCGGCGGCGACCGCTCCGGGAAGTTGCGGTGGCCGGATGCTGACGCGAACAGCTCTCGGTGGCCCGTCTACCGGCGGCTCCGCGACATCCGCTGCCGTGGTCAGCACGCTCACCCGGCGACCCTCGCTCAGCAAATCGAAAGGAGTGGCGGCGGACGAAAGCGCCGTCTCGATCTCCGTGGCCGCGGTCAAGAGGAATTGTCGCTCCACTCCCGAGTGGCTCAGTCTCACCGACAGCACATCCCCGGACAGGCCCGTGACGACTCCACCGTCCTCAATGCCCGGCGTTTCGGTGCCGGCGTTCAGGGCGGTCCTCGCGTATTCCTGCCCGAAGCGAGCGACAGCGGCCACCACCTGCGCTCCCGTCTCGGCGCTCACGTTCGCCAGAGCCTCGTTCAGCGCTGTCAGATGCCGCGTGCCGTTTCTCTCGATCAGCGTCTGGATCTCGCGCTTCTTTGCCGGATCCTCCACTCGTTCGAGCGCGGACTCCAGCCGTTTCACCGTTCTTTCGGCCCGTTCGAGGGCCTTCACCATCAGGCTGTTCGTGCGCTCATCTCGTCGCGCCACCGCGGTGATCATTTCGCCGACGGCGGGCTCTTCAAGCGCCACCGGCCATTCGAGCGTCACCGTGTTGCCATTGCGGTCCGTGACCTCGATCCGGGCGTCTCCGACCCCGGTCACAACACCCACGACGTGAAGGTACGACGCCCCTCCCTCCTTCGGGCGCACAATCACGCTCTGGCCGATCAGCGTGCCCTCAGCCCCGCGCTCGGCTGTCGCTACGATGCGGTCTGCTTCCGCAACCCCGTCCAGCGTCGTTTCGGCGTCTCCTGCCTTCAGGGTCGTGCCGGCCTGGATTTCCAGCGCCACGACTCCGTCGTCAGTGGCAAGCCAGATGACCCCTCCAGCTTCGCCCGCGGAGACCCTGAGCACCGTACCGAACACGGCCTCAAGCGTGGCGAGCCCATCCGCCCGCACCGCGGCCGACGTGGGCAGCATCAGAACGCCCAGAAGCAAGAGGACACCGGCTGCCAGCGCCGCTCTCACACAGATCTTGTGCATGGCCATCTTGCGCGTCATCAGTACCTGTCGCAGCCCCGATATGCGACTACGGGACCGCACATACTCATCCATCTTCAACCTAGCCATACCGTCATTACCGTTGTGTTACTGCACCAGTTCCACGCTCAGGGTGACGATTCCGGCAGTGACACGACGGCGAGAGTCTTTCTCTCCTCGTTTCCTTCGAGATCGCTCGCGACAACCTCAATCAGGTTCGGTCCCGGATCGAGCGTGAGCAGGACCTCGAAGCTCCCACTTTCGTCGATCGGGATGACGACACCGTTGATGCTCAGGAGGGCATCGGGAGTGGTGCGCCCCCGGGCCACAACTGTGTCGCCGCGCACCACGCTCTCCTCGGTCAGACCCTCTATTTCCAGATACAGGCCGTACTGCTGCACCGGCGGATCAGCGGGGGTGATCACCGGCCAGGGAGCTGAAGTGGCTGTCGGCGCTGGGGTCAACGTGCCTGAAGGCGCTATCGTCGAGGTCGGCGCTTCCGTGGGCCCGGGTGTGACACTAGCCGAAGTCACCGTAGCGGCCGCGGTCGCCGTCGGGACCTGTGTCGTCGGCCGGGGTGTGGCCTCTGGCTGCTGACTGGAGGCGACGCTCGGCGTCGGCGATTCGGCGACTCGTTCGACGGTACGGAAGCACCCGACCGCGAACGCACCTGCCACCAGTACTAGTACCAGTCCGAGCACTCTCCGCCGGGTCATGCTGGGAACCTCGCGTGCCGGACCGCGGGCGTGGACCGGCAGTGACAGGGCTCAAGCACCGGGGCTGCGTCTCCATCTATCCGTTCCACGGGGCTACTGTGGCCCGCCGACCGGATCACTTCTCATCGGGACCACGAGGGTGAATGCCGTGTGCTTTCCCGCTTCCGGCGACGCGGCACCGTCCACGGTCAATTCCCCCCCGCACCGCCTGGCGAGCATTTGCGCGATGAAGAGGCCGAGCCCCGAAGAGGCCCGTTCAGTTCGGCCGGCTACCTCCGGCGTCCAACCCCGATCGAAGACGTGGGGCACGTACCCCTGCGGGATGCCGGGGCCGTCATCCCAGACCCGCACCGAGAAGCTCTCCGGGTCGCGGGTCAGCCTTACCGCCACCTCCGTCTCCGCGAACCGGACCGCGTTGTCAACCAGGTTCGTGACGATGTGGTCGATCGCCCCTGCGTCCGAATAGACGACGCCGAATTCCGCCGGTTCAGACCACCAGGAAAGCTCCGTCCCCCGCTCCGCGGCCACGCCACGGTAGCGGTCGGCCACGTTCCGCACCACCTGTGCCGGATCCACCGGATCGCGTCGTGGGGTCTGCTCCGCCTCCTCCAGCTCCACCAGCACCTGGACATTGGACACCATCAACCTGAAGCTGGGCGCCTGTCGCTCGATTTCATCAAGCAGATCAGCCACCGCCGGCTCGACATCCCGCCCCGACTCGTCCAGTCGGGCCCGCACTTCGCGCTCCTTGCCCAGAATCCGACGGAAGGGCCGACCCAGGTCGTGCCCGAACATCTCAAAGTACTCCTGGGTGACCCGGCTCCACTTCCGCATCGTCTCGCCCGCGACCCGCTCGCCGGCGCCTCTCATCTCCAGTGCAAAGGCCGTCAGCCCGACCGCGAGTCCGGCAACCACCGCAACCACGCCCAGGTACGCCAGCGGCTCAACCTGCCACTTGAACGACGGGAACAGGGTCTCTCCTATGAAGGGCGCGAGGACGATCGCCACCACCCCGAGTGTGGCGGCCGCGATCCCCGCGTACCTGGCCACCCTGAGCCAGTCGCCAACTCTCACGCCTATCTCCCCGCTACCGGCTGTCCCGACCGCGTCGCGCGGCCCGAAGACCGGACCCTACCGTACCCGGTGCACCGTCTCATACGGCTTCACCCCCGACATCGCAAGGCCCGCGCCCAACTGTTCTCCCTGCCGGTCCAAAGTCGACGCTACACCGGATCACGCGGCGGGACCAGACGATAGCCGCTGCCGCGAACGTTGACTATCAGTTCATTCGCCCCGAAGCGCCTGCCGAGCGCCTCGCCCATGGCGTCCTTGATCTCACGGATGCGCACTCGAAGGGAAGCGCGAGAATCCTCTCCACCGGAGAACCGTTCAAGTCGTGAGAACGGCACCAGCTCACCTTCGCTTCGATACAGAGTGGCAGCCAATTCGTGGAGTATCTCGTACTTCATGCCCTGGATCTCCCGAACCGGTCGGTTTTCGCCACCCACCCTGGCGTAGAGCACGCGATTGTCCGCGTCCAGTGAGAAGTACGGCCCGATAGTCATCGCGGACGGCGATCTGCCGATGAGACGGCGCAGCCGCAGGACCACTTCATCCGGGCTCGCCAGCTTGTCGATGAAATCCACCGGAGCGTCCACGCTCAAGCTTCCAGTCACCGCCGTGTCCCGATACGGGCCTTCTGCATACTGCGTGAACACCAGCACCGGCAGTTTCGGGGCCTTCTGCACGATCCGTCGAAGGATGGACAGGCCCTTGAATCGATCATCCGGGTGGTCTCCGAAGCGGACGTCTAGCAGAACGGCCGCCGGCCTCTGCTCGTCGACCTGGTAGAGGGCTTCCGCTTCGAAATCATCGCCCGTCACGTGTGGGCCTTCTGGTTGCACCACATCCACGATGAACCCCTCCCGGCGTAGACGGCGAAGCACGGATCGCATCAGGTCAGAGCCCGCCTCGTCATCCACAACCAGGATTCTCTCCGGATACAGCTCGGTCACGGCAGCATTCCTCGCGCGCCCTGTCTTCCGGGTTCCGCCCGTATCGGTGCGTCTGTCTCGCGTTCCCGGCTCGGTGCCGCGCCGCATGCCACCGCTGACTTCGGCTCTGCTCTCGCGCTCATCCCGACCATCCCTCCCCAGCCCGGCCTCACCACGTTCCCCACCTCCGGCGCGCTGTTCCCCGTGAATCAGGCAAGTTTAGCGTCCCTCCACGGCCGGAATGTGGCCGAGTCTGGTGCTGCCAATCGCACCGGCACGCGCCAGACCCCAATCCCTTGTGATTGACTCACGCATAACCGCAACATCTCGTCTGGCAATCAACCCTGCAACGCCCTCGACGCGGTGCCCGCAGCCACGCTATAGTCCGGGACAGCCTTCTGTCGACGGACCCCGCGTCCTGTCGGCCCCCAACCGAAGCAGACAGCCCCGGGCCATCCGCCGTTCGCGGGTTCCGGCGGACCGCCCGGCAGTCCATACACGCCGTGTTCGTTCATCTTCACAACCATTCCGAGTACAGCCTCCTCGACGGCTTGAGTCGCGTTGACGGCATGGCCCGACGCGCGGCCGAACTGGGCCAGCCGGCGATAGCGCTCACGGACCACGGCAATCTCTACGGCATCATCGATTTCTATCGCGCCGCCAGAGATGCGGGCGTGAAGCCGATCCTGGGTTGCGAGGCCTACGTCGCACCCGGCGACCGCCGCGACCGCGGAGGCGCCGGCCGCTCACCTCACCACCTTGCACTCCTGGCGCAAGACGAGACCGGCTACCAGAACCTGCTGAAGCTCATCTCTCGTTCACACCTGGAGGGTTTCTACTACCGTCCCCGGGCCGACCGAGCACTCCTCGAGGAGTACAGCGAAGGCCTTATCGCCCTGTCCGCATGCCCCTCCGGTGAGGTGCCGCGGCTTCTTGCATCGGGGCGCATGGACGACGCGCGGAGCGTCGTCGATTGGTACCGCACGGTTTTCGAAGGCCGGTATTACCTGGAGTTGATGCACCACGAGGGAGTGCCCGAGCAGCCGGTCATCAACAAGGGCCTCGTGGAACTCGCTCGCGAGACAGGTCTTCCGCTCGTTGCCACAAACGACTCACACTACATCTCGCGGGAGGACGCCCCGTTCGCGGAAATCCTGACGTGCATACAGACCAACACCACCCTCAACGATCCGAAGCGGCTCCGGCTGGAAGACGATTCCTACTACATCAAGAGCGAAGAGGAGATGGCGGCCAGATGGGGTGAGGCACCCGAGGCACTCGCCAACACGGTGCGCATCGCGGAACAGTGCAACGTTGAGATTCCGTTCGGCGAGACTCACGTCCCTCGATATCCGACTCGGGATGGACAGACTGCACACCAGTACCTGGCGGAGCTGTGCGAGAAGGGTCTGCGAAGGCGATACCCGAACGCACCTGCCGAGGTGGAAGCACGCCTCAGGTACGAACTGGACGTCATAAGGCAGACCGACTTCGCAGATTACTTCCTGGTGGTCTGGGATATCTTCCGCTTCGTCAATGAGCGCCACATCCTGTCCGCGGTCCGGGGCAGTGCGGCGGCAAGCCTGGTCCTGTACTGCCTCGATGTCACTCAGATCGATCCGCTCGCCACACGTCTTGTCTTCGAGCGTTTCCTGAACGTGGAGCGTAAGGAGATGCCGGACATAGACATGGATTTTCAAGATGACCGCCGGGCGGAGGTCATCCACTACTGCGTGGAACGGTACGGTCGCGCGCATGTCGCCCAGATCATCACGTTTGGCACCCTCGGCGCCAAGGCCGCGGTGAGGGATGTCGGCCGCGCCCAGGGCGTGGACCTGGCGGAAGTGGACCGCATCGCCCGCCTCATACCCCAGCGGCTTGGCATGACCCTGGATGCCGCTCTGTCTGAGAGTACGGAACTCAAAGTCCTTGCGGAATCCACCCCGCAGAACCAGGAACTCATCCGAGCAGCGCGGCGCCTGGAAGGGAACGTCCGGCACGCCAGCACACATGCCGCCGGTCTCATCATTTCTGAAGACCCCCTGGTAGATGTCGTGCCTCTTCAGAGGCCGATCAAAGGCGACGAAGACGATCCGCCCATGACGGAATACGCCATGGGACCCCTTGCTGACCTCGGCCTGCTCAAGATGGACTTCCTGGGCCTCACCAACCTGACGGTGCTTGACAAAACCGTCAAACTCATCCGCGCCCACCGGGGCGAGCACCTGGCTCTCGATACGGTACCGCTGGATGACGCCGATACCTTCGAACTGCTCGGCGCCGCGGACACCTGGGGTGTGTTCCAGCTCGAAAGCTCGGGCATGCGGCGGAATATCAAGGAACTGAAGCCCACATCCGTGGCCGATGTCTCGGCCATGATCGCCCTCTACCGCCCCGGGCCGATGGAGCACATCGGCACGTTCATAGCAGCCAAGCACGGCCGCGCTCCCATCCGATACCCGCACCCGGCGTTCAAAGAGATCCTGGAGGAGACGTACGGAGTCATCGTCTACCAGGACCAGGTTCTCCTGATCGCCCAGGAGTTCGGCGGCTACACGCTCGGCGAAGCGGACGTCCTGCGCAAGGCCATGGGTAAGAAGATCCCGGAGGTCATGGCCGCCGAACGGGAGAAGTTCATCTCCGGCGCCCGGGCAAAGGGCTACACACAGGAATTGACGGCTACCATCTTCGAGCTGATAGAGCCCTTTGCCGGGTACGCCTTCAACAAGGCCCACTCCGTCAGCTACGCGATGATCGCCTACTGGACCGCGTACTTCAAAGCGAACTACCCGGTCGAGTACATGGTTTCAATCCTGGATGCTTCGGCCGGCCACCCCGACAAGCTGGCTGACGGTATCCGGGAAGCCCGTCGGATCCGAATCAGAATTCTGCCTCCCGACGTCAACCGCAGCCTCGCAGGCTTCACTATCGAGGACCAGGAGGACGGCAACCAGGCTATCCGCTTCGGCCTGGCGACCGTGAAGAACGTGGGCGAGCTCGCCGTGCAGCCCATCATCGAAGCCCGGGACGCGGGCGGACCGTTCGAGTCCATCGAGGACTACTGCCGGCGCGTCGACTTCAGAGGGCTCAACCGGCGCACTCTGGAGAGCCTGGTCAAAGCCGGTGCGCTGGACGCCTTCGGAAGCCGGGCGGCGCTTCTGGAGGCCTGCGAGCGGATTGTCTCGGCGGCGCAACGTGAGGCACGCCTCCGAGACTCCGGGCAGACCACCATGTTCGACATGTTCGGGGACTCCGTCGACAGCCCTATGCCCGCCATCGAACTGCCTGAGTCGGAAGAGGTCACTGCTCGCGAGCGCTCCATCTGGGAGCGAGACCTGCTCGGCGTCGAGATCAGCGAAGGGCCGTTCTCGCGAGAGATGTACGCCCAGGCAGACAACTTCGTGGTGTTCTCCAACCAGATCACCGCTGAGAACGCGGGGCAGAAGAAGTCCGCGCTCGGCCAGATCTCCGGGGTGCAGGAGCGTCTGACCCGCAAGGGCGAGCGCTTCTTCTCCGTGAATCTGACGCTTCTGGACGGAGATCTTGAGGTCGTGGTGTGGCCCGACCTGGTGGAGTCGACAGGGCCTCTCTGGAAAGAAGGGCGGTTCGTCGCAGTGGCCGGACGCGTACGGGACAGGGACGGACGCATCTCTCTGGCAGCGGCCGAGGCTCGCGAATATCGCCTGCCGGGCGACGATCCCGGAGGCCCCGCAGACCCGCCGATCTCGGGTGCCGCTGCGGCACCGGACAACGTACAGATCGAAGGCAACGGCACTCCCGCTGAGGAACTCGTGACGGACGGCATGGAAAACGACGGAATTCTCTCTCCTGAAGACGGGACTCAAAGCGCCAACGGGTCGCCGGTTGAGCCGGCGGTCTCACTCGGACCCTCGAACGGGGACGGCGGCGCGCAGATTGCCGAAGGGTTCGTCCTACGGCTCAATGAAACGGGCGAGCAGATCGAGGACCGATACCGTCTCGAAGACCTGGTGAAGCTGCTGCTGGAGTACCGCGGCCCTGATGCCGTCATCCTGGAGGTGGAAACCCGGGACCGGCTCGTTCGGCTCGACATGCCGTTCGTGACAGTTGCCGCCTGTCCGGAGCTGGAGAACAGGCTCGTGGAGATGCTTGGCCGCGGGTCGGTGAGCCTCGCCGGCAACGGCGGGTCCGACGACGGCGCGCAACCGGCCGACACCGGGGATGCCACTGCACGCACAACGGGCGATACCGAAACGGTCCACCCGTCCTGACAAACGCCCTCATCCCAACCTGTCTGTAGCCACAACCGGAGGGGCGAGTCGCCGATCAACATGGCCACGTGGGAAGTATTCGCAACCGCGCCGGATCAGCTCATGGCTGAGATGTGGCGCGATCTGGTCCTGCGGTCGGGTGTCGAATGCGCCATTCGGGCCGGGGACACCGTCAGTTTCCTTGGCGTTTCGCCGCTCCCCGTGCGACTCGTCGCCCGCGGAGAAAACGTTGAGCGCGCCCGTGCGGCTCTCGAAGCCGCTCTCGGAGGCGAGGAAGAGCCTCACACCACGCGGGCGGGCCAATCCTGAGATTCGCCCCGGCGGGTCGCGGCTACTTGCCTCTGGCTTCCAGTGCGAGTAGCCGCCTCTTCATCTCCACACCCGAGCTGCTATTGAACCCGTGCGGCGTCCCATCGGAGGCCACGACACGGTGGCACGGTACTACCAGGGCCAGCCGGTTTCGCGCCATCGCCTGGCCCGCTGCCCGGGATGCCAGCGGATTTCCTGCAGCGGCAGCGAGCCACCTGTACGACCGCGTTTCACCAGCCGGAATCGACCGGCAAGCCTCCCACGCCCGCCTGTAGAACGGCGGGGCGTCGACAAGATCCAGAGGGATCGTGGCGAGGTCGGAATCCTCGCCGCTCAGGTAGGCACACACGCGCTGGCGAACCCAGTCCACTGCTGCCTCATCCGATTCCACACCGTCCAGCTCGTAGCCCAACCTCTGCTCCGCCGCGTCCGGGGTCGGCTCTGGTGCCGTCAACCTCCGCAGACCCGCCGGAGACACCACTGCGGCCACCCAGCCGAGTTTCGTCTGGAACACCCCGTACTTCAGATCGCTCATGGCCGAGATTCCTCCTGGGCTGCCCGCTCTCCGGCGGCGATTGACCTATGGCCGGGCACCAGCGTCCGCAGCCGCCACTTCACCATCCCGCGCCCGACCGTCCGCCACGCCCTCTTGAGCGCCGCGGTCGTTTCGTGTGACTCATCCGACCGGCCGTATGTGCGGGCTTCGTATCCGGCGACGATCGCCCCAACCGCCTGAGCAAGATGTGGTGCCGCTCCGGTCAGCAAGCCGGCGTACTCCGAGGATGTATAGTGCTCCGGCCGGCCGATTCCAAGCAGCGTACCCAGACGTGTCATCTGTGTATAGGTGTGTTCGGCAGTCGGTAGACCTCGAAGGCTCCATCTCCACACCAGCCACACCAGGAGCGGGAATCCCAACGTTCCTGAGAGCGCGCCCGCGAGCGCTACGACCCACCATCCAACGGCCGCCGGGTCAGCTCCGGCCCCCACCGCTCCCCTGGCCTGTCGCACGAACTCCCCGAGGTCCTCAAGATCCTCTTCGTACAGGAGCTGGTCCTCCTCGCCGGAAGGGAGGCCGAAGTAGAGCAGGGGGCGGTTCAGTTGCGGCACCGGTAGTCCGCGAACGTGTTCGGCGACGCCGGGCGTGGCCTCGACGTCGATCCAACCGTAGCGCGGGAAGAACACCTGCGACCAACCGTGACGGTCCGTGCCCCGCACAACGAACCCTTCGGTCGGCGACACGTATTCACCCGGCGCGTACCCGGCAACCATGCGGGCCGGCACACCCACGGAGCGCAGCAGGACCGTCGCGGCCGATCCGAAGTACTGGCTGTACCCCTTCGCGCTGGTCTCATCGCAGTCGGGCGCATCCGAGGGACAGGGCTCATCCACGGTGTCGAACAGGAAGTAGTCAATCGCATCCTGGCCCCGAGCCGGGCCTTCGATCTGTTGGCTGTAGACAAATGATCTGAGGTATTGGATCACGGCGCCCGTCTTCTCGAATGGAGTCGCCGCGCCCGCGCGCAAGACGATTCGCTCCGCGAGGCGCCGCACGCGAACCGGAAGCGTAGAAGGTAGCTGGAGGTAGCGGTCTTCCACCCACGCCGGGTAGTCGATCCCGGCTGCCATCAGTTCTTCGTCCGATACCGTCGACACCAGGGTAGATATTCTGTAGGAGTCATCCGCATCCACCGGTGTCGCCAATCGCACGTTCACCTGCGCGGCGGGCTCTTCCTCCGCATGCAGCACCGAGACGGCCACCAGCTCGCCGTCGCCGTCCAGCGACGCTCGCCAGGTCAGGCCCTCCGAGGGGATCTCACGAAGGGCAGCCAGGGCGTCTTGGGGGGGGCGCGGCGCGTAGACGAACGCCTCTCGCACCCGCTCTCCGAACGTACGTACGTCTTCCGGAAGCGACCGGCTCAGCCTTCTCCGCCTGAGGTTAATCTCAAACTCCATCGCCTGCATCGTCTGCACGCGTACCTCGCGGTCGGCCTCCGCCAGCAGTCCCCCTGGCGAGACCTGGTCTGTCGGGAACAGCGGTTGCACGAGCTGATCGACGTACTCCAGGTTCTCGTAGGGCGGCTCAGCCGGCCAGACCGGCGAATGCTCCGGTACGGTGGTTTCCTCCGTTGCGCTGTTGACCCACCCGCCGGGCGTGTACGTGCCGTACACCCGGCCAACGTGGTACGTCGGATAGTCGGACCAGATCCGCATCACGGGATCCTCTGGCAGGTTGATTGCGCCGAAGAATGGCAGCGCGTCCCCAAACGGCTTGAGCGGACCCGCCTCACGGCCCTTGATGCCCGACAGGAGCCTCGAGGCCGGCTCGCGAAGCGCTTCGACCGGGGACCGGACCGTCATCCAGACCTCTCGCACAGATGTCGAATGAGGCTCCCACAGCGGCATGACGACAGCTACTACCACGACCAGCGGGCCGAACAGCACCGCGTCCCGAACGCTTAGCCACCGGATGCTCGGGGGGAACGCCGTTCCGGCAGCGCGCCACCTCGCCATCCTCCGTACTGTCGTCACGTGCACGAACAATGCGATGGAGGCGAGCACGAAGAAGAAGAACGTGTATTCGAATTGATGCAGCCGATAGCTCAGGCTCGTCAGAATCGACAGGCCGAGCAGTATCACCGCAGGCCACGGACTGCGCCACCGGAACAGGGGCCATGCTGCGGCGTAGCCCACCAGCCACGCCGCACTCAGGAACATCACAGTGAACGGGAGCGTGTCCAGAGAAACGCCGCCCGAACGAGCTGCTTCCAGCCAGTCCCCGAACCGATACCACGTGTCGAAACCCCGGCCGACCGGACTCGTTCCTTCAGCCCGCAACGATGCCTGCCACATGACCATGACAAAGCCGAGAGGCAACGAGACGATGTGACCCACCTGCCACGGCATGCGCGAACGGGCAAGCGTCAGGGCTACTACGCCGGCAACGAACAAGGAGGGCAGCACGGACGGCGAATCGCCCCAGTTGGCGAGTTGCAGCGACCATGCCGCCGTGATCGACATGCAGGTGAGGAGGGCCAGGCTCACCCATTCCTCAAGCGGCAGACCCAGCATGCGCCCGATGAGCACGCTCGATGCGCCCCCGGCCGGGCCCCGGGCCCTCACGTCGGCTTCACCTGCGCGGTCCAACGCCACAGCGGTTCCCGTGGATGCGCTCACGACACGCCTCCACCAGTACCATCCGCGTTGCCTGTCTCCGCAATCTCCCGATGCCTTGCCGGCTCAGACGGCGTGCGGGAAGCCGTCGTTCTCCACGCCTCGCCGATCGGCTCCGAAAGCGATACAAAGAGCGGCACGTCCCGGGTGACGCCGAATGTCCGCACACCGCGACTCAACAGGTTCCGAGCAGCATCGCGGTTGCCGGCACCGCCGAACGACTCGCTATCCACCAGCGCAACCACTACCCTCACGCCCCGCCGCTGCAGTCCCTCCACAGCTTCCACCCATGGACCGTCGCCCGCCGCGGTGATCACGACAAGCGTCGAGCTTTGGGACAGCCCTCGTTCCAGGCCGGCCAGCAGGTCCAGCAGCGAGACGCTGCCGGTGGGCCGGGCCGAGGCGAGATGATTCATGATCATCTCGCGCTGGTGCGATCCGCGTTCAGGCTGTAGCGTGACCGGTTCACCGCCCTGGGCCGCGTAGCCCACCGGCAGGGCCATGCCCAGGTACTTGTCTACGATCGACGCGGCCAGTGTGGCGCCGTACTCGTCCGTCGACTCGGCGCCTTCGCCCGCCACCGTGTCGGCGTGCATGTCGAACGCCACCCACACGTGGCTGGCCGACCCGCGGTCGAACTGCTTCACCATGAGCGCCCCGGTAAGTGCGCTCGTCAGCCAGTGGATGCGATTCTCGCTATCGCCCGCGACGTACTCGCGTACCGACGATGTATCAGTGCTGATCGCGTGCAGCCGCTGCCTCGGGGTACTCTCGCCCACGATCTGCGTCGCCGGGCCCGCAAAGTCCGGCAGTGGCACGATCCGTGGGAACACAAGAATCCTCTCGATCTCACCGAACGCGGCCTCCTGCGGAAACATGTCGAAGGGGTCTGACGCCCGCACGAGGAGCGGGCCGAGTGAGTACTCGCCTCGCTGTGGGAGCTCGGCAGAAGCCGTGAAACGGCTGAAGCTCACCAAGACGCCGAGGCCGGTCACCTGTCGAACGCGGAACCCGGGTATGTCGCTTACATCCTCCACCTCGACCCACGCCTTCGGCGCGCCGCCCCGATTCCAGACGACGATCTCCTCGGTGACCCGGTCGCCGACCGAGAGTTTCCCCTTCGGCCGGGACACGGCGGCATCGAGTCTCTGAAGGCCCGCAGTGGCCCAGAGGTAGGCGACGATGAGGACCGTCGCCAGGACGTAGTTGAGGCGCACCATCAGGTCGAAGCCGGTGGCCATACCCGTCAGGAAGGTCACCACCATGATGGCGGCGATGATGTACACCACGCGGCTTCGCCGCAGTCCGCGCCAGTGTGGGCGTTGGGATGCCTGGCGGTCCCAGATCGGCCCGCCGCTTCGCCGGCCGCCGTCCGGCCGCGTATCCGTCCTGCCGCTCTGCCCGACTGACGGGAATCGCATGTCGCCCGTATCCCACCGGGCCAAGCCGGCGGCCTCCCGTTTCGCCTCTTCGGGAGCTGGTCGCGTCGAGAACGTCAGCGGCGCAACCAGCCGCGAGCGCGGGCACCGGGCACCGGTACGCGCGCCAGTGTGTCCTCGACGATCTCCTCCTGCGTGATGCCGCGCATCCGCGCTGATGAGGAAAGAAGAATCCGATGTGACATCGCGGATACGGCGATCGCCTTCACGTCGTCCGGGATCACGTAATCGCGTTCCTGCATCATCGCCATCGCCTGGGCACCCTGCATCAACGCGAGCGATGCCCGTGGGGACGCCCCCAGCGCCGCGTCCTCGTGGTCTCTGGTCGTATTCACGAGCGACACGATGTACTGCTTCACCAGTTCATCGACATACACAGTGCGGGCCTGCTCCTGCAACCGCACAATGTCCACTGGAGTGCAAACGGCTTCCAACGCGTCGATCGGGTCCGCCAACTGCTGCCGTTCCATGATCGCGACCTCGTCCTCGGCGCCCGGATAGCCGAGGCGGATCCTGAAGAAGAACCGGTCCAGCTGTGCCTCAGGCAGGGGGAACGTACCCTCGTACTCAATCGGGTTCTGCGTCGCCAGTACCATGAACGGCCGGGGAAGGGGCCGCGTCACCCCATCCACCGTTACCTGCCGTTCCCCCATCGCCTCCAGGAGCGCCGATTGCGTCTTGGGCGTTGCACGGTTGATCTCGTCCGCCAGGACGAACTCCGAGATTACCGGCCCCGGACGGAATTCGAACTCTCGCGTCTTCTGGTTGTAGACGGACGCTCCGGTCACATCGCTCGGCAGCAGGTCCGGCGTGAACTGCACGCGGTGGAACTCACAGCCCGTCGAAACGGCCAGGCTGCGCGCCAGCATCGTCTTGCCAACACCTGGCACATCTTCGATGAGCACGTGCCCGCGAGAGAGCATGGCGGCGAGGGCCAGCTCTATGGCTCCCCTCTTTCCGACAATGACCCGACTGACGTTCTCTATCAGCACTTCGATCAGAGCCTTCGGGTCTGCGGCCACTGCCACGATCTGCGCCTCCTGGTGTCGTGGGAACCCGCTCCGCTTCGGTTGCCTCGCAGCGAGCAACCCGTTCATGGCTCACCCGATCTACCCGTCCACTGGGCCGGATTAATCGGAGCACATGAAATCACCCGCGTGTCTGGTGGGCGGTAGAGGACTCGAACCTCTGACCTTCTGTGTGTAAGACAGATGCTCTAGCCAGCTGAGCTAACCGCCCCACCACTACGCTCAGCATACATGGAGCGCCCCGGCTCCCGCCGGGTTTCGGTTGGGTCGCCGGGCCTCCGCGAGCCGTTTGATTTTGGAGCCTGCACGCACACGGTGGGCTGTGCTAGCCGAAAAGGTGTCGTCCAATCTCCGGCAACGCTTGCGCGCCTCGCACGCGTCTGAGACGCGTGCCCGTGATTGCGCACGGGGTGGGCGCCGGCAACACGATGCCCCGGGGACAGAGCTTCCCCGCAAATCGCTCACTGCTCAATGGAGGAAACAATGACGGTTGGCAACTTCCGCCGATTGCCCTGGTTGATCCTCGGGATCATCGCTCTTACC
>CAYYFS010000003.1:0-4168 GCA_964471055.1 uncultured Dehalococcoidales bacterium
GCAGCGGCTGCCCGTCAACGTAGCGCTGGAGGTTATCCTCGAACATCCGGTACGTTCGCTCGTCCAGCTCCGGCGAGTTGCCTGCGATGTGCGGAGTGATGATCACGTTGCCCAGGTGCCACAGCGGATCGTCCTCCGGCAGCGGTTCCTCGACCACTGTGTCCAGCCCGGCACCCGCGATCGTTCCATCCCGCAATGCCTGCACGAGTGCGTCGTGCTGCACGATCCGGCCGCGCGATGTGACGATCACGTATGCCGTCGGCTTCATGAGTCCCAGTTCGCGTGCGCCGATCATGTTCTCGTTGTCGGGCGAGTACGGCACGGTGACTACCACGTAGTCGGACAGCGAGAGGAGATCGGGCAGCCGGTCGACCGGCCAGACGTCCTCAACCGCCGGCGCTCCGTCACGCGGGTGACGGTCCACCGCGACAACGTCCATGCCGAGCGACCTGCATCGCCAGGCCGTTTCCATGCCCGACCGGCCCAGGCCGACGATACCGGCGGTCTTGCCGCTGAGCATCTGGACAATCGACAGGCCGTGCGGCTGGTCCCACCGGTGGTCACGCTGCAGTTGCATGAAATCGGGAAGACCCCTCGCAAACGCAAACATCAGGGCGACCGCGTGCTCTCCGATCATCGGGGCACCGGCCCCACGCGCGTTGGTGACCATGACGTCGGTCCCGGCGATGTCGGGGATCTGCCGGAACAGCCCTTCCATGCCCGCGTCGGGAGTCTGTATCCACCTGAGCCGCTGCGCCTCGGCAAACTGCGCCCCGGTCAGGTATCCGAACACCACGTCGGCATCGCCAACCTCGCGCCGGATGTCGGCATCGGTGCTGGCCTCGACGAATTGAATCGACGGGTGCCGCTCGCGGAGAGCACCGTAGAACGGCCTGCCCCATTCGGGCAGTAGCAGCACTTTCATTCGTTTCTCCTCCTCAAAGGTCACTCCCAGTTGGGGTACGCGCCTTCCGCGGTCTTCTTCGCGAGCTGAACCTGCACCTCGTCCGGGTCCAGGCAGTTCGTGATCGTCCGGCCCGACAGTGCATTCTCATTGGGCTCGAACAGGAACTCGATGCCCAGGAAACGGCCTTCCTTGTTCGCCGCTACCGGATCTTCCACTCGGAACGCGATGTGGTCGACTCCGGTTTTGCCGCCGGGCTCGGCCTGGTGCAACTCCACGCGCACCGGGTTCTCCTCGTCTCCGTTGAACAGGAACACACAACCACCATTCTCAAGTGTCCCCTCCACGGACAGCCCCAGCTTTCGATAGAACTCCACGGACTCCTTGATGTCGCGTACGACGATGTCGAGATGTTCGAGGCCAAGCAACTTCATGGCGCCCTCCGAATTGTGTACGAATAGCGAGGCGTGCCGGCCCGGTTGACACGCGCGGTGCGGATGATAGCCTGCCGGCGGGCGCCGCGGGACCGGTTCGAGAACCGTTCGCGCGTCCGGGGCGACTCGATTCCCAGGCGGAGGTCCCGGTGGCGACAACTGATTTCGACATCTTCGACGACCGTTTCGGCGCGCTGGTGCCGGCCGATGCGAAAGTGCGGAAGCTCACGTCCGGAGCAGCCTGGGCCGAGGGTCCCGTCTACGTTCCCGGCAACGACCGCGTGATCTGGAGTGACGTCAGGAACAACCGCATGATGCAGTGGTCGGAGCGCGCCGGGATGACGATCTTCCGGCAACCCTCGCACCACTCCAACGGCAACACGCTTGACCTGCAGGGCCGGCTCGTCACGTGTGAACACAGCCTGCACCGCATCTCCCGTACGGAACCGGACGGAACCGTCGTCACGCTGGTCGATAGATACCGTGGCAACAGGCTCAACTCGCCCAACGACGTGGCGGTCAGGTCCGATGGCACGATCTGGTTCACCGACCCGCCCTACGGCATTCTGACCAGCGATGAGGGCTATCAACGGGAGAGCGAGCTTAAGGCCAACTACGTGTTCCGTTTCGATCCCGCCGCAGGGAAGCTGGACATCGTCGCGGACGATTTCTACATGCCCAACGGACTTGCTTTCTCTCCCGACGAGAAGACGCTCTACGTGTCGGAGTCCGGTTGCTCCCACTACGCGCAGGCGCCGCGCCACATCCGCGCGTTTGATGTCGTTGACGGGCGTCGACTCGCGAACGGCCGCGAGTTTGTCAACGTCGCGCCCGGCTGCGTCGACGGCTTCCGAGTAGACTCGCACGGCTACGTCTTCGCCAGCTTCAATTCGGGCCACGGCGTCCGGGTCTTCGCGCCGGAAGGAGACTGCATCGGGGCGATACGCGTGCCGGAGCGGGCGTCCAACTGTGCGTTCGGCGGCCCGGACGGCACCCGCCTGTTCATCACTGCGACTACGTCACTGTACGCCGTGTCGTTGAACACCACCGGCGCCCGGGCAGCGTGACAGCGGCACACACCGGGCAACGGCGTTCCGAACCGCGCCCGTAGTAGGAGACATTGAATGCCTGAGAGAAGGTTCCTCGGAGTAACCGTCCAGCCTCCGTACATCCAATCGGAGGGTGTCAACGCAGTCTTGGACGGCCTCGCGAGCGCAGGCGTGACGGCCATCGCCATTGCGCCCGCCGTGTCCGAGGCCGTAGACGAACTCGAAGGACGTGACGACGCCGGGTCGAGCGAGGAGCTGCCGCGTCGCGAGCCGCCGGTGGACGCGGGCGAAGGCTCGGTCCGCGTGATCGAGCGGAAGCTGTGGGGCAAGGAAGAGGTCCTGATCCGCCCCGCTCCCAGCTTCGAGCCGAACCTGGACTTCTACGCCGGCCTCCGATACCAGCCCCGACCGGCGGACGCCCTGACGGCGCGGGAGGGCCATGTGATCCGGGAGTGCATCGACGGTGCACACGCCCGGGGCATGCGCGCCTACTTCCAGGTCTCGGCCGTCCAGATCCCGGGCATGCACGATGACGATCTGCCCCGGCTGCCCGACGGCGGACTTCCGCGGCGCCGGATGGTCTACACCGCGGCAGTAGCCTCGGACGAGGTCAGAGCCTACGTCTGCGCACGTGTTAAGGACATACTCGCCGCATACCCGGAAATCGACGGCCTGCGCCATGACTGGCCGGAGCACCCGCCCTACTGCCTGGGGGACGCGTTCCTGGATTTCGGACCCCATGCAAAGGCGACTGCGGAGCGTCTCGGGTTCCATTTCGAGAAGATGCGGCTGGCCGCTGACGCTTTGTACCGGAAGGTCGGGCAACTCACCAATGCCGACCTTGAGCCGCTCCTCGACCAGTCGGTCGCCGCGCACACCCGCGGGTCCGGGCTGTCGGGGCATCCCGGGCTGGCGGAGGCGTTCCGCTTCAAGGCCGCGCTGACCGAGATGTACGTCCGGGAACTGCGGCAGGCCATGGACGACGCGCCGAACGGCGTCGGGCGCGGCAAGGAACTCTCGCCGAACGCCTTCCCGCCGCCTTTCTCCATGCTCTCAGGCATGGACTTCGCCGCGGTCGCCAGATACGCCGACTCAATCAACATGAAGCTGTACACGATGCACTGGCCCCTGATCGTGTACTTCTACGCGTCGGAGATCCTGGAGCGAAACGAGGGCCTGGACGAAACCCTGGTAGTGCGGGCGGTCGCGTCGATGTTCGACATCGAGGACGGCGAACCTGGCCGCTCGCTTGATGACTACCGCTATCCGCCGCCGGACCAGCCGCACCGTGCGGGCGACGAGGCCCAGCGCCGGAAGATCCGCGAGGCGGTGGCCGCGGCCGACGCAAGGGCCGACCTGCTGCCCGTCGCACACGGGTACGGACCGCTGGACGATTTCACCCGCAGGTTGCGAATAGTCTGGGATGCCGGAACGCCGGGGATATGGGTGAACCGCTACTGCTACCTGGGTCCGGCGAAGCTCGACGCGATCAAGGCTCTGGGCAACGGCGGGTAGGTTTCCCCGGCAGTCGGCCGACGCCTTCCCCGGGCACTTCAAACGCACCCGCGGTCGCGACGCGGGGTCCACCTCTCCGCGGGGGCCGAGGGCGCGCTATACTCGGCTCCGCAGCCGCGCGTTCAGAGCCCCGGGACAGGGTCCCGCGACCCCGTCGTGAGGGACTATTCGCATCGTCCCTGACGGGGAACAGGAGCACAGATGTCGGCCAGCTCGGATCCGCCCAAGAGCAGCGACCCTGACCTCGACCTCCTTTGCGTCAACGC
>CAYYFS010000003.1:4178-17043 GCA_964471055.1 uncultured Dehalococcoidales bacterium
CGGCGGCACAGGCGATGTGGACCGGCTCTGCGTCAACGCCATCCGCTTCCTCTCAGTGGACGCCGTCCAGCGGGCCAACTCCGGCCATCCCGGCGCGCCGCTCGGCGCGGCACCCACCGCATATGCCCTGTGGGACCGCGTGCTCAAGCACAACCCGCGTGATCCCGAATGGCCGAACCGCGACCGGTTCGCCCTGTCCGTCGGGCACGCCTCGGCCATGTACTACAGCCTTCTGCACCTCTATGGCTACGACGTTTCGCTGGACGACGTGAAATCGTTCCGGCAGTGGCGATCGATAACGCCGGGCCATCCAGAGCGCGGCCTCACGCCCGGCGTCGACACCACCACCGGCCCACTCGGGCAAGGTTTCGCCAACGCGGTCGGCATGGCGATCGCGGAGACGATGCTCGCGGAGCGCTTCAACCGTCCGGGGCATCAGGTTGTGGACCACTTCACCTACTGCCTGGCCTCCGATGGCGACATGATGGAAGGGATTGTGTCTGAGGCGGCCTCACTCGCCGGCACGCTCGGCCTGGGCAAACTCATCTGTCTCTACGACGACAACGAGATTTCCATCGAGGGCTCCACGGATCTTGCGTTCCGCGAAGACGTCCCGGCACGCTTCCGCGCGTGCGGGTGGCACGTCGCTGGCCCGGTCGACGGGCTCGATGTCGACGCCATCGAGCGGGCGATACGCGATGGGCAGGCTGAGACCGAGCGGCCCACCCTGATCCCCGTGACCACGACCATCGCCTACGGCAGCCCAAACCTGGCCGGAAAGGCAGCATCGCACGGTGCGCCCCTCGGCGAGGAAGAGGTCGCGCTCACGAGGCAGGCCCTCGGTTGGCCGTATCCGCCGTTCGAGATTCCGGTCCGAGTTCTTGAGCACACGCGTAGCGCCGTTGGCCGGGGCGAAGAAACCCAGGCCGAATGGAAGCAGCGCCTCGAGGCGTACCGGAAGGAGTATTCGGACGAGGCGGCCGCGCTCGAACTGGCTCTATCCGGAAACCTTCCGCTGGGATGGGAGGCGGCGCTCGACGATCTCGTCGGCACTTTCGATAGTCCCGCCGCCACCAGAGTGGTCTCGGGTGCGGCCATCAATGCCCTCGCCGGGCGCGTGCCAGAGCTGGTCGGCGGCGCAGGGGACCTGGGGCCATCGAACAACGTGGTCATGGCGGGTCTGGGCGACTACCAGTACGAAGACCGGTCGGGCCGAAACCTGCACTTCGGGGTGCGCGAACACGCGATGTGCGCCGTCGCCACCGGGATGGCCCTGCACGGCGGCTTGCTCCCCTTCTGTGCGACGTTTCTCTGCTTCTCCGATTACATGCGAGGAGCCATTCGGGTGGCGGCCCTGTCAGAGCAGCATGTCGTCTACGTGCTCACGCACGACTCTCTCGGCGTGGGAGAAGACGGCCCGACGCATCAGCCCATCTCGCAGACCATGGCGCTCCGCCTGATCCCTAGGCTCACAGTCATCCGACCCGCTGACGCCGACGAGACGTTGGAGGCGTGGAGGCTGGCCGCGTCCAGACGCGGTGGGCCGACAGCCCTTGTTCTCAGCCGGCAAGATGTCCCGCCGCTTGCGAGTATCGGGGCGGAAGCCGGCGCCAGAGGCAACGTGGCCCGCGGAGCGTACGTGGTCCGGGGCGGTGACGGTATGCCTGACGTACTGCTCATCGGCACCGGCTCCGAAGTCCAGCTGGCCATCGGCGCCGCGAAATCGCTGGAGCAGGACGGTGTCAGGACACGCGTCGTGTCCATGCCATCCTGGGAACTGTTCGAGGAACAGCCGTCCGAGTACCGGGAGAGCGTGCTGCCCCACTCCGTCAGGGCTCGCGTGGCCGTGGAGGCCGGCACGACCATCGGTTGGCACCGGTACGTCGGTCTTGACGGCGCGGTTGTGGGAAGGGACGACTTCGGCAAGTGCGGGCCGGGTGCACTGGTCATGGAGAAACTCGGGTTCACGACCGAGAACGTCGCCGCAGCAGCCCGGGCGGTCCTGGGGAGCCAACGCTGACATGCGCGTCGCCATCGGAGCGGACCACCGCGCGTTCGATCTCAAGAACGAACTGATCGAGTACATGCGAAACCAGGGGCACGACGTGCAGGATCTGGGAGCGCACTCTCTGGACCCCAACGACGACTACGTCGATACGACGGCCCCGGTGGCACGCGCTGTGGCCGCGGGGACGGCGGATCGGGGTATCGCCCTGTGCGGCAGCGGAGTGGGTTCATCACTGGCCGCAGACAAGGTGCCGGGCGTCCGCGCCGCGGTGTGCCATGACGTCTACTCCGCCGCCCAGGGTGTGCAACATGACGACATGAATGTGCTGTGTCTGGGCGCACTGATCGTCGACTCCTCCCAGGCGCGGGAGCTGGTGGAGGCGTTCCTGGGTGCCACCCTTGATCCGCACCCCAGGTTCAAACGAAGGCTTGACAAGCTGCAACAGCTGGAAGACGAAGTACTGAAGGACGCACAGAGGAAGCGCTGCCGGTAGTGCGCCCGGCGCGACCCGGCGGATGCCGGGCGTCGGAGCGACCGCTGCCGGATCATGTGGGAGCCGGGAACATGCCGGAGCCGAAAGGCAATGCCGTTCAACAGGCCCAGGCACTGGGCCAGTCCATCTGGTTCGATTCGATCTCTCGCGACCTGATCAGGTCGGGAGGGCTGCAACGGTTGGTTGACACCGGCATCACCGGCGTCACGTCCAACCCGACCATCTTTGAGAAAGCCGTCGCCGAGGGCGCCTCGTACGACGAAGCGTTGACGCGGCAGGTGAACGGAAACGGAGTGGCGGAGAAGGTCTTCGAGAGCCTTGCGGTCGAGGACATCCGCGAGGCGGCTGACGTTCTCCGGCCGGTGTACGAACGCACAGATGGGGCGGACGGCTTTGTGAGCATCGAGGTCAGCCCGCTTCTGGCCAGGGACGCCGCAGGCACCGTGGACGAGGCATGCCGGCTATTCGAAGCGATCGGCCGGCCAAACACGATGATCAAGGTGCCGGGCACACCCGAAGGCATGCCGGCCGTTTACTCCCTGGCGTCATGCGGGATAAACGTAAACGTAACGTTGCTGTTCAGCCTGTCCGCGTACCGGCAGAGTGCGCGCGCCTACATCGAGGGCCTACAGGACTACCTCCGTGGCGGCGGAAAGAGCATCAGCCGGGTAGCCTCCGTGGCGTCCTTCTTCGTGAGCCGCCTGGACACTGCGGTTGACGGCCTGCTCGACGAATCTGTGACTCAGGGGGGCGCGGCCGATCCCGCGGCACTCAAGGGCAAGACGGCAATTGCCTCCGCCAAACTCGCCTATTCCGAGTTCCAGAGCATCTTCACCTCAGAGTCTTTCAGCAAGCTCCGAGATGAGGGAGCGCGGGTCCAGCGGCCACTCTGGGCTTCGACCAGCGCCAAGAACCCTGCGTACCCGCCCACCCTTTACGTCGACGCACTGGTCGGACCGGACACGGTGAACACGCTGCCCCCGGCCACGCTGGACGCGTTTCTCGGGCGAAACGAGGCCTCCGCAACCCTCACCCAGAACCTGGACGACGCCCGGGTTCAGATGGAGGCGCTCGCCGGGCTGGGGATCGTCCTCGGCGACGTCACCGACCGGCTCCTGACGGACGGTCTCAAGGCCTTCGAGGATTCGTATCAGAACGTGCTGGACCAGGTGAAGCAAAAGCGGGCGATGCTCTTGGGTGCAGACCCAACGCGCGAGGTGGGCTGACTTGCCGCCGGCCGAGGCTGCGGTCCGCAGCGCCGCAGCGCGGCTGGTCTCGGACCGCGTCGCCGAGCGCGTGTGGCAAAGGGACGCGTCGCTCTGGCCGGAACCGTCACCGGGCGCGGCGCCTGCTGCGGACTGCCTCGGTTGGCTCGACCTGCCTGATGCCCTGCCCGCAGTCATCGAGGAGGCTACAGGATTCGCTGCGGAAGTGCGCGCCGCCGGCTTCCGGGACGCCGTGCTTCTTGGCATGGGCGGGAGCAGCCTCGCTTCCGAAGTCGCGCGGGCTATCCTGCCGGGAGGCCCGGAAGCGCTCACGCTCCACGTCCTGGACTCGACGGTGCCCGCGCAGATCGCTGCGGTCCAGGCGCGCCTGGACCTGACCGATACCCTCTTCCTGCTGTCCAGCAAGTCGGGTACGACCGCCGAGCCCCTGTCTCTGTACCGCCACTTCCGCGCTGCACTGGAGGCCGCGGGCGCCCCTGCCGCAGGGAGCCACTTCGCCGCCGTCACGGACCCCGGGACGCCGCTGGAGGATTTCGCACGGGTTGAAGGCTTCCGGCGTGTGTTTCGGGCGCCGCCCGATGTGGGCGGCCGTTTCTCCGCACTCTCGGTCTTCGGAGTGGTGCCCGCGGCGCTCATCTGCGACGACCTCGGGCCGCTGGCCCGAGCAGCCCGGATCATGGCAAACGCGTGCCGAGATTCGGGTGCCGACAACCCCGGCATGCGACTCGGCGCTGTGCTCGGTGGCCTTGTGGCGGCAGGGCGCGACAAGGTGACGCTCATCACGCCGCCGGTGTTCGACAGGCTCGGGCTCTGGATCGAGCAACTCCTGGCCGAATCTACCGGGAAACTGGGGAAGGGGCTGATACCGATCGCCGGGGAATCGTTCTTCCGCCCGGACGAGTACGGCGCGGACCGCCAGTTCGTCTACGTCCGCCCGAGAGAAGGCAACGACTCTTGCGACGGGCACACGACCGAGCTGGAGCGCGCCGGTCAGCCGGTAGAACGAGTGGACATGCCCGACCCCGGGGCGCTGTGGGCCGAGTTCTTCCGTTGGGAGTTCGCCGTTGCCGCCGCGTCCTCACTCATCGGCGTGTATCCGTTCGACCAGCCGGACGTCAATCTCGCCAAAGACAGAGCCCGCGACGCCCTCAGCCGCACAGCGGGCTTAGACACCGTGGCCGGCGTGCGGGATGGGAGCCCCGAGGAGACTTTCCTGGATCTGCTGGCACGGACCGGCGCAGGTGACTACCTGGCGATTGGCGCATTCCTGCCGGAGACAGAAGACCTCACTGACGCTTTCGGCGTTCTGCGGCAGGCCGTCACGCGGCGGACCGGCATCGCCAGCACTTTCGGGTACGGCCCGCGGTATCTGCATTCGACCGGCCAGTTGCACAAGGGGGGTCCCGACTCGGCCGTTATGCTCTTGATCACCGCCGGTGACGCTCGCGCGATGCCCATCCCGGGTGAGCCGCACGGGTTTGACTCACTGGCAGAGGCTCAGGCGGCCGGCGACCTAGACGCACTGCGATCAGTGGGCCGCCGGGCCGCAACGGTGAGCCTGTCCGGTGATTACCCTGCGGCGGTCAGGTCGATGGCCGCGGCCATCTCTCAATAGGCTATGCTGGAATCCGGTCGTAGTCGGCGCGTTTACTCGCACGACGCGAGGTTTGATGGGAGCGGGAATGCCACTTGAGACGCAGGACGCGGGACACCTCCTGGTTCTCGCCGCCGACCACAGGATTGATCTCCGCAAGGAGATCCTTGGGTCCGACGGGGACTCCCCGAGCGCGGTCGAACGAGAGCGCGCCGCGGCGTTCAAACAGATGGTGTTCGAAGGGCTCGCCCAGGCCATAGAGGCCAGCGTGCCCAAGTCGCGCGCCGTCATCTGGGTGGACGCCGATCTGGGGGAGGCGGTACTGCTACGCGCCAGGGCCATGGCGCTGGCGACCGCGGTGTCCGTCGAACGTCCGGGCGGAGACACGTTCCGGCTCGAGGATGCGGCAGGGCTCTCCGAGAGGCTGGGGCGGCTCGGCGCATCATACGCCGGGGTGCGCGTCCTTTGTCGTGCGGGCATCACTCGCGAGGAGCGGGATGCTCAGCTCAGCGCGCTGCGTCTGTTGAGCGAGGCGTGCCGGAGCGAAGGCCCATCGCTGCTCCTGGAACTCGTGGTGCTACCCTCGGACGGCGCGCTCACAGCGGGCGACGCCGCGGAGTGGAACGAGAAAGCCGGGCCGTTGCTGGCGGTCGAGGCTATGCGAGAGTTGCAGGATGCCGGCGTCGAGCCGAGCGTTTGGGTGGTGGAGGCGCCGACGGATGCAAGAGCCGCCGCCACCATTGCCGCGCAGGCCCATCTGGACGACAGGGTCGGCATCTCCGTACTGTTCGCGGTGGGCAACGAGCCGGACGCAGGACGCACTGACCCGGCGCCGACCGCGGAGCAGCAAGCCCAGATACGGCTGGCCGCGCGCACGCTGGGCGTGACCGGGCTGCTTGTGGGTCCCGCCGCTTACTTCGGGGAGCTGGCGTTGTACAACTCCGGCGAGATGGACAGAGGGGAAGCGGTATCCCGCATCGCCTCCGGGTACCGGCACCTGTGCGAGGCCTTCTCGCAGGCCCATCACACCTCGGACGTGACTTAGCCCCCGACGTCGATCGGTGGGGGCGCTCGGCTCGCCGTGATCCCGCGAACACGCGCCCAATCTGGATTCGACGCTCGATTCCGCCCGACGACCACCCCCAACCCCCGTCCCGGGTGACACAATGGGCGGCGCACGCGCCCGGGCAGCCACGCGACTGCGATTGGAAGTGAACCGTTGATCCGCGCTCTCATTTTCGACATGGACGGCACACTGGTGGACACCGAGCAGCTCAAGGCCAGAGCCTACGGCCAGGTCGTTCGGGAATTGCAGGATGGGCAGGCCGGCAAGCTGGCGATGGAGCTGTACGGCAGCTTCGTCGGCCTGACAGATGAGGACCTCGCCCGAGGGCTCGTCGACCGCCTCGGGCTGGGCGAGTGTCTCGAGGCCGCGATGGCCCGCTACGGGGTGGCAGAGCCGTGGGTGGCACTCAACCGGCTGCGATACGACGTGTACGTCTCGCGCTTCGGCACCGCCGACGGGCTGCGCGCCGCTGCCTATGAACACGCGGTGGCGCTGGCCCGGCGGCAGCACGAGCTGGGGAAAACCGTCGCGGTGGCGACCTCGTCGCTGACGGACGAGGCTCACAGGGTGCTGGACGCGATCGGCCTTTCGGACATCCTGGCGGCGGTGATCGGCCGTGACAGGGTCGAGAACCCGAAACCCGACCCGGAGATCTACCTGATGACGGCCGGAGTGATCGACACTTCGCCGGATGAGGTGCTGGTCATAGAGGATTCGGCGCCCGGGATCGCGGCAGCGCGGGCCGCGGGCATGGCGTGGGTCGCGGCCGCGAGCGACTTCACGGCACCCGCGCTCCAACAGGAACATGAAGCGGATCAGCAGTGGATCGTATACGAACCGTCGGGACTCGGTACCGTGGCGGCCCGCCGTATGGCGGACTCCGAGACAGCCAGCAAGGAGTAGCAAGATGCAGATCGGGATGGCCGGCCTGGGACGGATGGGCGGCGCCATGGCGCGACGCCTCCTCAGGAGCGGGCACGAAGTGGTGGCGTACAACCGGAGCCCGCAGCCCGTGGCGGACATCGTGGCGGAGGGTGCCACAGGCGCCGACTCCCTTGACGCGCTGGTCCGGGCGCTGGATCAGCCGAGAGCCGTGTGGGTGATGGTGCCGTCCGGCAACCCGACCGAGGCGATGGTCGACACGCTGCTGAACCTGCTGTCGCCGGGTGACACGCTCGTCGAGGGCGGCAACTCCAACTTCAGGGACTCTCAACGCAGAGCCGGGGCAGCCGCTGCGCGGGACGTGCGCTGGCTCGACGCTGGCACAAGTGGGGGAATCTGGGGCCTGGAGGGCGGCTACTGTCTGATGGTTGGGGGCGACCGGGAGGCGTACGAACGCCTGCTCCCCGTGCTCAAGTCACTGGCCCCCGGTGACGACCGCGGCCACGCGTACATGGGGCCGGCGGGCGCGGGCCATTTCGTGAAGATGGTCCACAACGGCGTCGAGTACGGGATGATGCAGGCCTTCGCCGAGGGGTTCGAGATGATGCACGCGAAGGAGGAGTTCGACCTGGACCTACCCGCGATCGCCGAGTTGTGGCGACATGGAAGCGTGGTCCGGTCATGGCTACTGGACCTGGCGGCAGCGGCGTTCGGCGAAGACCCGGGCTTGGACGAGCTCGTTTCGTACGTCGACGACTCCGGGGAAGGCCGCTGGACAGTTCAGGAGTCAGTGGAACTCGCCGTGCCGACGCCCGTCATCACCGCAGCTCTGCAGCAGCGGTTCCGGTCGCGTCAGGACAATCCCCTCGGGGGGCGGGTCCTGGCCGCCCTGCGGAACCAGTTCGGCGGGCACGCCGTGCACACGGGTCGCGCCTAGACCCGCCGGCGTGGGCTGGCGTTTCCGGCGGGCACGAGCGCACACACGTGACGGAACCGCCCCACAGGTGCATAATGACGCGCGAGATTCACTTGTTCACGAGAGGAGCGCCTTCTCGTGCCTATCACTTGACCAAGGAAGACTAGCCATGTCCTATCTCGTCAACCTTCGAAGGGGAATCGGTCGTTTGCTCCTGGGTGCCGCGCTCATCGCGTTGCTCACCACGGTCGCCTGCGGTTCAGAAGAGGGTGGCGCCAGTAGCGAAGACGGCGATACCGAAGGGTCCTCCGCCCTGGTCGAGAAAGTAATCGCCCTGGATCAAGTGTACACCTTCGAGGACTTCCTGGCGGCAGGATTCAAGAAGGGCAAAGAGTACGACGTCGAGGGCCTGGAGGGAGCCACGGCGGCGTTCTACGGTTTCTACGGGCTCGATCCGTACAACCGGCAGGAATACGAAGTCCGCTTCTACGAATCCCACGAGGACGCCGTCACGTACGGAATCCCCATGGCCGATGAGAACACCGGCGAAGGCGCCGCGCTCAGGGAGGAAGAAGTCACCTGGACGGAGGGACTCAAGGAGCGTCGGCAGTGCCTCGGCCTCGGGACCCACAGCCACCACACACACTCGTGCAACACGGCCAAGCACGCCGACTACGTGGTCCGCGGCAACTTCGTTCTCCTATGTCAGGGCCTTGAGCTCGATGTCTCTCAGCAGCACTGCAAAGACTTCCTGGACTCCATGGGGATGCAGTAACCGGCTTCCGGGCCTCGATTCCCCAGAGCCGTTGAACACGTGAAGCCGCCCGAACCCGCGGTGCAATGACGCCGCTCATCTGAAGGAGGTCGTCCATGATCGGACCAAGCCGGATAGTCGGTCGCCTCAGCGGCGCGATCCTTGGTGCGATCGTTCTCTCGCTCATCCTCGCTGCTTGCGGCTCGGGTGACGGTGGCACCGACAGCGGAGCCGGAGGGGCCGGTCCTCTTGTTGAAAAAGTGCTCGACATGAGCCAGGCATTCACCTTTGACGACCTGCTGGCTGCCGGTTTCAAGAAAGGCAAGACGTACAACGTAGAAGGACTGGAGAAGGCCATCGCCGCCTACTACGGCTTCTACGGGCTCGATCCGTACGACCGGCAGGAATACGAAGTAAGGTTCTACGGATCGCACGCAGACGCCGTCGAATTCGGGATACCGATGGCGGACGAGGTAACGGGTGTTGACAAGCAAATCCTGATGGAACTCGTAACCTGGAAAGAGGCCGAGAAGGAAGAGCGCGGGTGCATTGGCCTTACAACGGGGAGCCACCACATCCACTCATGTGATACACCGAAATACGCGGACTACGTTGTGCGAGGCAACATGATCCTGATGTGCCAGGGCCGCGCCGTGGACATCTCACAGCAACACTGCAAGGACGTTCTGGACGCCATGGGGTTGCAGTAGGCGGCCTCCCTCCCTCAACGTTCCGGAAACACTGATGCATGTAGCCACCCACATCCGCGACGCCATGGTGCAGTTCATTCGATGGAGGTCGTCCATGTTCGGTTCAGGCCGGATCGCTCACCGCCTCGTTGGTCCGACCCTCGTCGCGGTCGTTCTCTCGCTCGCGCTCGCCGCGTGCGGTTCGGAGGGTGACGGGGGATCGGAAGCAGCGTCCGGAGACGGCCAGGGGCTGGCCAGGTTGACGCCTTCGGATCGCGTGTACACAGTCGACGACCTCACGACTGCGGGGCTGAAGACTCTGCACCATTACGACATCGAGGAACTCCCGGATGCTCTGGACGCATGGCACCTGAGCTACAAGCCCGGCGGCACCTACTTCGAGTATGAAGCGCGTTTCTATGCATCCCACGGTGACGCCGTGGAGCACGGAACGTCGTGGGCCGAGACGGCAACCGGTGCGGACGCCATCGTGGTCGGCCCTGACGTGTGGTTGGAAGAAGGCTCCACGCATCGCAGGAAATGCAGCCGCGCCGCCGAGACCCCACACTCCGGTTGCGCCTATTCGGCCAGGTACGGCGATTTCATCATCCTTGGAAACATGATCCTGATGTGCGAGGGACCGGACTCGAAGGAGGCCCTGCAGGCCTGCCAGCCGGTCTTCGACAACCTCCAGTAGCAGCGCACGTACCGGCCAACATGCCCTCCGCCCGGGGCAACGGTGCGCTGGCGCGGCCGGGAGCAGGAGTGGCATATGTCTGCACCGAGCCTCGGACGGTACCGTCGACTGTTCCAGCACGCGGGGCTCGTAGCGGCAGTCGCGGCCACCCTCCTGGCGGCGGCGGCCTGCGGCTCTGGAGAGGCTGCATCCGAGGACGAGGCGTTTCGGTTCCAGAAGATAGAGCCGTCTGATCGCACCTACGTGCTTGATGATATGGTCGGCGCCGGCTTCAAGAAGTCGAAGCAGTACGACGTCGAGGGGCTGCCGCAAGCCACCGCCGCGTACAAAGGTTTCTGGGGGCCTGATGCCTCCAGCCGGACCGACTATGAACTCCGCTTCTACGCCTCCCATGAGGCGGCCGTGGAACACGGCGCGCCCCTCGCGCAGGAGGCCACCGGAGAAGAGTTCGAGCTCAAGAGGGACTCGCAAACCTGGACGGAGGGCGAGAAGGACCGCTGGCGGGCCGGCAACGTCACTGCCGGATCTACCGGAGGCGTCACGGCGGGGCCCGGCCCCATCTACGGTGACTTCGCCATCCTCGGCAACGTCATCATGCTCTGCGAGGGCGCCGACACTTCGCATGCCCTTGAGAGATGCGAGGGCCTGGCCAAAGCCGTGTACGACGCCTCCGGTAGCTAGTCCCGGGCCCGGCGCGGGGCTCCGTTCATCCTGCGCCCGGGGCGGCGACCAGGATGCAGGCCGGCCATCCGAGGGCGCAGGCGATCGGGGGCGAGTCACGTGCGCGCCGGGCCCGCGGGCAGTAAAGTGGTGTCGACGCTGCGGGGTTCCCGCGGATGGGGCGTCTCCGAGGTCGAGTCCGCCCACCGGGTCGTCAGCCGGTGATGCGAGTCGGGCTCTGCTGGGCCTCGGCCGAAACCGGGGAGGGACCAATGCTTGCACTCAGCCTGGGGTGGGCGCGAAAGATCCGGCGTGCTGGGATCGCTCTGATGCCGTTGATCGCTCTCCTGGCGGTGTTGGCGTGTGGCGGCGGGGGGGGCGAGGACGTATGGGAGTTCCAGAAGGTGGAACCCGCCGAAAAGGCCTACACCTTCGACGACCTTCTCGACTTCGGCTTCAAGAAGTCCAAGACCTACACGGTGGAGGGCCTTCCGGAAGCGGTGGAAGCATACATGGGCTTCTGGGGCCTGGACCCGTACGACCGCAAAGAGTACGAACTTCGCTTCTACGCATCGCACGAAGCCGCCGTCGAACACGGCACTGCCCTCGCGGCGGAAGCCTCCGGGGAAGGCATGGAGGCCAACAAGGACACCCAGACCTGGCAGGAGGGCGCAAAGCATCGCTGGCGCAGCGGCGGGACGACGGACATCTCCAGTCCCGGCTCGATGCAGAACCCGGGCCCGAGGTACGGCGACTACGCCATATACGGCAACCTGATTATGCTCTGCGAAGGGGCCGACCCCGGCCTGTCGCTCGAGCGGTGTGCTGATCTCGTCGAAGCACTCAGGGAAGCCGGTACCGAGTAGGCAATCAGCTACGCGCTCGCGCCGCCGGCCGCGCCGGATTCACCCGCTGCCGGCCGGCGTCACGGCAGCTATGAGCCCAGCGCAGCGCTCCAGAGAGTGGTCCTCCGTCGTGCCCTCACACAACAGCACCATGTTCCCGAAGATGGCGTAGTCGCCGTACTTCGGTCCCGCGCCGCTTCGGGCGCCTCCGCCGGGCACGCCGCCGATGATCGACCGCCGGTCCCTCACGTCCCCTTTCCAGGTCGCGTCGTTGCTGTTGAGAACGGCGTCCTCGCCCGAGGCCTCTTCCGCGAACGAGGTGCCCAGTGCGACCGCATCTTCGTGCGAGGCATACAGTCGCACTTCGTAGTCGACCGGGTCGTCACCATCCGGCTCCCACCACCCAAACCATGCCCCTGTCGCGCCTGTGAGGCCTTCGACGTCGTACTCCCTCGATTTCCTGAAGCCCACCGCTGTGAAGTCGTCAAGCGTGAAGATTCGATCCGAAGGCGTCACTTTCTGGAAGGCCGTCGCTCCCCCGGGTCCAGCTTCCGCAGCCGTGTCACCGGATCCACAGGCAACCGGTGTGAGCAGCACAATCGCAATGCCCGCGGCGGTGGCCAATCCGGGGGCCCGGAAGCGGAGTGAACATATCAGCATCGTTCTCTCCTCATGGACTAGTCGGACGCGGTGTAGCTCCCGTCACTTCTCCGGCACGGGCGCAAGAACGTCGATGAAAGAGGCACAGAACGCCATGGCCTCTTCGGGATTGAGCCCTTCGCACAGGATCACCATGTTCCCGAAGACCGCGAAATCAGCGTACTTCGGCTTGACGGTGCCGCTCCAGGCGGCGAGATCGTCGCTGCCGCCGCTCGCCAGTTTCTTGCGGTCCTTGACGCCCACCTTCCACGTCGCGGTTTCCTCATCCAGGAGCGCGTCTTCACCGCTCGCCTCCTCCGCCATCGCGGTGCCGTGCTCCACTGCATCCGCGTGCGAGGCGTAGAAACGTATCTCGAGGTCTTTGCGCTTGTACGG
>CAYYFS010000003.1:17143-35780 GCA_964471055.1 uncultured Dehalococcoidales bacterium
ACCGCGGGTGGACGATGTCGGCGATGCCAACTGCCTCGGAAGCCTACCATCCGGCCGTCTGTCGGTGCCCACGGGCCGTTCCGCGCGATACATGGAGAGTTGTATGCCCCGGATTGCATCGTTGCGTACATCCGTACCGGCCGGCATATGGATCGTTCTGCTGGCCGTGCTCTTCTCGTGTGCCGGCTGCGCCTCCGGTGCCGGGACCACCGAGGCCGCGCAGCCCCAGCAGGGCCCGTTTCAGAAGGTCACTCCGTACGACACGCTGCTCACTGTCGACCACCTCAGAGCCGTGGGTGTCAAGATGTCGCGGGAGTACGACGTGCAGGACCTCCCCTACGCAGTCGGAGCGCACCGCGCCTTCTGGCGCCCCCCGGGTCAGAATGCCAAGGAGTACGAGGTCCGCCTATACGCGTCGCACGAGGACGCAGTCGAACACGGAACGTCTTTCGCCGACGAGGCCACCGGGGATAACGCGCTGCTGGACGAGGAAACGGCGACATGGGCGGAAGGCCTCAAGGACCGCAAGTACTTCTTTGCCGGGCCCGTTGGCACCCATGGAAGCGGCTCTCTTGAGCCCAAGTACGGCGAATTCGCCATCCTGGGCAACATGGTGCTGCTCTGCGAGGGAGCCAACTCGGAGCACGGCCTGGAACGGTGTGCGCTCCTGGTAGACGCGCTCACGGCAGCTGCCGAATAGAACCATCCCCTCGCATCTCAGCTCCAGGAGACGGGGGGACTACTCGACCCTGTCGAGCACCAGCTTGCAGTTCTCAGCCCCTTCGACCTGGTCCTGGCCCTGGCACATGAGAATCATGTTGCCGTAGATCGCGTACTCGAAGTACTTGGGTGAGGTGCAGGCCTGGATTCCGTGCGACGCGGGTCCCGAAGCAAGATCGCCCTTGCACGACCGCGCGTCCTTGTATCCCACTTTCCAGGGAGCGTCTTCTTCCTTGATCAGCGCGTCTTCGCCCACTCGCACATCTGCCCACCACGTCCCATGCTCAACGGCGGCCTCGTGCGACTCGTAGAAACGGACTTCGTAGTCGAACCGGTCGTAGGCGTCCAGTCCCCAGAAGCCGAAATACGCGCTCACGGCCTCCGGCAGCTCGTCCACCTTGTACGTCTTCGATTTCTTGAAGCCCATGGCCTGGAGATCTTCGATCGCGTAGACCCGGTCGGAGGGAGTGATCTTCCGGAACTCGTCTGCCTCCGCTTCGCCGCCCACCTCTGCCTCTCCTCCACAGGCAATCAGCGCGACGGACGTCAGGAGGAGGAGAACCAGGATAGTCGCCAGACGTCCACCGCTCGTTCGCAGGCTCGTCATTGGTGCAGCCCCCTTCTGCGCGTCGACCGCGGATCGTCGCAACTCGAACATCGTGCCTCATTATGCCTGCGGCGAGTACGTGATGCCAGTTCAGGGCCGCCGCCCGCATTGGGGCGAGCTGCCGTAACGACGCATCGATCCGGGATCCCACGAGACGACTCCCCGGCGGGCGTGGTAGCCTCTCCCCCGATATGTGCAGGCATGTCCGAGCCCGGCCCGGGCAGGAACCCCTTGTGGAGGACCTCGATGCAGTACCAGGTTGAACAGATGGCGAGAGAAAACGCGCTTGTCGGAGAGGGACCGGTATGGGACCCGATCCGCCAAATCCTCTACTGGACCGATATTCAGGGCGGGCGGTTCTGGGAGTTCGATCCGGCCACAGGCGAGAACAGGCAGTTGCACGATGGAGTGTTCGTGGCAGGGGTCGCGGTCAACAAACAGGGAGGTCTGGCAGTCGGCACCTGGGAAGGCGTCATGCTCTGGCGGTCGGACGATGACTTCGTCTGGCTCCACCACGGCCTGTACGAAGGCAATGAGGTCAAGCTGAACGATGTGATCGCCGGACCTGACGGGAGCCTCTACGGCGGCACCGGCCACCTCCCGTCCAACAACCTGTACCGCTTCCGCCCCGGCGGCGAGATCGAGATTCTTGAAGAAGACCTGGCGCTGTGCAACGGCATGGGTTTCTCGCCGGACCTGCGGACGTTCTATTTCACGGACTCGCCAACCCGAACCATCAGCCAGTACGACTACGATGAATCCACAGGGGCGTTGTCCCGAAGACGGGATTTCGCCCGGGTCTCAGACGTAGACGGCATCCCGGACGGAATGACCGTCGACGGCGAGGGTTTCGTCTGGTCCGCGGTCTGGGGTGGCGGAGCGGTCATCCGTTTCGACCCCGACGGCAAAGAGGAGCGCCGGGTCAGGTTCCCGGCCACTCAGACGTCCAGCGCCATGTTCGGCGGGCCGGACCTGAGCGACCTCTACGTAACGACGGCCAGCTTCGGATCTGACGACAGCGAGCCGAGCGGCTACGAACCGCCCGGGTACGACTTCTCCGCGCATCGGGGCGGCGAGCTCTACCGGGTGAGACTGGACATTCAGGGCAAGCCCGAATTCCAGACCGACTTCGCCTGGCCGGCGTAGGGCCGGTCAGCCCGGAATTCCGGGCCCCACGTGCCGCGCGGCCTACGGCCTGTGCCTGATACGCGCCGCCCTGCTGTCTGTCATGCCGGTCGCTCCAGCGATTCGCGCTGGGCGGCGGTAGAATGAAGGCTGCCAGCCTGCCCCACCGGGGACGGTCCCCCACTGGCAACTCAGGTGATCTTCCCCAATGGCCCATCACGAGACTGCTGAACGCCGCTGGCGACTCGAAGAGACGCAACAGACGAGCGGTCGACGCCAGCGGATCATGTTCATCCTGGCGGCGATGTCACTCGGAGCGGCGCTCGCTCTCTGCATCCTGTACATCAGCGTTCCCGTCACGCTGGTGGAAGAGCAGTATCGCTACGTCATTGAGCGGCCGCCGCTGGCATCCTTCTTCAAGCTGTCAGCCGCTGCGCTCCTCGGCGGAGCTCTCGCCGCCGGTGTCGTCTCGTACGTGGTCACCGAGGTATCCGGCCCCGCGCCAGGCGTCGTCAAGCTGTTCCTGGTCGGATTCTTCTACGGCGTGCTGGTCCCGTTCGTCACCGGGCTCCTCATCCCGATGAACCTGTTCCTCCTGAACCTCGTGCACCTCTCAAGCGTGACCGAGGGCAGGACACTTGGCGAGGAGTTCGCGGACACGGTGTTCGGGACCCCGATGTTCACGTTCATGCACGGGGCGGAAGGCATATACCAGGGCTTCGCCGCAGGCGCCGCGTTGTTCGTCGGCGCGTCTCTGGTGCTGTTCGGCTCTCCGTTGGACCTCACCAGGCAGCGCGCATTCACGCACACCGCGGCGGCGGTCCTGCTATCGCTCGCGATCGTGGTCTTCCTGATCGTCGGGCCGTTCGGGTTCTTCGAGTCGCTCGTCGACTGGTTCGCCGTCACGTACTAGCGGACCCGCCTCAGCCTTGCTTCGCGGACTCGTTGACCTCGCCACGCGCTCGCGGAGCCTGCTCCGTTTCGCGAGTCCTGCCGACGATGCAACACGCGCAAGGCCGAACCACGAAAAAGAATGGCCCTCTCCGCGGTGGTGGCGGAAAGGGCCGGTAGAAGCGGTGCTGTGTTGGCAGGCCGCCGCCCGGACCCGGGAGACGGCCCTTCGTCTGCCGGCTTCTAGGCCGACGTTACAGGCGCTGCCGCGTCCGAGTACTCGAATACGTTGCTCAGGTCCGGGTCCTCCGTGACAGGAGACTCACGATACAGGAAGCACCTGACGACGCGATGCTCTTCGAGTTTGAACTGCGGGGGCGCTTGCTGCCAGCACATGTCCATGGCTGCCGGGCACCGATCGGCGAACCTACAGCCCGCGAACGTACCCCCGCCCTCTTCGTAGGATGCCTGGGGAGGTTCATCGCCCCACCGGCGGTCGGGGTCGGCCTGGGGGATGGACTCAACCAGGAGTTGCGTGTAGGGGTGCTTCGGCTCCTTGATCACGCGTTCGACCGAGCCAGCCTCCACCACGGCGCCCAGGTACATAACCAGGATGTTCTCGCTGATCTGGTACGCGGTCGTCAGATCGTGGGTGATGTATGCGACCGAAATGCCAAGTTCGCGGTTGAGCTGGCGAATGCTGTCCAGGATGGTGGCCCGCAGCGACGCGTCCACCATTGATACCGGCTCGTCGGCGAGGATTATCCGCGGCTTGAGGAGCAGGGCCCGGGCAACCATCACTCGCTGCCGCTGGCCACCGCTCAGCTGATGGGGGAAACGGCCGAGGGTTTCAGAAGGCACCAGGCCAACCAGCCGCAGGGCCTCCTCTACCATCTCGCGCCGCTCGTCCTTCGACCTGGCGAGGCGGAAGTTGGCGATGGGGCTATTCAGTACGTGATCCACGGAATAGAAGGGATTGTAGGCCTCGAAAGGATCCTGGAACACCGGCTGGACTTCGCGCCGGAACTCTCTCCGTTCCCCTCGACCCATCTCTGTGAGGTCTTTGCCCTTGTAGAGCACCGTTCCGCTGGTCGGGGCGAGTATGCCCAGGAGAAGCCGGGCCAGCGTCGTCTTGCCGCTGCCGCTCTCGCCAGCGATGGCCGTGATGGACGGATGCTCTTCCAGCAACGAGAGGGTGACGTCGTCTACCGCCACCAACGGCGGCGTAGAGCTGAATACTCCCCCGCCGAACTCCCTGCTTATGTTGCGCATTTCCAGCAGTGCCATTACGACGCATCCTCCCCGTAGAGATGGCACGATGTCCAGCGCCCGGGCTCCACCTCCTGTTGCAGCGGAGTCTGGTTCCGACAGATGTCCATTGCGTTCGGACACCTCGGGTAGAACGGGCATCCCGACGGCAGGTTCAGCAACGTGGGTGGCATCCCGGGGATACCGACGAATTCGCGCTTCTCATCCAGAGTTGGCAGGCTCTGGATAAGCATGCGCGTATAAGGGTGCTTTCCGTCCTTGAAGATGCCGTCCACCGGGCCGACTTCTGCCAGCCTGCCCGCATACATGACCCCGATTGTGTCCGCAAATTGCGCCACGAGGCCCATGTCGTGGCCTACCAGGAGCACGGACGCCTCAAGGCCCTCCTGCAGGCGGCCCAGCGTCTGCATGATCTGCCGCTGCACCACCACGTCGAGCGCGCTCGTCGGCTCGTCCGCAATGATGATCTTGGGCGTCAGCGAGGTGGCGATAGACATAGCCACGCGCTGCTTCATGCCCCCGCTGAGTTCGTGCGGGTACATCCTGCCGACGGACGACCTGAGACCGACAGTCTCGAGAAGCTGCCGCGCGCGAGGGGCCAGATCTTTGTCCTTCTGCTTCTTGCCGCCGTCAGTCTGATGATCGATGATCCCATCCGTGATCTGACCTTGAACGCGCATGACGGGGTTCAGCGAGTTCATGGCGCCCTGCGGAACCAGTGCTATTTCCGAAAGTCGGACTCCGCGCATGGCCGAGTCCTCCAGGGTCAGCAGGTCAACCCCATCCAAAATCACGCGCCCGCCCACGATGTGACCGGGCGGTCTCGTCAGGCGCAGCAGCGCCATGGCGAGCGTGCTCTTCCCGCACCCGGACTCACCAACCAGCGCCAGTCGTTCTCCCTGCCGGAGAGAGAAGGTCACATCGTCGACGGCCTTCACCTGTCCTTCGGGCGTGTCGTAGTAGACACGGAGGTCTTCCACGACCAGCGCTTCCGGAGCAGCCTCGTCGACGCCCCTCTTTGTCGCGGTCGTCTCAGTGGTCCCAGTAGCCGTCATACCCGTTTCCTCAGTCTAGGATTCGACCATTCATCAAGTCCGGAGGACAGCATGAACAGGCCCACGAACACGATCACGATTGCCACGATAGGCGGCGTGAACCACCACCACATGCCATGCAGGACCGACGAGAACTGGATGTTCCAGTAGATGGTCATGCCGATCGTCGGCGAACTGAACGGACCCAGGCCAAGGGCCTCGAGACCGATCGACGCAAGAATCGCGGCGGCTACGGATGTGACGAAGCTGGCTGTCAGGTACGGAGTCAGGTTGGGCATCATCTCCTTGAAGATGATCGCCATCCCGCTGGTGCCGGACAGTCGGGCTATGTCCACGTATAACTGCTCGCGCATCACGAGCACCTGCGAACGGATCGTTCTAGCAGGCCAGACCCAGGCCACAACCGATATCGCAAGTCCCATCTGGTCGACGGTCAGACCGCTCTTCACGTTCACTGCGATAAGGATCAGAATGAGCAGCCCCGGGATGGTCAGACCCACGTCCACGATCGTCTGGAACACACCGTCGACGATTCCGCCGTAGTAGGCGGAGATGAACGCCACGATGGTACCCAGGCCGACCCCGATGCCGCCCGCGATCAGCCCGATGCGCAGCGTCAGTGGCGTACCCGCGATCATCACGGCCATGATGTCCCTGCCCTGCCGGTCGGTGCCGAACGGGAACTCGGCCCGGGGGGTCAGGTGCGTCGGCGCGGAGAGAGGGCGAAACTGCGACGTGTCGTATACGAGCGAGCCTATCGCCACGAAGAGCATCAGCCCGCCCAGCAGGACTATGCCGATCAATAGCGTCGGATTGCGCCGACAGTAGTACGCGAACGGCCGTATTCTCAGCCATAGCCGCTCCCAGGTGCCAGATGTACTGGCCTCGGGCGCCTCAAGCTCAGGAACCATGTTGGCCTCGGCCATGCTATCCCCTCGTGTCCTGACCTAGTTGCTCTTGGAGTAGCTGATGCGGGGGTCGATGAGCGGGTAGGTAACGTCCATTACGAAAGTGGCGAGAGCCAGCGCAAGGATGACCATGAAGATGATCCCGCGTATGACGAAGTAGTCGGAAAGCCGGATGGCCTGGTACAGCGTATTCCCCAGGCCCGGGTACCTGAAGATGACTTCCACCAGCACCGAGCCGATGAACACCCTGCCCAGAGACAGTGCAAGTGAGGTGGTCTGGGGCAGGATGGCGTTGCGCATGCCATAGTTCACGAAGATGCGTCTCGGCGTGAGTCCCTTCGCGTCGGCCTGGACCATGAAGTCCTCGCCCTGCGTCGTGACCATCATCCCGCGCATGCCGAGAGCCCAGAAACCGATGGCAGCGAGAACAATCGAGGCTCCGGGAAGGAGCGCGTGCTTGCCGACATTCAGGAGGAAGCCGAAGTCAGTCCAGTCGGGGATGCGTCCCACCGAGTAGCCACCGAACAGCGGCAACCATTGCATCTTGAAAGCGAAGAAGTAGACCAGCACCAGTCCCAGAAGGTAGTAGGGGACCGCCGACAGGGTCAGGAAGGGCATGAAGAGGAAATGCAGGGCCCGGGGCGATCTGGGCCACGCAAGCAACGCCCCCGCTAAGTTGCCCACGGAGAATGCGATCATCGTCGCTACCCCCAGAAGGCCCAGACTCCAGATCATGGAATCCTTGAGGATCGAGTTGACCGACTTGGGGAAGTAGGCGATCGAAGGCCCCAGGTCGAAGCGGGCGATATCGAAGAGGAAGTTCCCGTACTGAGCGATCAGAGGCTTGTCCAGGCCCAGCCTCTTCTGGTAGGTCTTGGCCATATCCTCCAGGCCAGCCTGCATGTGGCCGCCGCGCTGGGCCTCCAGCAGCAGCTTCTCCTTCACCGGGTCCTGGCCGGACAGCCTGGGGATTAGAAAGATGACAGTGCTTGCCAGCCACACCACCAGAATGAAGAAGAGGAACCGCCTGGCCACATAGCTGGTCAGGATAGCGCCGGCGTACAGACCTGCCTTATTGATCACTCGGACGATCCTCGCCTTACGTGTACATGCCCTGCGGTAGAACAGCTATTCGTATTCGAAATGGGTGCCGCAGGCTCACTCGGGCAGCGCCCGTCGAGTGCCCCCTGCACGTTTCATCTCCCGGTCTTGCCAGCGCGCTCGACCGCCACAAACATCTGAAGAGCCTGAACCGGGACAGCCGGAAAGCTCTTCGGAGTGTCGCGGTGCTGTTGAGTAGGCTGGGATCACTTCTCCTGGGCCGCCTAATTCTGGACAACTCTCGGGCACGTGTCAACAAAAAAAGGACGCCGCCGACTCCTGCGCGCGCCCTCCTCAAGGAGCGGCTTCAGAGCGCCACGAACCCGAGCCCTTCGCATCTCACGACAGGACGGGGCTATCTTGACCCCTCACGCGCGGTGTAGTATAACGGCCACGTTTGAGCGACCTGCCTTCAACCGGGAAGTGCAGTGCGACGCGTACGAATGGCATCCCGGAGGTGTCTTAATGACGAGATTGTTTAGGCCCGGGTTCTTTCTCCTCACGGTCCTGGCGATGGCGATGGTCGCCGTCGTGGCCTGCGGCGGTGATGAGGAAGAGGCCACGGCTACCACTGAACCGATCGCGATGATGACCGCGGCTCCCACCAAGGCGCCGGCCACGGCGGTCCCGCCCACGGTCGCGCCCGCCGGGAAAGTCGAGATCAAAGAAGTCGCGCGGAACAGGGTCCTCCAGTCGTTCCTCGGCGGGTCGGAAGGCCGTTTCGTCGACCACACGCTGTGGAACCCTTATGCGATCGGCGCGAACCACCAGTCGGGCCCGAACATAATCTTCGAGCCGCTCGCCTTCTACAGCGCCTTCGCTGACGAGACGATCCCGTGGCTCGCGGAGAGCTGGAGCTGGAACAGCGACTACACCGAGCTGACCATCAAGCTCCGCAAGGGTATCGACTGGAGCGACGGCGAGGAGTTCAACGCGGACGACGTTGTCTACACCCTCAACGAGCTCAAGGCCCTGAAGGAAGAAGTTCGCTGGGGTACCGACATCGCCAACGTCCTGGACGTGGCGGAGAAGGTCGACAGTCACACGGTGAAGTGCACCCTGACGAGGCCCGATCCCCGGTTCATGTTCCTGCTGACGTACAAGTTTGACATCGGGGTCTACATGGTCCCCGAGCACCACTACGCTGGCAGGGACTGGCCCACGTTCGAAGACTACGACCCCGCCCAGGGTTGGCCGATCACGACTGGTCCGTGGAAGGTCGTATCTGGAACGCCGGAGCAGAAGATCATCGACCGGCGCGACTCCTGGTGGGGCGAAGGCGTATCTGGCCTCAGCCGGTACGGCCAGTTGCCGGAGCCGGAGCGGGTCATCTACCTGCCGAGCACCGGAGACCAGACGCTAACGGCACAGGCGTTGATCAGCAACGAAGTCGACTACGGCTCGATGACGACGCCCGCGACCATTGCCAAGACCCTCGACGACAACGTGAAGCTGAACACCTTCTCGTTGAGAGGGTCCCCGTACGGGTACGTTGACTGGTGGCCGGTATCGCTGGCGTTCAACGACAGCGGTAAGTTCGGTCCCTACGACGACCCGGACGTGCGCTGGGCCTTCAGCTACTACATGAACCGGCCCCAGCTCTCGGACGTGGCGTACGACGGCGCGGCAGCGCTGAACCCGCTGACTATGCCCGGCTACCCGCCGCTGATGAAGTACTTCGACGCGGTGTCGGACATCCTCGAGGAGTACGACACGACCGAGTTCAACCCTGAAAAGGGTGACGCGCTCCTCACGGGAGCCGGCTTCACGAAGAACGCAGACGGGATGTGGGCTGACGCCCAGGGCAACACGATCAACTGCGAGATCATCGGCTTCACCCCGTGGGTGGACCTCGGTCCGATCACGGCAGAGCAGCTGAGACTGCAGGGCATCAACGCCAGCTACATCCAGCCGCCGGACGCCAGCAGCCGCATGGCAGAGGGCAACTTCGAATGCCTGATGTTCGGCCACGGCGGCAGCGTCCGGGACCCGTACTTCACGATGAAGCTGTACCAGTCGGCCAGCGTGAACATCCCCGGTGGTCACCAGGTGAACTTCTACCACTGGGAGAACGCAGAGTTCGACGAGTTGACAGACGAGATCGCGAAGACCCACCCGGACGATGTGGAAGAGGTCAAGGACCTGTTCCACCAGGCCATGGAGATCTGGATTCCCGAGCTCCCGGACGTTCCGGTCCTGGAGTTCTACCACCGGATCGTCAGGAACGAGACTTACTGGACGAAGTGGCCCTCGACCGAGGACCCCTACGTAAACGAGGCCTCGTGGCACCTGACCTGGCCGCTCGTACTGCACACCGTAGAGGCAACGCAGTAACAGCGATCCGACCTGGCAACAGGTAGACGAGAAGGCCCCATCGGTTGATGGGGCCTTCTCGCGTCCGGCTCGCCTTCGGGCCCGGACCATGCCGGAGGGAACCACCCGGTGGACCGGGCGCGGGCCGCACTGTATCCTCACCCCGGTCCGTCCGCACTCATGGCCCCAGGGACTTGGGGGAGGGGGGAAACGATGACCGACCTGAGAACAACACGGCTGAGCGTCACTGCCCTCATACTCGTGGCATCCCTCTTGCTCGTGTTCGCCTGGGGCTGCGGCTCAGAGGACGCGGCTGCTCCCGGTGGGCAGCAGGAGCAAGAGGCGCCCGCAGGGGCGGCAAGTGCCGAACAGGCGACTGGCGACGCCGGGGGCGCTGCCCCGATTCTGCGCCCGGACAGCGTTTTCACGATCGACGACGTTGCGACCGCCGGGTTCAAGAAGTCCAAGCAGTATCCCACTGACACGCTTCCGCAAGCGTCGGACGTCTGGTACGGCTTCTACAACCAGAAAGACGTCGAAGTCCGAATATACCCAACGCACGCGGATGCAGTTGAGTTCGGGATCGGACCCGCTGACAATGCCACAGGCCGAGAATGGCGGAAGGGTGGCGGCGAGAAGGGCGCGGGCACCAAGGCCATGTCCACGTTCGGCGCCTACATAATCGCCGGCAACCTCGTGATACTCTGCGAACTGGATGTCACTCACTGCGAGGCCCTGGTCGCCCAGATGGACTAGCCGTCAGCCCGGGCCTCGCGCGCGACGCGCGCACCTTGAACGAACCGCCAGAAACGAGGCATTGTGCTGCACCGGGCCGGATACCCGCGTTCCCTCACGCTCCTGCTGTTCTGCACCGTGGCTCTGATTTCCTGCACGGTCGCGGGCTGTGGTTCCTCCGACAACCAGATACGCGCCAACTACTCGATAGATGACGTCGAGGCCGCCGGCTGGACTAAGTCCCTGCAGCTCCCGGTGGATACGGTCCCCCACGCGACCGACATCTGGTATGGCTTCTACGACGGCAAGGACATCGAGGTGCGCGTGTACCCGTCGCCACACGAGGCGGCAGAGCACGGAATCGAACCGGCCGAGGAGGCAGTGGAGGGGGGGAAGCGGTCCTTCGGTGAGAACCGCGCCCTGCTGCGTCTCCAGTACTCGGAGGGTAAGTGGACGCCCGGGGAGCTCTCCGACATGGTGGGCACCATGAAGACGCGCTACGCCGCGTACCTCGTCGAGAGCAACCTGGTCATGCTGTGCGAGACCGATCTCGGGGCGTGCCAGAGCCTGGTCGGACGGCTGGTTCAGGCGCGGGAATAGCGCACACCGCCGTCTCACCCGGACCCGGAATGCGTGGGGACGGCACTCAGCGTGCTGCGAGGGCGTAGAGGTGGCTGTCCACTGATCCTATGTAGACGATGCCGTCTACCACGACGGGCGACGAGAAGATCCTGTCGCCCGTTTCGTATCCCCAGACGGGATGCCCGGTCTCGGCGTCGAGTGCATACACGAATCCATCCCAGGACCCCACGTACACGACACCGTCCGCTATTGCCGGCGACGAGCCAACTTTGTCCGCCGTCGCGTACCGCCACAGGACTTCGCCGGTCTCCGCGTCCAGCGCGTACAGATGTGTGTCGTCGGAACCGACGTACACGACGTCGCCGACAACCAGGGGAGACGAATGCACGTCGTTGACCCCTACACGTTGCCAGATCACGTCCCCGCTCGCCGCGTCGATGGCGTAGGTCCGGTTGTCAGCCGACCCCACGTACACGGTCCCTTCGACGACCGTCGGTGACGAGTGCACGTCGCCCAACGTCTTATAGCTCCACACAAGGTCTCCGGTCGCGGCGTTCAGAGCGTACAGCCGCTTATCCTCCGAGCCCACGTACACGACGCCTTCGGTCACCGCAGCTGAGGACCGGACACGCGCGCCCGTGGCGTACCGCCAGATCAGGTTCCCTGTCGCAGCGTCCAGGGCATACACGCTGGAATCGCAGGAACCGACGTAGACCGCATCGCCGACGACTATCGGCGACGAGTAGATCTCACCGCCTGTCTCATAGCGCCAAACCAGGTCCCCGCTCCCGGCGTCCAGAGCGTAGATGTTGTGGTCAAACGACCCGACGTAGATGATCCCGTCAATAAGCGCGACCGACGACCACACGCTGCCGCCTGTCTGGTAGCGCCAGATAAGGTCCCCGGTCGCCGCATCGAGCGCGTGTACGTATCCGCTGTCAGCGCCCACGTACACGACCCCGTCAACGATTGTGGGCGTCGCGTGAACGTATCCCTCCGCCTCATAGCTCCAGACCACTTCGTCCCACGCCGGGGGTCGGGTTTCGATCGTCACTCCGCCCAGGAGTTCCTCTGAGGGCACACTCGCTCCGGGAGGTGTCGCTCGCACCGGGGGCGATCCGGGGTCCGGCGATTCCGTCGAGGTCCCTGCCGGGTGTTCGGTACCAGCGATCGGTGGAGACACCTCCCCGACCACCGTCTCCCCACCTCCGCAGGCAGCGACCGCCACAGACGCAGCGACGATTGCGAGCGCCGGGACGAAGAGCAGAACGAGCCGACGAAACGAATGAACCATAGAGTGAGTTTCCATCGGAGCGAGCGACCGCGGCAATGGGCCGAGGGCCAGCCCGCACTACGTAGCGGGTTCAGTCACCTCAAGCACCTGATCGGCCTTGGCCCCGTCGATCACCTGCGTGACACCGCTGGGCCATCGGATGGTGATCTCGTCAGCTTCCGTTGCGGCGCCAAGCCCGAAGTGCACGTCCAGACTGTTCATCGATAGGAATGCGGAACTCGCCGTGACTTCCTGCACCTGCGTCAGCATGTCGTCTCCGTCAACCTTCGCATCCACGTACACCCTTGCCCCCAGGGCGTCGGCGTTGCTGCCCGTGCCGTCCACTGCCATACGTCCCTTCAGGCGCAACGTTATCCAGTGGTTCTGCCCTCCCCCGTTCATCCACATGAAGAGGGGGCCTTCCACATACTCCGGCTGGTCGAATCTATCGAGGATTTCTCCGCTGCTGTTGGTGCCGATGAGGTCAACGTATCCGTCGCCGTTCAGATCGCCTCTTGCCAGCCCCTTCCCGTTCTCGTGATACGCGAGGCCGATGCGCTGGCGGGCGGCGTTGAAGGCGGGATCGTCCGGATCGAGAATGGAGTAGTCCACGCCCTGAGCGTCGATCAGATGCGACTCGACGGTGATGTCTTCGAATTCCCCGGCACCAGTGTTCCGAAGCATCCTGCCGCCGCCCGGGTAGTCGAGCCCTCTGGGTCCCTCCCCGCGGGCGACTATCGCACCGAGCCAGTACAGGTCCTGGTCGCCGTCGTTTTCGTAGTCGAAGAAGGCGGCGCTGAATCCGAAGTCATACGCTGCCAGCCCCGTGGGGACCTGCCAGTAGGGGTCGACCCGGCGCGATCTCGACGGTTCCAGTACTGCAGGCGGCATCAGTGTGCTCACTTCGACGATCGTTGACTGGGCAACGTCGAAGAAACGCCCGACCGTTCCCATTCCCGGCGCCTCGGCGGTCCCGTCGTTGCGGAACAGCTGGTGATAGCAGGTGCCCCATTCAAATCGCGCCGGGTACGCACAGTCTCCGCTCGGGACCTGAGCGGGCGGGCGGATCATGGAGTGAGAGCCGATATTGACGACGAAGACATCGAGATCAGCATCGCCATCGTAGTCGCCCACCGCGAAACCCATCCAGGAGCCCGCCTTGTCTACGCCCATCTCCCTGCCGATCAAGGTGAATCGAATCTCCCCCGGAGTGGAATCGTTCCGATACACCTTCAACCGGTCGCCATCGTCCGCCTGCCAGAGATCGGCATCTCCGTCGTCATCGTGGTCGAAGAACAGGCTCGTCCATGTTTCACCTGTCGGATCGCCGACCTGCTTGTACATAGCGTCCAGCAATGCCGGGTCGTATCCCTCCAGGTAGCCGCCCGTCCGCGTATCTTCGAACATCATCGGGTCGCCAAGCGGATCACGCATCACGATCTCCGGTCCCATCAGGCCGGCGTCTTCCGTGATATCGGAAAAGGTGAGGTCACCGTTGTTCCGGTACAGCGCGTTGTAGTGACCGTGGTGCCTCGGCGTGTTGAAGCGGACGAAATCGACATCGCCGCGATTCGACACGAACAGGTCGGGCCACCCGTCGCCGTCCACGTCGGCGCAGGCGGGGCTCTGGGCCGACCGAACGTTCACCGCCGGGCCGAAGGCCGATTCCGTGATCTCCGTGAACGTGCCGTCCCGGTTGTTGTGGAACAGGCGGTCCTTCTGGGCGTCCAGAAGGCCGGGGAACGATCGCGTGGAGCGGTAGTCCAGGTTGTCGCCGATCCGCCCGTGGGCACCCACGTACAGGTCCTGGTAGCCGTCGTTATCGAAATCGCACGCTACTGCTCCGCTGCTATTGCTCTCAGGGACGGCGACGCCAGCCTGTTCCGCAACTTCCGTGAACTCGCTGTTGCCGTCGTTGCGGAAGAGGAGGTTCGGTCCGCCTGTCGTCACCTCGAGCAGGGCGTGCTCCTCCCCGACCGTGACATAGAAGTCGAGGTCGCCATCGCGGTCGTAGTCGAAGATCGCGGCTCCCGGATAGCGGTTGTCGACCTGAGCCTTCTCACCCAGGGCCTGCACGGCGATGTTGGTGAACGGAATGACTTCCTCCGTTCCGCCGTCGGCAGATCCGGCGACGGTTGCCGGCGATTCGGGGGAAGAAGTGCAGGCCACCGCGGCCAGAACGGCAATGGCGATGACCGGAGTCACCACCCGGGCGCTCAAACGTACTGTCAGCATGTCCGAACTGTCACCTCGTACGACGTGCCGGCCCTACAGGGCCCGACTGGAAGCTGGCCGCGCTGAGCGGGTCTGCCCGCCCTCTCGCGGGCGCGGGCCCGTCAGTGCAGACAGGGGCCCGCGCAACCGTGGCTACTCCGAATCACCTCCGCCCGGCTCCACCCGTGTGTTGTACTCCTCCAGGTAGCGCCGGTGGGCTTCATCATCCGGGTAGCCTTCGTCATCAGGGTACGGATAGGCAGACATTCCGTGGAACGGCAACGGCTCCACCGTGAAGCCACCGTCGTATAGCGCGGACTTAGAGTCCAGGTAGCGGAAGTACCCGTCCACATAGAGGATGATGCTCCTGTCCCAGCCCGCTGGCAGCTCCGGTAGCGACGACGCATCGAAATCGAGGGCGATCTCGTCGCCGTGGCGGAACACCACGAATTGGTCGTCAACCGCTGCCATCAGCTCCGTCACGTCGCCGTACCTGGTGTAGCTACCCGGCCAGACCATCCACCACTCTTTGGCCTCGTCCACGACTTCGTAGTCGTAGTCTGCGGGGATACGCCCTCTGCCCCCGGCCGGAGCCCGGTTGACCGGATAGCCTTTTCGGCTGAGGTACGCCGCAGCTTCCAGTTCGGTCACTCTCGGCTCTTCGTCGGCAGAGTAGGTGCTGACGAGGATCTGATCGTAGAAGACCTGCAGGTTCGTCGTGATCTTCACCTTGTACTCGTCCGTCAGGAACACGTCCGTCAGGTCGAAAGTGGATGTCTTCGGTTGGCCGGCGGGAAACCCCATGTTCAGAGTCGCGGGCACCCAGTCCCCGTTCTCATCCAGCACGTCTAGCCTGGGGAGCATCGGCGGCACGCCGCCTTCAATCGCGTCGTGGACGCTGGTGCAGGTCACATAGTGAGTCCAGCCGTGCAGCAACAGGAGCGTCTTGTCGGAGCCGGAGAGGTCCCCGAGGTCGAGAATCGTTGAGTGCTCTTCGGCGAACCCTTCGTACGGGAGAGGCGCAAACGTGTCGGCGTAGACCTTGTCTCTCTCCGAGATCAGGTCCAGGATATCGTTCTCCTTTTCGTCGAACGCCGCCACGGGCGGTCTCGCGTTCCTGACCATGTGCATTTCGGCGTCCGGGAACGGTGGTACCAGCATCAGCGCTTCATTCGGGTACACATCCAGGTCAGAGGGATGATCGACCGCCAGGAGCTTCGCGTGATCGATGTATCCGATCTCGTTCAGCAGCTCTACGATCCGTATCGAGTAGAGCCCGTCGCGAGGTTCTGCGTTCTCAACCTTCAGGTATTCGTCGGTGTCGATCGGGAAGCGAAATACACCCGGCCCCATATAGAAACCCGTGACCGAGCTACCCAGTACATCGGAAACGTAGGAGAAGCCGTCTCCGTCCCAGGCGAAGACCATCGGGCACGAGCCTTCCAGGACCCCTTCTGTGGCGGCGAAGCTCCGGTTGGCGAGTGAGTCCCAGAATTCCTGGACGATGCCGCTCGGCCACTGGACTCTGACGTCCGCCCTGTCGAACCGGCCCAGTCCGAACATCAGGTCCATCCCGTTCTGGCCCATATAGCCGCCGCCCCCGAGCGCGGAAGCCGTCCGCCTGACGAGATCCGGCGTGGTCACGATCACCTTCGCGCCGGGAGCATTCCGCGAGCTGCGAGTGCCGGTAAGGCGAGCGCGAAGCCAGTTCTGCTCGGAACCGATATCGTTCCGGTAGAGGGTGTTGCGTCCTCCCACGTTGGTCACATAGATGTCGAGATCCCCATCCCCGTCGTAGTCCGCGAAGGCCGTGCTTCTGCTCGCGCCCCCATCGCCCAACCCGGCCATGTCGGCAGTGTCCTGACAGGTCTCGCCGACGGTCCCGCAGTACACGTGAAGCCTGTTGCGCTGCCCCTCCCCACCGGCGGAGGAAGACGCCCCGTTCGCCACGTACAGATCGAGTTGGCCGTCGTTGTTGACGTCTATGAAGCCCGCGCCCCAGCCGGTCAGGGTGTCGTCCAGGCCGTACTCTGCAGCCCTGTCCACAAACGTGCCGTCACCGTTGTTCATCCACAAACGGTTGCCGCCGTGGTCGGTGACGAACAGGTCCATGTCTCCATCGTTGTCGTAGTCGGCGCTCACCGCGCCTCTCGCGTTGCCCTCAACAGCAAGTCCGGCCTGGTCGGTGACGTCGACAAACACGCCGACGCCGGTGTTTTCATAGAGGGTGCTGACTCCCCTTCCCCTGGCAACAAACAGGTCCGGGTCGTTGTCGAGGTCGTAGTCGAACCAGGTTGCCCCGAAGGAGAAACCCGGCCGGGTTTCCTGAGGCTGGAGTTGGGGATCGAAGCGGAGTGTGACGCCCGAGACACCTGCCTCATCGGTGACGTCTTCGAAGTGGCCGTCTCCGTTGTTCCGCAGGAGGATATCGGGCTCGCTCTCGCCACCGACCACGTCCGGGTACCCGGGGCTCGTGATGAAGAGATCGAGCCAGCCGTCGAGGTTATAGTCGGCCGCAGCTACGCCGAGCCCGCCAACGCTGGCGTCCAAAGCCGCGTTCGCGCTCACATCCCGGAAGGTGCCGTCCCCATTGTTGGTGTAGAGGTAGTTGCCGGTCCCGATGCGGTTGGTGACCAGCAGGTCGAGGTTCCCATCGTTATTGCCGTCGAACCACGCGGCGCCGTAGGACTCGCCCGGGTTGTCCAGCCCTGCCTGCGGGGCCGCGTCCGTGAACGTGCCATCACCGTTGTTGCGGTACAGGGTGTTCGGCCCGTTCGTGGTCACGTACAGGTCCGGGTCACCATCGCTGTCGTAATCACCCCACGCTGCACCCTGTCCCCAGGGATCGTCGCCTGCCGGCCCCGCCACTCCCGCCTCTCCTGTCACATCGGTGAACCACGGCTTCACGGTGATCGCAACCGTGGCAGGCTCGCTGTCGGCTTTGCCGTCATTGACGATGAGGGTCGCCTCGTACCTGCCCGCGACATCAGGCTTCAGTCCGGGGTTCACGGTGTCCGCCCCGATTAGCCCTGTCTGGCTGCCTTCCGGTCGGACTGCCAGCTCCCAGCGATACGCCAGATGATCTTCGTCCGCGTCGGAGCTCAGCTCACCGCTGAGAGTCGCGGAATCGCCGACCCACACCTCCACGTCAGCGCCGGGGTCCGCGGTCGGTTCCGCGTTCCCCTGGCACGCCGCGAGCCCTATGGCACACACCACAGTCAGCACAACCGCGATGGCGGGCCGCTTTGTCATCTCGTTCTCCCGACTCCTCGTTTGTCGCGCGACGCCGTGGCCGCCCAACTACACTGTCCGACCGCCGCTGAACATACTTCCATCATGTGAAGTAATTGTGAAGGCGACTGCCTCTCTCGCCCCCCCGTGCCGCGCCTTCGTACGCCGGGCCCGGCTCACGCAATCCCCGGCGGGCCGAGCGTCGAGGCATAGAAGGCCCTCTGGCGCTCCATGGCGGAGCGGTACAGCCCGGCGCGTGTCGCATCCGGCTCTCGGCTGCTCACGATTCCGGCCGGAACGGCGTCTCGGGCAGACCACGCTCCCATGGCGTGCAGAGCCAGCGCCGCGGTTCCCCGGCTCGTGTCCTCTGCTTCTCCCGACACGTGGACGGGCCTCTGCAGCACGTCCGCCATCATCTGCACCCAGTACGGCGAGTGGTGGATAGCGCCTCCGCCGGCGACAATCTGCGGCTCCGTCCCGAGGCACAGCACCAGCAGCTCGGCCACAAGCCCGAACCGGTAGGCCACCGCCTCCATGAACGCCTGCACCAGCTCCAGCGGCGTGGTCGATGCCCGTATGCCGCGTACGGTGCCCGTCGCCTCGGTCGACCAGC
>CAYYFS010000003.1:35880-37038 GCA_964471055.1 uncultured Dehalococcoidales bacterium
ACCAGCACGCGCATCGCGGCCGTGGTACCTACGGTCAGCGCCATGCGGGACGGCGACACGCACCCGGTGCCGACATTGGCCGACGCCCCGTCGCCGACAGCGAGAAAGAACGGCACGTTCGCAAGCGCCGGCCACCGCCGCGCGTACTCAGTGCACAGGCCGGAGATGGCGTCACTGTACGGCGCAAGCGGGGGCAGCATGTCGTCGCGCAAGCTCAGATGGTCGAGAAGAGCGGAGTCCCAGTCCAACCGGTGGCGGTCGAGAATTCCGCTCCACGAGGCCACGGAGTAGCTGGACGGGACATCGCTTCGGCCAAACCACTGTGAGTACAGAAAAGTGGAGATGTCCGTCCAGCGGGCGACTGCATCCGCGAGCGACGGCTGGGTCCGTCGCAGCCACCTGACGCGCCCGGGCACGTATGAAGTGTGCTGCGGGCACCCGGTTCGGTCGTATACCGCGGAAAGGTCCAGATCGCGCCGCAGCGCCTCTACGTCGGGACCGGAACGGGTGTCCGCGTACGTGTACACGGGCGTGACGGGCCTGCCCGCGCGGTCCAGAGCCAGGATGGTACTGGCCATGCTGTCGGCGCCTACCGCTCCGATCTCCGCAGCCAGCGCCCCGGCGCGAACGAGGACGGCGTCCACCGCCTGCGCCACGGCCGCCCCGAGTTCATCGACGGGCTCTTCCGCCGTTCCGTCGGAGCGGAGCCGCACAGTGTGTGGGATACGGGCGGCGGCACCTTCGACGGCCTCGGCACGCGCGTCGTACAACCCCGCCTTGATCGCGGAACTACCGATATCGATCACCAGCACATACGGTGCTTCGTGTGCTGCCCGTTGTGCGCCTTCCGTCACCACAGGTACCCGGTGTCTCCTCTGCCCTGCCCGGCCGGGCGATGTCGATACCGTCAGGTCGTAGCAGTCACGACCGGAGGTCGCAGCCGCGTGGCCGGAGCCTACTCTAGCATCGGGGCCCTCGGTCACGCGAAGATGATCGTAACGTCGGTTCGAGACCCGGTTTAGCGAGCGGGCCGGGGGATTGGTATTATTCCCGGGTGCCTGTGCGCCGCGCGCACCGACAGACTCAAGGTCACCCATTTCCTCAGGAGCATTGCATGAAGATAGGCGCGCCCCGCGAAACCGCGGCGAATGAGAGCCG
>CAYYFS010000004.1:0-31332 GCA_964471055.1 uncultured Dehalococcoidales bacterium
CAAGGCCGGCGCGGTCGTATTTCCTCAGAGTCTGCGGATGCATCGCCAGCAATCGCGCCGCCACGCTGATCACGTAGACCCCGCGGTACTCCTCGTCCGTGTCGGACACCGGGCGCGTCTCTTCTCTTCCCTCGATACGGGATTCGTCGCCACGCGCCACACGCGCCAGGTCAGCACGCAGGCCCTCGAGTATCTCAAGGGTGTCGCGGATCACAGGCCCCGCCCGGCGCGCTCCAGCGACGTTCTTGCCCGTGCCCCGGTCCGTCGCGTCAGCCATGGTCCGTGCAACCCTCGATTGTGACAATAGGAGCGATCTCGTTGTTCTCTGACACATCCTGTATAGTAGAAGTTGATATGCACCGTGTCAAGTCTACTTACGCCCTGGCACTCCACCTCACCTTCGCGCAGAGCGATGTTACCAATTGTTTACGAATTCCTCACCGCGGCACTGGACAAACCCGAAAACCGTAGTATCCTATAGCGCCGCCTCAGGGTGACGATGGGACAGCGCGACAGGATTCGTCCCTCCTAGCGCCCCTGGGCCTGAAACCGAAATCAAGCCGCCCGCAACGGCGGCGAGCAGACGAAAGTGTGGTGACCCGATGTTGTACTTGAAATCCTGCCCCAGATGCCGTGGTGACGTTCAGTTGCTGGACGACATCCACGGCCCCGTCCTCCACTGCCTGCAGTGCGGATTCGAGGCGTCGCCCAGCGACCGCCGCACCCGCGGCCGTAAGTCGTCTGAACAGGCCCGAAAGCCTGCCGGGACACGCGCCGCGTAGCTACTGCTTCGCGAGAGCCACGAGCCCCGGCGTCCTGCCGGGGCTCGTCTTGTGACGCTGTAACTGGCTGTTCCGGGCATCGGGCCTGCTATTCGTCTTCGTACTGGAACACATCGAATTCGACGCCGGTGATGACTGCCTCCGCTACCAGTCCCTCCGCGTAGTCCGCAGCCTTCTCCAGCACAGAGCGCGCCACTCCGGCGTCGCTACTCACCGTAACGATGCCGATCACCGCATGTTGCCAGAGTTCCTGTCCGGCCACCTCCGCCACGCCTACGCGGAACCGGTGCCTCAACCTGTCGCAGAGCGACCGCACAATTCGTCGCTTCCCTTTCAATGAACGATTGTCCGAAAGGTGCAGCCTCATCCGGCACACGGCCACGTGCATGTCAGTTCCTCCGCGGGTGCCGACGACCGGAGCGCCCAGTTCGGTGGACGCCCCGGGGCCTCCCGCACCGAAAACGATACTCCAAGTTGCTCCGGTTGCCTCCCCGCTCGACTTTGTGATACAAGGCACACACCATCTCGCAGACGCCCTTCCGTCTCGGTGGCCGGAAGGCCTGCCTATCCCTTGTTCTGACCGCGCATGACACCTCGCACAACTAGGCACTCTCGCCGCCGCGTCGTGGCGCCCGGAAACGTCCCGGAAGTCGTCGTCCAGCGACTCCCGATGTATGTCCGCGTCCTCTCGCAATTCGCAGGCCGGGGTGCAGAAGTCATAAGCTCAGAGCAGCTCGGCGCCAGTCTCCGCCTCACACCCGCCCAGATCCGTAAGGATCTCAGCTACTTCGGGCGATTCGGCAGGCAGGGACGCGGCTACGACGTTGGGCACCTCGCGAGCGAACTTCGGACGATCCTGGGCCTTGACCGCGTCTGGGATGCCGCACTCATCGGGGCCGGGCGTCTCGGCCGGGCCGTAGCCGCGTACCCGGGTTTCGCTCCCGAGGGGATCCGCATCGCCGCCGCCTTCGATTCAGACCCGGACGTCGTGGACCAGCGCTTCGGCGACCTCACCGTTCAGCCGCTGACCAGGTTACGCACCACCATACGCGCGCGAGGTATCAGGATCGGCATCGTCACCGTGCCCGCCGACCACGCGCAAGCGGTCATCGACACCCTCGTCAACGCCGGCATCAGGGCCATCCTCAACTACGCGCCTATCACTGCGCTCGTGCCGGCGGGCGTCCGGCTCCACACCATCGACCCCGTCCTCGCGCTCCAGTCCATGACCTATCACATCGATCGTTGATCGCGCGACCTTCGCACCGTCGCCCCGGCCCTCCCGTTCCCACATGAAACGACGTTACTCGCCCGGTCGAAGGTTGAGGCCGTCAGCGTCACCCGGGCGCACACAGAGCCGCGCCTGGGCTCGGGACAGCGACTCGGATTGAGCAACCGGCCGCCCTGGTCGGGCGAAACCGTGCGCGGCTACGACCGGCCGGCCACGTTGAGCCGGGTTCGCGATCGACGCAGCGCCGCCTGAGCCCGCGCCAGGTCCACATCCGGCCCCATCGCCGCAATGCGCTCCTGGGCTCGTTTGAGAGCTCTCTCGGCCCGCTCCCGGTCGATCTCCTCGGCCTGTTCGGCCGCGTCCGCCAGTATCACGATGCGATTCGCCAGCACCTCGACGAAACCGCCCATCAGCGCAACATGCAACTCATCGTCACCGGATCGGATCGTGAGCCCGCCCGGCTCCAGCCGCGCAAGCAACGGTGCGTGCGACGGCAGCAGACCCAGCTGGCCAAGGACTCCCGGGGCAACGACAACGTCCGCCTCGCCCGAGTAGACCTGCCGCTCGGCCGTCACTATGTCCACCCGCAGATTCGCCACCGCGCCTTCCCGTTCGAACCCCGCCCCGGCCGGTTGATCCGGTGCTTTCTATGCGGCTTCTAGATCTCTCGCCTTCTGCACAGCCTCGTCGATCGTGCCGACCATATAGAACGCCTGCTCCGGCAGGCTATCGTGCGTCCCGTTCAGAATCTCCTGGAACCCCCGCACTGTCTCCTCAATCGGCACGTACTTACCGGGCATGTTCGTGAACGCCTCGGCCACGAAGAACGACTGCGTCAGGAATCGCTGGACCTTCCGGGCCCGCGCCACCGTCAGCCTGTCCTCGTCCGAAAGCTCCTCGATGCCCAGGATCGCGATGACATCCTGCAGGTCCCTGTACGCCTGGAGGACCCGCTGCACTTCACGTGCGGTGTCATAGTGCGCGTCCCCGACGACCCCCCGCTCCAGGATGCGGGAGCTCGATGCCAGCGGGTCCACAGCCGGATACAGGCCCTGTTCCACGAGCGCCCGGTCCAGTGAAATCACCGAGTCCAGGTGCCCGAACGTCGTCACGATGCCCGGGTCCGTGTAGTCGTCCGCCGGGACGTAGATCGCCTGGAACGACGTGATTGAGCCGTCACCGGTCGACGTAATTCGCTCCTGCAGATCGCCCATCTCCGTGGACAGGGTCGGCTGGTATCCCACTGCAGACGGCATGCGGCCGAGCAGAGCGGACACCTCCATCCCCGCCAGGATGTACCGGTAGATGTTGTCGATGAACAGCAGCACATCCTGCTTCTCGACGTCACGGAAATACTCCGCCACTGTGAGGCCGGTCAGCGCTATCCGGGCCCGTGTTCCCGGCGGCTCGTTCATCTGCCCGAACACCAGCGCCGTGCTGTCCAGGACGCCGTACTCCTGCATCTCACGCCACAGGTCATTGCCCTCGCGAGAGCGCTCGCCTACGCCGGCGAACACCGACACTCCCGAATGCTCGTGAGCGATGTTCCGGATGAGCTCCGTGATGATCACGGTCTTGCCCACGCCGGCGCCGCCGTAGGCGCCCACCTTCCCACCCCGTACGAACGGCGTGATCAGGTCCAGGACTTTGATGCCCGTCTCCAGGATGTCGCTCGTCCGGCTCTGGTCGCGGAACGCCGGCGGCGGCCGATGGATCGGCCACCTCTCGTCCGCGGCGACCTCGCCCAGTCCGTCGATCGGCTCCCCCAGAACGTTGAGCAGGCGCCCCAGAGTTCCCGTGCCCACGGGCACCGACGTCGGCTGTCCCGTGTCCCTTGCCTCCGCACCCCTGGCAAGACCGTCCGTCGAGCCAAGCGCCAGGCATCTCGCCCAGTTGTTGCCGACGTGCTGCTCGACTTCCAGGACGAGCCGGTCGCCCGCGAGATCGAGTTCGAGAGCGTTGTAAACCGCCGGCATCCCGTCCGGCGGGAACTCCACGTCTACGACCGTGCCGATGACCTGTATGACCTTCCCTGTCGCCATCCAATGCTCCCCGATGCGTTGTGTAGTCAGCCCACGCCTAGGCGCTAACCGCGGCGGCGCCGCCGACGATGTCCAGCAGTTCCCCGGTGATCATCGCCTGCCGGGCCTTGTTCATCTCCAGAGTCAGCTCGTCCACCAGCTCCAGCGCGTTGTCGGTCGCATTCCGCATCGCAACCATGCGTGCCGAATGTTCGCTCGCTGCGGCCTCAAGCACCGCCTGGTGCACCTGTGTCTCCACATAGCGAGGCAGGAGCGCCTCCAGTACGGCGGCCGCGTTCGGCTCGTAGATGTAGCCCACGTCCTCTCCCGGCTCCAGTGCCGCCGGTTCTACCGGGAGGAGTTCACGTACCACCGGCTCCTGTACCGCAACGCTCACGAAACGCTGGTATGCAAGGAGGACGCGATCTGCACCCCCCGCCTCATACTCGCTGATGAGCGTGTGTGCAATCGGTACCGTGTTCTCGAAGGCGGGCGGGTCTGCGATGGAAAGCTCCATCTTCAGATCGCCACGCCCCCCGGCCACGAAGTTTCTTCCCTTCCGTCCCGCCGCGATCACGTCCACCGGGCTTTCCGATTCCTCGATGGCTTCACCCGCCGCCCGGAGCATGTTCGACACCATGCCGCCGCACAGGCCGCGATCAGGCGTCACAAGCAGCATCAACGTGCGTTTCACCGGGCGGCGCTCCAGCAGCGCGAAGCTAAGGCTCTCGTCGCCCGCGACCTGAGCCGCCACATCCGCCAGCACCGCCTGGAGATTCTCGGAATATGGGCGTCCGCTCACCACGAGCCGTTGGGCGCGCCGCATCTTCGACGCGGCGATCGTCTGCATCGCCTTCGTCACCCGGGACACGTTCTCCACATCCCGGATCCTGCGTCTGAGCTCGCGGATGGTCGCCATGTCAGGCGCCGGCCCCCGGCGCGGTCGTCTGCTTGTACCCGGCCGCAGCCTCGGTCAGTTTCTTCTGGTTCTCCTCGCTCAGTGCACCGGACTCCCTCACATCGCTGAGCACAGCCGGTATGTTCGTCTCGGCGTATTCGTACCACCCGGCCTCGAACGCGCTGATCTGCTCCACATCCACGTCGTCCAGATGCCCGGCCGTCGCCAGGTAGAAGATCGTCGCCTGCTTCTCTACAGGGATCGTCTGGTGTTCCGGTTGCTTCAGCACCTCTGTGAGACGCTCACCCCGCGACAGTTGACGGAGGGTCGCCGCGTCAAGATCCTGCCGACCGAACTGTGCGAACGCCGCCATCGCGCGGTACTGCGACATCTCCAGCCTGAGCCGGCCGGCCACGTCACGCATGGCCCGGCCCTGCGCCCGGCCCCCGACCCGGCTGACGGACAGTCCGTCGTTCACGGCCGGCCGGACTCCCGCGTTGAACAGATCCGGCTCCACGTATATCTGGCCATCCGTAATCGAGATCACGTTCGTCGGCACGTACGCCGACACGTCTCCGGCCAGGGTCTCCACGATGGGCAGGGCCGTAACCGATCCTCCGCCCTGCTCTTCATTCATCCTCGCTGCACGTTCGAGGAGCCGTGAGTGCAGGTAGAACACGTCGCCCGGGTACGCCTCACGGCCCGGCGGCCGCCGCAGAAGGAGCGACATCTGGCGGTACGCCCACGCGTGCTTGGAAAGGTCATCGTAGACAATCAGGGCGTCCTTGCCCTGGTCCATGAAGTACTCCGCCATCGCGCAGCCGGCATAGGGCGCCAGGTACTGCAACGGAGCCGGATCCGACGCGTTCGCCGCCACCACTACCGTGTGTTCCAGCGCGCCGTGCTCCTCGAGCGTCGCCACCACGCCGGCCACTTTGGACGCCTTCTGGCCGATCGCCACGTACACGCAGGCCAGGTCGCCGCCCTTCTGATTGATGATGCAATCCACTCCGAGAACCGTCTTGCCGGTGTTGCGGTCCCCGATGATGAGCTCGCGCTGCCCCCTGCCCACGGGCACGAGCGCGTCTACAGCCTTGATGCCGAATTGCACCGGCTGGTCCACCGGATTGCGCTGGACCACGCCGGCGGCGATGCGCTCGACCTCCTGCGTGCGGGACGTGCCGAGCGGCCCTTTGCCGTCGATCGGCGTCCCCAGCGGGTTCACGACGCGCCCGATGAGTTCCTCGCCCACCGGAACCTCGATGATGCGGCCGGTGCTCCTGACCTCATCGCCTTCCTTGATGGGAAGGTAGTCCCCCAGGATCACCGCGCCGACGCCGTCCTCTTCCAGGTTCAGCGCCAGCCCGGCCGTACCTCCCGGGAATTCCAGGAGCTCGTTGTACCGGGCGTTCGAAAGGCCGTGGATGCGGGCTATCCCATCTCCCGCTTCCACAACCACCCCCACGTCCACAAGGGTCGGCGCGCCGCCGAACTCCTCGATCTGCCGCTTAATGACTGACGCTATGTCCTGGCCCCTGGTCGTCATCCGCACACTCTCGCTGTGGCGGGCGTCGCCGCGCCCGTCTGGTTCACTATCGCCGCCCGTTCAGGCCGGCTCAGACAGCCGCTCCGGCGGCTCCTCAAGCGTCTCACCGAGCGTGCGCAGGCGTGTGCGCACGCTCCCATCCATCATCAAATCCCCAACGTACGCCACCAGCCCTCCGAGGATGGCCGGGTCCACGCGCTCCGTGACCACCGCCCGCAGCCCGACCAGTTCGCCGAGCAGCGCTTCCACGCGCCCGCGCCGGGCATCGTCCAGCGGCACCGCCGTCACCACTTCTGCGCGGGCAATCCCCTCGTGCTCGTCCGTCAGCCCGGCGAATTCAGAGCGAATCGCCCGGACCAGGCGCACCTGGCGGCGCTCGGCAAGCAACCCGAGCAGGTTGCGGGCCAGCGGCGCCGCGTCCTTCAGTGTTTCGCCGATCGCCTCCAGTTTGCGGCCGAGAGCGACGCCGGGCGCCTCCAGAAACGCTTCGAAAGCGGCGTCGGCGGCAACGGCCTCCAGGCGAGCGAGGTCGCCGGACCACTGATCCAGTGCATCCTGCTCCAGAGCGATTTCGAAAACCGCCTGAGCGTAGCGCCTCGCCTTCGGTTCTGCCATCGTCTCGACTGCTCTTCCTGCGGCCCCTACGATCCGTGGTGGCTAGTTCTTCCGGTCCGGAAGGCCTTCCTCCAGGACTCTGTCGATCACCTCGCGGTGCGCCTCCTCGTCAAGCGACCGTTCGATGACCCGCTCGGCAGCGGAGATCGCCAGCACCGAGAATTGACGCCGCACTTCGTCCACGGCGGAATCCCGCTCGCGTTCGATCTGTGTGCGCGCCCTGGAGAGCATCTCTTCCATTTCTTCGCGCACGCGCGTTTCTTGTTCTCTGCGGTACCCGGTCGCGGCGTCCCGGGCCTCGGCTATCAGCCTTTGACCTTCGACTCTCGCCGCGGCGAACTCCTCTTCGACTTTCTCCGCAGATGACGCAGCTTCCGCCCGAGCGCGTTCCGCGGCTTCCAGACCCTCTTTGATCCGCTCCGCGCGCTCGTCCAGCATCCGCGTAACCGGGCCGTGCAGCACCTTCCACAGCACGACAAAGAGGATCAGGAAGCTGACGATTTGCGTCAACAGTCCCGGCAGGTTGATGCCAAGGCCACCCATTCGCCTACCTCAACAGCTGCGTCTGCCGTGCCGTCGCCTGACAGCCCGGTGAAGCCGCGCCTTATTGATTCGCCCTTTTCCGGCGCGGCCCGTCCCGGGCCTGCCGGACTACGCCACGAAGACGATAATGATCGCCACAACCAGGGCGTAGATGGCGATCGCTTCCGCAAACGCGATCGCAAGAATCATGTTCTGCTGGATCGCGCCGCGGGCCTCGGGGTTGCGCCCGAGTCCCTCCATCGCCTTTCCTGCGAGCCAGCCGATCGCAATCGACGGGCCGAACGCTCCGAGCGCGATAGTCGCGGCCGCAGCAAACGGTATCGCGGTTTCCTTGTCCAAGGCTTCCCTCCGTGCTCTGTTCGTCGTTCCCCGTTTCGCGACGTCCCGCCGTGCTCGCCGGCGCTCGGGACGCCTGTCCGCGCCAAATAGAATCCCCCGTCAGTGTTCCTCGCCGTGCGGCATCACCGCCATCGCGCCGAACACAAGCGTCAGCATCGAGAAGATGAACGCCTGGATCAATCCCACGAATAGCTCCAGCCCCAGGAACGGGATGAGCCCGATGAGCGGGAGCAGGAACCCCATAGCTATCAGCAGGATCTCTCCTGCGAACATGTTGCCGAAAAGACGGAAGGTGAAACTCACCACGCGGGCGATCTCACCAAATATCTCCAGCACGCCGACGAAGAGCTCGATCGGCCCGCCCTTCACATTCATGAACCGCTTACCGTAGCCCCCGATGCCGAGCGCCGAGAAGCCCCACACCTGCACGGACACCATCGCCACCAGCGCGATCGCAAGTGTCGTGTTCAGGTCTGTGCTGGCCCCTCGGAAGAACGGCACCAGCAGGCCGGTGTTCTTGCCCGCGAAGTCGACCGCCTCCTCTTTGTCGCCCCCCTCGTCGAAAACGAAAGGCTCCTTGACGCGCCCGGCCTCGATATCCGCGAGGATGCCCTGATACACGTCGTCGTGTTCAAGATCGCCGTGCGATTCGACGACGTCCTCGATGTGGTGAAGGTCCGCGTCCGTGTAGGCGACGATCTTGTTGAGCGGCACTCGTTGGGCCTCGCCCCGCCCCGGCGGGATCATCGCGCCGTCGAACGCGACGAACGAATCGCCCACGTGCTCTTCAAGTAGATGCACGAGCGCCAGTGCTTCTTGCTCCTCGTGCCCCAGATCCGGGTGCTCTTCGGCCACCGTATCGATCTGGGCTTCGAGGTGATGTTCCACCCACTCCTTCACCGGTTCGATCCGACCAATCGTGCCGACTCCCGGCAACACCCCGAGCCAATTGGAAACCAGCACACCCAGGAATATCGCCAGGACGAGCGGCACGAAGCGCCGGCCCGCCCGCCCGCCGGCAGTGCTTTCCGCCAGGCCGATGAAGAACTCGACGATGCTCTCCATGGCGCTCTGGAGGCGACCCGGGATCATCGTCATTTTGCGGGTCGCGAGGTAGCTGATCCCGATCAGGAGAAGAATCGCCGCCCAGAACATGACGGTCGTGTTCATCAGGTCGTAACCGCCGATGCCCACGACTTTCTCGGCCGGAAGCTGGATTGCGGGAATGGGGGAGCCCAGGAACCCTCCGCCAAGCGCGCTGCCCACCGCGCCTCCGAGGATCGATACCAGAACCAGCACCAGGGCAGCGATCCCCAGCGCGGTCAGTCTCGGATTGGAGAGGAGCTTCTTCAGCATCTTCCCGCCGCTACTGTCCCTGGCCGTCGTCCTTCTTCAGTCCGTTCCGGCTCCAGGCGGCCATCACCGCCCGCAACATGCTGATCATCCCGCCGAACGCGACAGCGATGCCCACGAACAAGCCCGTGATCACGAGCGCGGGCCGCGTGTCCAGACGGCCGTCCGCCCACTGCCCGAGCATCGCTCCGCCGGCGATACACACGCCGACGTACCATCCGATCCCGGTGAGCCGCAGGACCACGCCCAGAGTCGACAGTTGACGGCCGAGTCTCCGGGCCGGGTCCTCCTGCCGGGGGTCAAGAGGCTCGCGCATCTCAACTTCCCCGCTTGCGAATGCCGGGGTGAACAATACTACATTCGCTCCGAGCACACAAAAACGGCCCAGCGATGCTCTCGCGCTGGCCTACTGCCAGGCCTCCGCCGCAAGTTCTGGCGGCCGGTTTGCCCGGTATGGCGAAACCCACAGGTCCCCCCTTGCCAGATTCCCCCGGCCGCGTATCCCGGCACGGGCTCCATTCGTCCCCCGACCCTTGACTCATTCCGGCGGGTTCGCACAAGGCTCGCGCCCGCCAGCGCGCCGGGTGCCGAATCAATATGCGAAACGGCGCCCCGGAAAAGGGCGCCGCTTCCGTAGCCCGTCGTGCATCAACCCTAGATCAGGCCCTGCTCTTTCAGGTCGGCGACCCTCTGAGCGTCGTATCCCAGCCATTCTCCGTACACCGATTCGTTGTGCTCACCGAGTCCAGGTGCCGCCCGGTAGACGGACCCGGGCGTCCTCGACAGCTTCGGGAGCGCGGCGTGCATCTGGAGCGGCCCCAGGTCCGGGTCGTCGACCTTCACCAGGTCCTCGCGCTCGGCGTACTGCGGGTCCTCCGCGATCATTGCCGAGTCGTACACAGGACCCACCACCGCGCCGGCCTCGCGCATCCCGGCCATCGCCTCTTCGAGCGGCAGGGAACCGACCCACTCCTGGATGATCTCGTTCAACTCCACCCTGTTCTTCACCCGGGTGGTGTTGTCCTTGAACCGCTCCTCCTGGATCAGTTCCTCGCGGCCGATAGCCACGGCAACGCGCTCCCAGATGCCCTGCGTGCTGGCAGACATCGATAACCACTTGCCGTCCTTCGACTGATACAGGTTCCTTGGAGCGGCGTCTGCCAACTCGTTCCCGATCCGTCCCCGGATCGTCCCGTTCTGGTCGTATTCAGGCACGTTCGGGATCATCAGGCGAAACAGCGGTTCGTACAGGCTTGTGTCTATCCACTGCCCCTCGCCGGTCTTCTCCCGATCGTAGAGGGCCATCATGATGGCCATTGCCCCGAACGTCCCGGCCACCTCATCGGCCATCGGGAAGGCAGGGAGGATCGGCGGGCCGTCGGGGAATCCCGTGATCTGCGCCAGGCCGCTCATAGCCTCGGCCACCGTGCCGAAGCCGGGACGCTCCCTGTACGGGCCCGTCTGACCGAAGCCGGACATCCTCAGCATCACCAGGCGCGGATTGACCGCGCTCAGGGCCTCGTAGTCGAGGCCCCACTTCTCCATCGTGCCGGGCTGGTAGCTCTCCACCGCGACATCGGCCTTGGCTACCAGTTCCTTCGCTATCGCCTGGCCCTCCGGCCTGGCCAGGTTGAGGGTGATCGACTTCTTGTTACGGGAATGCGCCTTCCACCACAGCGAATGGCCGTCCTTGAAAGGTGCCCAAGCCCGCAACGGATCGCCGACGCCCGGCCGCTCGACCTTCACCACCTCGGCACCGAAGTCGCCGAGCATGGTGGTGGCCGTCGGCCCGGCTATCACGATAGAGAAATCGAGCACGCGAAGCCCCACGAGGGGGCCGCTGGCTTCTCCAGTCATCGGAATCGCCTCCCTCCGCCGCCGGTTCAAGTACCGGATGTTCTCTGGCGTCTAGGCCTTCCGGTTCGCCTTCTTCGTCCGTTCTTTTTCTGCGATCAGGTCCACCTTGGCCAGCACGTCCATTTCAGCCCGGTACACGGCCCAGTCGATCATCTTCCCGCGCAGCGCAACCGAAGCCAGGCCCTTCTTCATCCCATCCTCGAACATCTCCACCACCTCGCGGGCGTACTCTACGTCCTCGGCGGATGGCGCGTAGATCTTCTCGGCGGGTTCGATCTGGTTCGGGTGAATCAGCATCCGGCCTTCGTAACCGAGCTGGCTCCCCTCGCTGGAGTGTCGCTCAAAGCCCTCCGTGTCCGTGAATGCCGGCCACGGCGGATCGAGAGCGACGATCCCGGCCGCACGGGCCGCCACGGCCACCGCGGAGCGCGAATACTGAACCTCGACGCCCGTTTCCGTCAGTTTCACCCGCATATCCCGCGTGTAGTCGACCGCTCCGAATATCAGGGAATTGACCCTGCTGCTCGCCATGCCGCACTCGTACGCGGCCATCACGCCGCGGGCGCTCTCGATCAGGAGTGACAGCTGGACCGTCCCGACTTCTATCCCGCGGTTCTTCTCCAGTTCGGTCAGCAGCTTGGCAGCCCTGATCACGTCATCGGGGGTCTCCGTCTTCGGGATCACGATGCCGCAGAGGCCCGGCTGCACGATCGACTCAAGGTCCTCTTTCAGAAGGCCCGAGTCCCACGCGTTCACCCGTGCGTAGACATCCGCGCCGCTCTCCGCGACAGAGTTGAGGTTCGCGTTGACAACCTCCCTGGCCCGCTCCTTCTCCGTCGGAGGCACCGAGTCCTCCAGGTCCAGAGCGATCGCGTCGGCGGCCAGGTTCCGCGCCTTGCCCACCAGGTCCGCGTTGTTACCGGGGGTGAACATGACCGACCGCATCACGACCGGCATCGTGGACGGTGTGTACTCCATTGATCCATTGCCCATCTCGGCTGGCCTCCCTCCGGAGCTATCTCATGTGGTACCGGCCTGGCACCGCGTTTTTGGCCCTTGCACCCTAGTTATCGCAGTCACCCGCGTCAAGTCTCGGGGCGTTGCTTTCGACGGGAAGATCGGTCACGCCAGTAGGTATGTCGGAGTCACCTCACCACGGTCTGCGACAGGCCGTAGCCAAACAGGATCCGTCGCGGCAACTCCGCTTCCCCCTCGGAAGGAGGTTCGAGTCCGTCCAGCGCGTACGTCCGCCCGATGCTCGCGTACTTCGACTCGGCCAGCGGGTGATACCGCAGGATCTCGATGCGTTCGACGCGCTCCAGGCGCGACAGGAACGCGCCGAGCGCGTGGTAGTTAGATTCCTCGTCGTTCTGGCCCGGGATCAGCGGCACGCGTACCCACATCGGCTGCCCGGCCGCGTCCAACCGGCGAATGTTCTCGAGGATCTGCTCGTTCGACACTCCGGTCAGTTCCTGGTGTCGCGTCGCGTCCATGTGCTTCAGATCGCACAGGACGAGATCGGCTCTCGCAAGGAGCTTCTCCAACCGGTCCCACGGAGCGAACGCGCACGTATCCACCGCCGTGTGCAGTCCGGCGTTCCTCGCGGCCCGAAGCAGCGCCCGCGTGAAACCGTACTGCGCAAGCGGCTCTCCACCGGACAGCGTCATGCCCCCACCCGACCGTTCATAGAAAGCGCGATCCCGCAGGACCTGGGTCAAGGTCTCATCCACCGTCACCCGCGTTCCCGCCAGGCGTAGAGCGCCGGAGAAACACGCATCAGCACACGCCCCGCAACCCAGGCACCGTGTCCGGTCCATCACGCGACGACCGTCCTCCAACCGGTGCACACCCTGCGGACATGCGGCCAGGCATTCGGCACAGCCTATGCATTCCCGGGCGGCGTACACGGGTTCCGGGTCGTGGGACATCCCTTCCGGGTTGTGGCACCAAAGGCAGCGGAGCGGACAGCCTTTGAGGAAGACGGTCGTTCTGATCCCGGGGCCGTCGTGGACGGCAAACCGTTTGACGTCGTAGACCGTGCCCGTGTCGGGCTGTCCGTGCGCGCGGCGTCCTCCGGCCAAGGTCACGCCTCGGCCACGATGCGGTCCACCACATACTGCCGCAGTTCTTCGGACAGATTGGCGAAATACGCGCTGAACCCCGTGACCCGCACGATCAGGTCCGGGAAGCTGGCCGGGTCCCGGTGTGCTTCCAACACCTGCTCCCTGTTCAGCACGTTGACGTTGATCAGGGTACCGCCCAGATCGAAATGACCCTGCATGAGCGCCTCGATCTTCTCAAGCCCTTCCTCGCCATGGGCCACTCCCGGGTCCAGATCCAGCTGTAGCGGCGCCGGGTTGCCGTACCCGGGTTGCACCGCCGCCACGGCCGCCGCCAGTTGAGTCGGTGTGCCTCCCTGCCCCCGGTTGAACCCGGGGTCGGGGTTCGGCCCGTGCGACACGGCAGCACCCGCGTGCCGTCCGTTCGGTGTCGCTCCCATCGCCTTGCCGAAATCCACGACTTTCGCCCATGAGAAGAAGCCCGGGATCATGTTGAAGCCGGCGGGCGTGGGCTTCTCTTTCACCAGCCGTGTGAAGCTCCCGGCCACCCGCATAGCCCACTCATCCGCCCGGGAGCCTCCGCTCCCGAATCGGGCGATGTTGCGCATCATCAGCCGCGCCCGCTCTCCTCCGGCGCCTCCCCAGTCTGCCTCGAGGTGGCCCAGTATCTCCGACCATGTCAGCCGGCTTTCAGCCTCCACCCGCTGCTCCAACGCCGCGAACGAATCGGCCACCGTGGCCAGCGACGCGCCGTCCACGCACATGTTGTAGAACTCAACTCCGCCTTGCGTAGCGTCGAGACCCTTCTCCAACGGGCCGTGGCAGAACAGGTCCAGGAGCAGTTCCGGGAACACCTCGTGCATGTGCTCCATGTGGAAGTCGATACCCAGGGCGGTGGCCTCGACCGCACGCTGCAGATGGCCCTGGAAGCGCCGCCAGAGCTCTTCCACGCCCGTGTTGGCGCCGGCGTCGGCCGCCATCTCGTTCAGGGCGACCTCGAACACCACTGCCAGGTCTATCTTGACGATGTCGTTCAGCGTGTACTCGCGGCCGGGAACCGCCAGCCAGTGGCAGCCCGAGTACTTCCGCTCACGGGCGAGCTCGATCGGGTAGCCGTTTCGCATGAATCCGGCATTCACCGATTCGTCGCCCAAGAACTTCGGAAATCCCATTCTGTCCTCAAATAGGATCTCCACTCCCCTACGGAACAGCTTCGGGTCCAGCCCTTCGCCCACCCGGATGGCGATGTTCGCCGGAATCCTGAGGCGGTGAATCGCCTCGAGGATCAGGAACGACACAGGGCTCGACAGGTCGCTGCCGTCTGCATCCGGACCACCGATCTGTATGTATGCCGTCTCCGAGAGCAGCAGACAGGCGATGTGGAACACCGCCTCCTCGTCCGTCAGCGTGCCGGCCGCGCTATCCCGCTCGTAGTACGGTCGTAGCAGCTCGTCCAGCTGTCCCCACTCCCCGCTGCCGTTGTGCATCTTGGCCGCGGCCTGGAAGAACACCAGCCACTGGCAGGCGTCGCGGAACGTCGCGGGCGCGGCCGACGCCAGCCGTCCGCACGAATCGGCCATCGCCTCCAGGTTCTCGCGCAGTTGGGGATTGATCTCATCCCGGGCCATCCTCGCCGCATCCTCAGCGTGGCGGGAAATCCAGCCCTGGATACCCGTGACGATGCTCTCAAGGCCGTCGTAGAAGTCGACCGCGTCCGTGTTCACTTCGCGGTATCTGCGCACCTTGTCCAGCAGCCCACCCCAGCCCAGATCAAGGCCGATCTTCAGGTCCGGGCAGAAGTGCTGGAGGCCGCCGATCCCGTGGATCAGCCTGTATCTCTCCTGCTCTTCGTGCAGATGTGAGTAGTCGAGATCGGGGTTCCAGTCCGGCTTCCTGTAGGAGTTGAAGTTGACCATGTACACGCCGGCCATGGAGTTCAGCGGATTGACATACGTCGGGTGTACCTCGAGCAGACTCTTGAAGTTCGCTCCCGTAGCCTTCGCCCCGAAGAACCCGCCGCTCGGGTGGTTGCTTTCGGGCTTGAACGTGCTGATGATCACGTCCCGCACGGCTTCGCCGGACCCACTGATCGCTTCCACGACCTCCCGCACCTCTGGAGGCGGCAGGACATGGCCTTGTTCGTCTGCGTCTCGCGGCCCCAGCACCTCACGCTTCTCTCGCGTCTGCTCCAACTTCAGGGCGTGCAGGGCATCCAGACGTCGCCCGTATGTCATTTCGTCGGTGGCCACGTCCAGCTCGCTCACTTTTCAGGACTCCTCTCGGCGTTTTCGTGCTGCCTCTCGCGTGGACACCAATGCTCGCATCGCCTGCGCCATCGCGCCACTGCCGGCGGCAGGCGGGCCGGTCCCAACGGGGCCGCGTTTCGGCGCTACCATTGTGAGAAAGACCGGGGCGGCGATGCACCGCCCCGGCCGGACTGAGGAGTACGGTCTTGAGCGAGAGCGAAAGCGGACCTTCCAATCCGATATCGGAGCAGGCCACGCACGTTGCCGGCCTTGTGGAGTACCAGCAGGGCTCCGTGGTGACCCGAACGCTGGTCGATACGGCCTCGACGACCGTGACCCTCTTCGCCTTCGACGAGGGCGAGGGATTGAGCGAGCACACCGCGCCCTTCGATGCCCTGATCTACGGGGTTGAAGGAGAGGCGCAGGTGACCGTCTCAGGTATCGAGCACAGGCTTTCCGAAGGCCACGTGCTCTTGATGCCGGCCAACGAGCCGCATGCGCTGAGAGCGGCCACCAGGTTCAGGATGCTGCTCGTAATGGCGCGCACGTAGGCAAACCGCGAGCGGACCGCCCTCCACTCTCGGTGGGCGGCCACCACGGCAGAGTCGAGGTCTCTCGGCTGCGCCACCCGGCTTCGCGGTGCCAGCCCCCGCCGGCCGTGGCGACCTTTCGCCCCGGTACGCGAATGCCCCTCTCCCAGCCACCCTACCGCACTTCGCGGCGCCGACCTCCGGCGGCCGTGGCGACCTTTCGCCGCGGTATTAGAAAAGACCCCGCCGGAGCGGGGTCTGTGTCTGCCGTCGAGCGTCTTCGGGCGCTATGCGCGTCCCTTGGGCCCGCCGATATCGTCCATGTCGAGGGAGTCGACGAACTCCTGGAACGCGGACAACCGCTGCAGCTCACTCTCGTCCAGCGGTGCAGTCGCCTCCAGCCGGGCCCTGCTCTGCTCGTCCCCGACGATGGCGCCGCCGTCCGCGTCCAGCTCCACCCCGGCCTTGGCCAGCACCTCGTCTTCGACGTAGATCGGCACCTCGGATCTGACCGCCAGGGCCAGCGCATCTGAAGGCCGGGAGTCTATCGGCATCCTCTGATCACCGACGGCAAGGTGAATCTGGGCGAAGAAAGTGTCGTGATCCAGGCCGGAAACGACGATATGGTCGACGGTCGCCCCGAGTTGCCGGATCACGTTGGTGAGCAGATCGTGCGTGAGGGGCCGGGGCGCTGTCACATCCTGCAGCCGAACCGCGATCGCGTCAGCTTCCGCCGGACCGATCCAGATAGGAAGGTACCGGCCCGAGTCCTTCTCTTTCAGGATCACCACGCGTTGGTAGTTCACCAGGCTGACCCGGATGCTGTCGATCATCATCTCCAACACGGCAGCACGGCCTCCAAACAGGCCCACGGCTTCGTGGCCGCGGACTCAAGAACGCTCTTCTCGTAGCTTATGGCGGGCATATTGAGGTGTCAACGAACGGTGACGTTGCCGGCCAGTTGAGCGCTACGCGTCATCGTCTGTCCCGCCCGCGCGCTCCCGCGCCGGCACGCGGGCAACGGTCCTACGATCAGCCTCACGCCGCCGGAGCATCACGCGCCGCCCGCACGTGGCACAGCGTAGGCCGATATCCGCACCGATCCGGTACACGTCCCACTCTCTGCCGCCACAGGGATGGGTCTTCTTCAGGGTCACGCGGTCCCCCACCGCGAAAGGTATGCCCTGGACGTCCACCGCGCCGACCTCCGCGTTACCCGGGCGGGGAGCCGAGAGCTGACGATATCTCGTCCCGGAGTATTCGCGCTGCCTCTCCGGCTGCCTCCGCGAACCGTCCGGCGTCATCGGACGCGTAGATGATCGCCCGGGACGACGAAATCATGCACCGCCCGCCCCTCTCGTCCGAAGCGAGGCGCGCGGCTGCAGCCGCGTCTCCGCCCTGTGCACCCACTCCCGGTACCAGGAACGGCATCCCCGGGTGCGCAGCCCGCAGCTCCCGCATCTCCTCTGGATACGTTGCCCCGACCACGAGCCCCACGTTCCCGCGGCCGTTGCACTCTTCCGCGAGCGCAGCCACCTGCCGATAGAGAGGGGAGCGGTCCGCTCCGTCGGCCACCATCAGATCCTGCAGGTCACGCGCCCCGGGGTTGCTCGTTCTGCAGACCACGATTGCGCCCCGGTCATCGCGCTCCGTGAAGGGCGTCAGCGAATCCCTGCCCAGATATGCCTGCACGGTCACGGCGTCGAAGCCCCAGCGGTCGAACATCGCCGTCGCGTATGCCCCCCCCGTGGAGCCGATGTCGCCCCGCTTCGCGTCCCCGACCAACACCGCGTCCGGGGCCACTTCCCTGACGTGGCGGACCGTCGCTTCAAGCGAGCGCAGTCCTGTCAGCCCCATCGCCTCGTAGTAGGCCAGTTGCGGTTTGTACGCGCATACGAACTCGCACGTCGCATCCACGATGGCCCGGCCGAAATCCCCCGCGTCCGGCACCGGCATCCGCGCCGGGTCCGGGTCGAGCCCCACGCACACAAGACTGCCGCTGGCCCTGATCGCCGCGTCCAGCTTCTCCACCCACCCGCGCTTCTTCTGTGCCATCTGCCTCTCCGACCGTGCCCTTCAGCGCCGCCTTCCCGCGTTCTGGCAGTATATGCCGCGCGCTTTCACCACCCGACCCCGGGACATGAGGAACCGAGTCTTGCGCACAAAGACCCCGACACGCGGTGACCTGATGGCGGTGTTCGACCGCCTCCATGCAGCGTATGGTCCGCTCCACTGGTGGCCGGGCGAGAGCACGTTCGAGATCGTCGCCGGAGCCATACTGGCGCAGAACACGGCATGGAGAAACGTCCGCAAAGCACTGGACAGCATGCGTTCAGCCGGCGTCTGGAGCATCGACGCGATCCGCGACACCCCGCAGGAACGCCTCGCCGCGATCATCCGGTCATCCGGCTACTACAACACCAAGGCGCGCAAACTCAAGGAGTTCGCCGCGTTCATCCGGGACGGCTTCGGAGGCGATCTGGACAAATGCCTGCACCTCCCGGCGGACGACCTCCGGGTCCGGCTTCTGGGGGTCTGGGGCATCGGTGAGGAAACCGCCGACGACATAGTGCTCTACGCCGCCGGGAAGCCCTCGTTCGTCATCGACGCCTACACGCGGCGCATAGTCGACCGCCTCGGCTGGCGGGTCCGCGGCAACCGATACGCCGACTACCAGGCCATCTTCCACGGCCTGTTGCCGCGGGACGCCGACCTGTTCAACGAGTACCACGCCGTCCTGGTCAGGCACGGCGCTCGCACCTGCCGCCCTCGGCCCACGTGCGGCGAGTGCTGCCTCAGCTCCATCTGCCCCACGGTACTGGCCGAGCACTAGCATTGGCGCCGCGGTGCGCGCGGCACGGAGGTGTCAAACGTTGACAAACGCCACAGGCACAGTCCCGTTGATCCGGTCCCTCGCAGACAGAGCGGCAGAGGCCACCTCCCACGCGTTCTTCAATGACCCCCTCTACGTCTGGATGGTGCCTGATCCTGATAGGCGGCGGGTGATCGGCAGATGGTTCACCCGCAGGGCCATGGAATACGGCATGCGTTACGGCGTGGCGCGCACGACTGACGATGCCGCAGGAGTAGCCATCTGGCTGCCACCCGGCAACACTTCGATGACACCGTTCCGGACGTTCCGTGCGGGCTTCACCCTCGCTCCGTTCCGAATGGGCTTTCGCGCCTTCTCGCGTTTCGCCTCCCTGAGCCCCACCCTGGACAGAGCCCACAACCGGCACGCGCCCGGGCGCCACTACTACCTGCTGTTGCTCGGGGTTGCACCGTCAAGGCAAGGCTGTGGCGTCGGGGCGGCTCTGCTCGAGGAAGGGCTCACGAGAGCCGACACCGAAGGCGTTCCCTGCTATCTAGACACCATGACAGACGCAAACGTTCGGTTCTACGAAAAGCGCGGATTCTGCGTCGCAGAGGAGATCCATCCGAAAGAAGGCCCCGATACCTGGGCCATGGTGCGCGAACCGGGGGCCTGACCACGCGGCGGACGGCCCAGCCCGCGGCGCCCGCAACAGAGAACGAGAAACCTAGGGCAGCTTCTCCACCAGCGCCTCGCACACCGGCAGCTCCCGCTCGCACAGCATCACCAGGTTTCCCACAACCATGTACGCAGGATAGCGATTCACGACCGGGATCAGGTAGTCGGTCTGCCCCGCCGGACGGCCGATTGCCTCCTCGGCAGGCCCGATCCCATGCTCCTTCGCGTCCTCGTGCGAGCCGTACACCCGTACTTCTATGTCTCTCTGGTTGAAGAACCCGTACCACACCGCGGTCGCGTGAGGCACGGTGTCTGTGGAGAATTCCTTCGACTTCTTGTATCCCACGGCTGCAAGGTCGTCTATGGAGTACACACTGTCCGGCCGTACGATTGCCGAGATCGGGATTGCACCGTCATCTGTCGACGCGGTGGCCGTCGTGTCCCCTGCGGGCGCAGCCTTGTCGGCGGAACCGCACCCCACGGCAACCAGCACCGCCGCGAGCAAGATCGGGTGCCATACCTTACGTAGCCTGAGTGATTCCGCCACGTCGGTTCCTCCTCGCGCCTGGGACACCGGTGCCATATCGCCCACCCGGCCTTCCCGGCTGTCTCTCCGCCAGCGCAGCCGCAACGGCTTTGAGTCTGCCGTTGCCGTGCACGGCAGATGATACAGCGCACCTCGAATACGGCCCTGCCGCGTGCTAGAATTGGGCCGTCTGGAACGGGATGCGTACCAACTTGCGTCGCATCGTCCGTTTCCCGGCTCACAGGCATTGGAGACAACCGGCATGTCTGAGAGCGGAAGCGAATTCTCATTCGACACGTTCGCGGGTCTGGATTTCTACAAGAAGATCAACTCCAGGCTTCTCGACTTCGCAGAAATCGGCAGGCAGCGCCGCATCATCGACCTCGGCTGCGGCACCGGAGGCGTCACCGCCCTCATGCTTGAGAGGCTCTGCGCCGCCCGGGAAACCGTCATCTACGCCGTCGATCATTCTGCGTCCGCCATCCGAGATGCCGTGGCCAATCTGGGGGACCAGAAGGACGCGGCCATCAAGTTCATACAGGCCGAAGTCGAAAGCCTCCAGCATTCCATCAAGGGCCAGGTGGACACCGTCGTCTACTGCAACGCCATCCACTACGTCCCGGACAAGGCGGGCCTCTTGCGGCAGATCAGGGACACCTTGAAGCCGGGCGGCACCTTCGCGTGCAACACCTCGTTCTACGAGGGCTCGCACCCGCCGGGGAGCGAGCAGTTCTACAGCCGCTGGATGATGCGTTCCCTTCGCATCCTCAGGCGCGACTACGGACTCAAGCCCGACAAGTCGGTCAAGGTTGAAGCGCGCCGGCATCTCTCCGCCGAGGAGTACGAAGACCTGCTTGCCGATCATGGCCTCCCGGTGTTGAAGAAGCAGATCACCCCCGTCAAGGTCCCTATCGACGGGTGGATCCACATCAGTGGTTTCAGCGACTGGATCGAAGGCGTCATGCCCGGTGTCCCGCTCGACATAGGCAGCGCCGCCCTCCAGAAAGGCGTGAGGCAGGTTTTCGACGAGCTGGGAATCGACGGCGTCAGGCGCAACTGGCTGAACGTGGTCGCCGTCCGCACCTGACCCCTGCGCTTCCGCGGCTCCAACCGTCGCATGAGCGCGACTGTCGCGTGGAGCTCGGTCCAGGCCTGCCCTTCTCATGGTTGCCCGTGACGGGCAATGCGCGGCCGGCCCGCAAACGCAAAGCAAACGGCGGGCACACCTTCCTCCTGCAACTTACACGCAACCGCGACCGCGCCCCCACTCCATAATCACCAGAGTGAACAGCGCACCCCGCGGCACCCTTTCCCTGCTCCGTATCCGCCAAGACAGGCGTGCAACGGGAGCGCGTCCGCCACAGTAGCGTCGCTCCGGCATCCGCCGGCGTCTCACCAGACCATCCGGCCCCCTGCGCGACGCCCGCCGCGCTGCGGGCCCGGCTGGCCGAGCCATCGGCCTGCACACGCACTGCCGGGACAGGCATGAACCGCGGGCAAGCGGACTCCCAGCGAGATCGAACGCAGGGTCGAATCGGTTCAGACCCGGCTATCTGGATTGCAGGACAGGGCATGAAAACCTCCGCGCGACCCGAGAGCACAGGCACGACCGGAGAGCAGACACAGACAACAACCCCCATCGTTTCAGCCAGGCCAGTCGAATGGGATTCGAACACATCGTGGCGTCGCTTCTGCGGTTTCCTGGAGTTCTCCACCGATGCCGCTCTGGACATTCAGCGCCGACTACTGCGCGATCAGATCCGCATGGTCGCCGACACCCCCACGGGGCAACGTTTCATGTCGGCCATGCGAGACGACACAATCGATGAGTTTCGGCGGAAGGTCCCGGTCACCACGTACGCAGACTACGCAGACCTGTTCCAGCCCGGTTCTCAGATGCGGACGGCCCCAAACGGCTACATCTGGACATACACCGCAACCGGGCCGGGCCGCGACAAATGGGTACCCTACTCCTCGCGCGGCTACGAGCGTCTGCTGGACAACTTCATGGCCACCCTGCTGCTCGCCGCAGCGGAACGCCCCGGCGTCGTCAGCATCCGGCCCGGCGACGTTGTTCTGTACAACGTCCCGCCCCGTCCGTATCTCTCCGGCCTGGCCGCCTTCGGGATGGCCGAACGGTTCGGACTGAAGGGCGTCCTCGATCCGGCCACGTCCGAGTCACTCGATTTCAAGGAACGCATAAAGACCGGGTTCGAAGAAGCTCTGCGCGGCAAGGTCGACGCCATTGTTTCCCTCACCAGCGTTCTCAACAAGGCCGGCGCCCGTTTCGAGCACTACGCCTCGCACCGCAGCCGCGACCGGGCAGGCCGCTCGCGAATGCCGCTCAACGGCCGGGCAGCGTACCGCCTGGCCCGCGCCCGCATCAAGAGCGCGCTCACCCGACGGCCGATACGCCCGCACGATCTCTGGGACACGAAGGCGATCATCGGCTGGGGCCTCGACACCGATTTCCTGAAAGACCGGGTCCAGAAGTACTGGGGGAAGCCGCCGTCCCAGATGTACGCCTCCACTGAGGGAGGCGTTATGGGCATGCAACCCCGCGCAGATTCCGGGATGGTCTTCAGCCCCTACTCCGACTTCTACGAGTTCATACCCACCGACGAACTCGACAGAGCCAACAGTGAGCCGGGCCGGCTGCCGGACACGCTCCTGCTCGACGAAGTCGAACCGGGCCGGACGTACGAACTGGTTATCACCAACTTCTACGGCATGCCATTCGTGCGCTACAGGCTCGGCCACATCGTGCGGATCATCGCGCAGCGCCAGAACGGACCCGAGTTCGAGTTCGTCGCACGCAGTGACGACAGGATCGACATCGCCGGTTTCACTCGCATCGACGAGAACACCGTGTGGAAGGCGCTCTCCGCCGTCGGTGCGGCCTCATCCGATTGGACCATCAGGCGTGAGAACGCAGACGACAGGCTGACCATCCGCCTCTACATCGAACCGCACGGCCCCTGTGACGAAGACACACTGCCCGCGCGGCTCCACGAAAGCCTCAAGCAGGTCGACCCTCTCTACTCGGACCTGGAGGCGATGCTCGGCATCCAGCCCCTGGAGGTCACCCTGCTGCCACCCGGGGCTTTCGATCGGTACTACGAGACGATGCGCCGATCGGACGAGCCGCTCACGAAACGGCAGCCCCCGAGGATGAACGCAGACGACGCGGTCATCGACCGCTTGCTCGATATAGCAGACACAACCCTGGAGATCGCCGCGTAGGCCGTGTCCGGTCGAACGCGACCGGAGTAGCCGTGACATCCGCAGACAGAAAGCCAACGCCCCTCCGCCGCCGCAGGCCGCGACGGCGGACGGCTTGCTGACCGAGACGGAGAATGAACGAGATATACATCGCCCTGCCGTTCGCACAGCTCGTCGTGAGTCTGTTCCTGGCGGCCATCGTGATCTTCAGCGATCCGAGGAGCCGGCGAAACCGCCTTTTCGTGCTCTTCCTGGTCGCGATGGCTCTCTGGGGAGTCACCATCTTCGGGATGCGGGACGCCTTCCCCGATCGCGCCCTCGCATACTCCTGGGAGAGGGTGGTGCTGGCGGTGATCCCGTTCAGCAGCATCTTCTTCTACCACTTCGTGTGCACGTACACGCGTGTGCAGCGGGGGCGGTGGGTCCTGGTCGCCGTCTACGCCGGTGGGTTCCTGTCCGCGGGCCTGTCGCTCGCAGGCCAGTCGGCCACGGGGATGACCGAGCGGTTCTACGGCTTCGCCCCGGAACTGGGCTGGGCCTTCCCGCTTGTACTCGGCGCGGCGTATCCGCCGGTGCTGCTCGGCATGCTGGAGCTCACGAGGGCCCTGCGCTCCGTCTCAGACCCCGGCGAGCGAGCACGGCTGCGCACCCTACGCCTCGGCGGGCTCATATCGCTTCTGGGCGGTACGTCGGATTTCATCCCTTCCCTGGGCTTGAACGTCTACCCGATGGGGGTACTCGGGAACTTGCTTTTCGCCGTCCTGACCACCTGGGCTGTCACCCGGTACCACCTGATGAACCTGCGGCTGGTCCTCCGCAGTGGCCTCGCCCACATCGCCATCAGTTCGTTCGTCTTCGCCTCGTACGGCGCCGTCTACGGCCTCGTCTGGCTGCTCGGCCGCAACCTTAGCGTCGCCGCCACCGCCACTCTCGCCGTCGGTACCGTCATCATGGTCGGCGTCTTCGTCCGCCCTCTGGTCGGCCGGGTCGAGGTCCTCGTCGACAAGCTGTTCTTCCGTGAGCGATCCGACCGCGTGGCAATCCTGGGCGAACTCCACGAGATATCCAAAGACATCCGCGACCTGCCGGCCCTGACCGCCAGGCTCGTCGAGACGGTTCGCCGCGCCACGCAGACCGACTGGGCGGCGATCATGCTGCCCGATCGGGCCGGCCAACGGTTCGTGCCCGTGGCCGAATCCGGGTCGGCCAGGCCCGTGTACCGGCTGCCGCGTGACGGCTGCATCGCGTCCTGGCTCGAGGAGCGCGGAACCGTTCTGCACACCGAGGAAGTCAGCTCCGACGCCTTCCTCCAGGCGATGAGCGAGGAAGAGCGGACGGAGCTCGATACCTGCGGCGCCGCCGTCGTGATCCCGCTCATCGTCAAGCGCTCGCTCACCGGTCTCATAGCTCTCGGACCCAGTCTCGTTGCCTCCGGCTACTCCAGTGAAGACATAGGGTTCCTCACAGCCGCCGCCGATCAGGTGGCCATCGCCCTGGAGAACGCCAGGCTGTACGCGGAGGCCCAGCGCGTCGCCCGGGAACGCACGGCCCTGGCGGAAGAACGCGCCGCGCTTGCCGAGTTGGGGCGCGTCGTCACGTCCACACTGGACCTGGAAAAAGTGTTCGAGCGGTGCGAGGAACAGGTCCGGAAACTGATCTCATACGACCGTTTCGTCATCACCACCGTGGATCTCGAAAAGGACGTTCTGGCGGACGCCTATGTTCGCGGCGTCGAGGTTCCCGGCTGGCCTCAGGGCCACACCCGTTCGCTGGCCGGATCGCCGATGGAGAAAGTGGTCAACACAGCGGCCGGGCTCATCGTGGGCGGAAGGAATCACCCGGAGAGGCTCCGGGCCGCGCGCGCCGCACGGGAGAACGTCGGCCTGCGCTCTCTGCTCGCGTCTCCTCTTCTCTCCAACGGCCGGGTCATCGGCATCATGATTCTGGAATCCAGAGAGGCAGGAGCATACGCTCGACAACACCTGGCACTGGCGGAACGAGTCGGGGCGCAGATCGCCAACGCCATCGCAAACTCTCAACACTACGAACAGGCGCTCCAGCTTGCAGAAGAGCGAGAGGCCCGTATCCGCCTGGACGCGGAGAACCGGCAACTCCAGCGCGTGGACGAGGAGCGGAGCTCGTTCCTGTCCCGGGTGTCCCATGAGCTCAAGACCCCGCTCACCAGCCTGTCGGCGTTCACCGACATCCTTCTTCGCAACAGGGACGGCAACCTTAGCCCGCGCCAGATGCAGCACCTGGCCGCCATCCAGCGGGGCGGACGCAGTCTGAACGTCCTGATCAACGACCTCCTGGACGTCTCGCGAATCGACTCCGGGAACCTCATGATCGACTGCGCCGTATTCGACGCAAACGAGCTGGTGGAGCAACTGGACGAAAGCTTCGCCCCGTTGCTGGACGAGAGGTCCCAGACCCTGGAGCTGTCCCTGCCGGACGAAGCCCTGTGGGTTCATGCCGATCGCGACCGGATCAACCAGGTGGTGACGAACCTCCTGAGCAACGCCTCCAAGTACTCCGGCGAGGGCTCCCCCATAGAAATGGAAGTGTGGGGTGACGAGGACCGTCTTCGCGTCGAGATACGCGACCACGGCATCGGCATCTCGGAAGAAGACCAAGACAAACTGTTCACACCCTTCTTCCGGGCGGAGAACGAAGCGACGCGCTCGGCGCCCGGCACCGGGCTCGGCATGGTGATCGCGAAGGGCATCGTCGAGTGCCACGGCGGGCAGATGACGATCCAGAGCGAGCCCGGGCAGGGCACGACCGTCTCGTTCTACATCGAGGGTCTCACGAGAGAGCCGGCCCGGCTCGACATGTTGGACGATCTGCTGGAGCGCCGCGCCGCGTGACCTGAGTCCGCTTCATCCAAGTTCGGGCAATCAGGCGGTCTCTGGCGCCTGCTGCGTCACGGGGCCGAGGCAGGAATCCTTGACTCGCACGGCACGCCTGTCTGGCACAAACCGCACGTGGTCGTCCCAGCCTCATACCGCTCGTGCACCGGGCCCAACTCGTCCAAGTACGCCTGGCACTTCCTCTTGTCGTGCCCCTTCGTCGTGATCGCACCCGCCGGGCACCGATCGATGCACGTCCCACAGGACCCGTCCCTGTAGTACAGGCAGTTCGAAACGTGGTCCTTGTACGGCCTCTCGCTGGGCACGATCGGAAGGTCGGTAACCACGCTCCCGCACCGCATCGCCACGCCGGCCTCCGTGATGAGACCGTCACTGAGGCTGAACGTCCCGAGGCCCGCGGCGTGCGCCGCATGCCTTTCTGACCACGTCGACGCCGGGCCGTCCTCCCGCGTCACTGACTTGAAAGCGGGCGTCAGCAGGGGTGCCACGGCCATGGCCCCGCGGCGCGTGAGCGTTGACACGACGTACTCGCGCAGCCGGTCGTTGAAAGGCTCGCCGTATCCCTTCGTGTGTGCCCAGCGCATCGAAGGTGTGAGCTCGCGCCTGCGGTTGCTGAGCCGGGCCTTCCTGGCGACCGGCAGAATCCAGCAGATCACACTTACTGCGTCCGCGTTCCCCGCTCCCGGCGAAGCCAGTTCCAGCATCTCTCTGGGTGTCAGGTGGAACTCGCCGATGATCTCCTTGTAACGGGCGAACAACGGATCGTCGCCGTCCGCGAAGCCCACCAGCGGCGCGTCCCATATCGGGGAATCGTCGATCGCCAGGTGGCGGTTCTCGGGGCTCTCGGCAACGAAAGCCCTGATGCCGTGCCCGATGTGGGAGGCCATCGTCTTCAGCGACCGGGGTGGCCGTCCCGGTTTCTCAGTGGTGGGCTCACCCGCACGTTCCATTCTCGCCTCTCTCCCGGGCTCTGCGCGGTTCGGGTCGGTCGAAAGATCTCGCCCGTCACACGGGCGTGCCGTCATATTTCTTCAACAGCGTCTGGTCGTATTCCGCCCGCCGCGATTCGCACCGCTCCCGCGGGCAGAGTCGACAGCTTTCGAAATCGATCTCCGTCGGGAAGTACAGCCCCGACGAGGATTTCAGCGGCACCATCAGGTGGCTCTCCGTCAGCCGTACGCCGATGGCCGCCTCCACGTCGCCGAGTAACGAGAACAGCGGCGCCTGCTCAGATATCGGCCACGCCTCCAGCCTGCCCGGGCTCATCGTCGATACCTTCCCCAGCGCATACGTCGTCTTCAGATGGCCGTCCAGGTACTGGCGCGCCGAGCCGAGTATCTGGAGCTTCGCCGCGTCCAGGCAGTACGACTCAAGCAGGTCGTCCGAGTCCACCCCCAACGACTCCACCTCCGTGCCGCACGTCGCGACGAACGGGAACACCCTGTGCACCCCGTCCAGGTTGATGGCCAGCAGATTGCTGTCGAACCTCATTCCATCGATTTCAACCGAATCGGCGTTTCTCTCGTCGACGTAGCACGCCGCGTACACCGCCTTCGGCCGTGCAACCGGAAGAACCATGTCCAGCACCTTCCGGGCGCACTCCTCCATACCCTCGCTGCCACCCAGTGCCCTCATCAGGCGTGGCAAGTCGAGGTCCAGGGGGATCCGATCCAGCACTTCCAACGCGAAACGTCCTTGAATGCGGTTCAGGGTTCGTGCCTTTGCGGCCGGGCGTCCGACCGGGCCGAGGAATCACCGAAGCCTACCGGACGGCGACGCCCGTCGCCAGCCGGGACCCCGTCCGCGCGCCTACATGCGGGTTAGCACGCATTCCGCGTAGGGCCCTTCTCAATAGGCGGCACAGGCCAGGGCCCGCTAACCTCACGTATCGGGGAGAACGGGGGCGAGTCGCGGAAACCGCGGCCGGACCAGCTAGCAGGTGAGCATGTACACAGTCCTGATCGCCGACGACCAGGTCCTGTTCAGGGACGTGGCTCGAACGATGTTCCAATCGACCGACAGCTTCGAAGTCGTCGGCGACGCCACCGACGGCGAGGACGCTTTGAAACGCTACGACGAGCTCCACCCCGATCTCGTGTTGATGGACGTGCTCATGGAGCGGATGGACGGCCTGCAGGCCACGCGCCGCCTCAAGGAGAAGGACTCGGAGGCGAACGTCCTGCTGACCAGCATGAGCCGGGACGCCGGCTATGCCCGCCTGGCCGACGAGCTCGACCTCGTCGGGTTCGTACCCAAACGCGAACTGCAACCCACCGCGATCAAGACCCTGATGGACGAACGTTTCGCCGCCGGTGCCCTTCCGCAGGCGGCATAGCTCTCTCACTCGCCGCCGGGCGCAACCCCGATGCCCGGCGCTCCAGACGGAAGCGCTCCCTTCACCCGGGAGCGCTCTTCGCGTCCTCTCCTACCCGCCTGAATGACACGAGGGACATGGCGTCCTTCCCTCTCGCTCCCGGGGAGGGCGTACGGGTGGGAGTAACGTAGGCCCCGGGCCTACGCCCCGGCCAGGTACTCGTCCATCCGCATCACGTTGTACGCGCCGTCGCCGCCGCTCATGCTCTCAACCGCAGCGCGCGCCGTATCCAGTGACGTGAAACACGGAATCCGCCGCTCCGCAGATGTCCGCCGGATCATGAAACCGTCCTGGAGCGCCACACGGTCCCCGGTCACTGTGTTCACCACCGCCGACACCCAGCCGTCCTCGATCGCGTCCAGAACGTTTGGGTGCCCCTTCAGCTGCTTAGCAACCTCCCGCACCGGCATGTCCAGCGAGTCGATCATCGCAGCCGTCCCCGGCGTCGCATACAGCCAGTGCCCCCGTTCCGCCAGCGCACGCACCAAGGGCAGTGAGTCCGCCTTGTCACGGTCCGCAATGCTCAGCAGCACGCCTCCCCCCCTGGGGAACTCCAATCCCGACGCAATCAGCGCTTTAGCCAACGCGGGGCCGTACTCCCTGTCCACCCCCATCACCTCGCCCGTCGACTTCATCTCCGGGCCCAGGAAAGTATCCACTCCCGCCAGCTTCGACATCGAGAACACCGGCGCCTTCACCGCCACAAGGCCGCTCCGGCGCACAAGCCCAGGGGTGTAGCCCTGCGCTTCAATCGACTGCCCCCGCATCACCCCGATCGCGATCCGCACCATCGGAACCCGCGTCACTTTCGATATGAACGGAATCGTCCGGCTCGAACGGGGGTTCACCTCCAGCACGTACACCGTCGATTCCCCGCTCTCTCGCGGACCGTGGCCCACGCTCCGGTACGCACCCCCGCCCGTGATCACGTACTGGATGTTCATCAGCCCGCGCACGCCCAGCTCGCGCCCGATCCGCCGCGTGTAGTCGACGATCGTGTTCACCTCTTCCGGCGTCAGCGCCAGCGCCGGGTACACCGCCAGCGAATCCCCGCTGTGCACACCCGCGCGCTCGATATGCTCCATCACACCCGGAACCAGCACCTCCTCACCGTCACAAACCGCATCAACCTCAACCTCGATCCCATCCAGGTATCGGTCGATGAGGATCGTCTGCCCCGGCGCGGCGGCCATAGCAGGTCCGAAGTAACGCACAAGCTCAGATGCGTTCTGCACGATCTCCATCGCACGGCCGCCCAGCACATAGCTCGGACGCACAAGCACCGGGTAGCCGATGTTGCCCGCCACCTGGAGCGCTTCCTCGGTGCTCGTCGCAGTTCCTCCGGGAGGCTGCGGAACACCTATTCGCGCCGCCAGATCCTCGAAACGCCCACGGTCCGAAGCAGCGTCAATCGCCGAAGCCGAAGACCCGAGCAGCGGCAACCCCACCACCCCCAGTGATTGCGACAGGTTGATCGCCGTCTGACCTCCGAATTGCACGATCGCAGGCGGTGGGCCCGTGAGCCCGTTTCCTGAACCGGCTCGCTCTTCGCCTGCAGGCTTGTCTTCCTCGCGCTCCGCATCGGGTGAAGGCGCTTCCAGCACCTCGTTGTCGATGATGTCCCGCACGGACTCCTCGTCCAGAGGTTCGAAATACAACCGATCCGAAGTGTCAAAATCCGTCGATACGGTCTCCGGGTTCGAGTTGATCATGATGCTCGCCGCACCCGCGGCCTGGAGCGCCCACGCCGCATGCACCGAGCAGTAATCGAATTCGATACCCTGCCCTATGCGGATCGGACCACTCCCCAGCACCACCGCACGGTCCCCGACCAGCGGCTCCGCCTCGTTCTCCTCGTCGTACGTGCTGTAAAAGTACGGCGTGAACGCCTCGAACTCGCCCGCACACGTATCAACCATCTTGTAGACCGGCCTGACCCCCCACTCTTGCCTCAGGCCCCGCACCTGTTCAGGCAACCGGTCAGCAAGCGTCCCGATCTGCACGTCCGAGAAGCCCAGACGCTTCGCCGACCGCAGCAGACCCGGCGTCAGATCCTCGGAAAGCAGCCGCCGCTCCATCGCCTCGATCCGCGCCATCGCCCGCGTGAACCACGGGTCGATCCCCGTCGCACGCGACACCTCTTCCGCCGTCATCCCCCGCCGTATCGCCGCGGCGATCTTCCACAGCCGGTCGTCATCGCTCTCCAGGTCAACTGTCCCCTCCGGCCACTCCGGGTCCTGCCACAGCAGCGTCTCCCGGCCGTTTTCGAGCGAACGCACCGCCTTCTGAAGCGCCGATTCGTAGCTCCGGTCCAACGCCATAACCTCGCCCGTGGCCTTCATCTGCGTCCCGAGGCTCCGGTCCCCGGTCGGGAACTTGTCGAACGGCCATCGCGGCACCTTCACAACGCAGTAGTCCAGCGCAGGCTCGAACGCAGCCGTCGTCATCCGCGTCACGTCGTTTGGAATCTCGTCCAGGGTCCGGCCGACAGCGATCTTCGTCGCCACCCTCGCAATCGGATACCCCGTCGCCTTGCTCGCGAGCGCAGACGATCGGCTCAGCCGCGGGTTCACCTCGATCACGTAGTACATCGGGGCGTCGTCCGGAATCGGCGGCAGCGTCTCTGCGACCTCCCGACCCGGACGGTACGCAAATTGGACGTTGCACCCACCCTCCACGCCGAGGCCCCGGATGATGTTCAGGGAAGCGGTCCGCAGTCGCTGGCAATCCTTGTCCGTAAGCGTCTGGCTCGGCGCAACCACGATCGAGTCGCCCGTGTGCACCCCCATCGGGTCGATGTTCTCCATATTGCAGATCGTGATGCTGTTG
>CAYYFS010000005.1:0-8193 GCA_964471055.1 uncultured Dehalococcoidales bacterium
TCTGTCCCCAGGGCCCTTCCGATCAGTTCCTCACTCGCACCCCAGCCGTACACCGCAGCGGTGTCGTACAGCGTCACGCCGGCGTCGAGCGCAGCCCGGACCGCGGCGATTGCCTCGGAATCGTCAAACGCCCCGTAGTGGCCCCGGCCCATTGGCCAGCTGCCGAAGCCAATGACGCTGGTCACAAGATCGGATGTCCCGAAACTCCTGGTCCTCATGCGTCACCTTCCCCCTTTGGACCGCCTTGCGTGGCCCGCTGTCCGCTCCGCCCTGGCGAACGGGCGTCCACGGTACGAGTGCTCGGTGGGTTCGGGACCCCGCCGAGCGCGGCAAGCGTACCACCCGGCCGAGCGCGAGAAGTATGCGCGTTCAGGGAAGGCCCGAAAAGGCTCGAAAACGGCCTTCCCACGCCATCTCGCGAGCCATGACCGATTTCCGTGCGTCCCGCATACATGTTCGACGACATGGCATTGATACGTGCCATTACTCCTTCGGCTTGCGGTTCAGAGGAGGCATGGCATACCGGAGTTCAGTCGCACACCCGACGGCAGCGACGGAATCGCGCCACCGGTTGGCTTGTGATATCTATGTAGGTAACGACACCAGCCCGATACCGCGCCTGAACCTGAGACCGCGGCTGGATACGTCGCGGTCGGGTCATCGCGCGGAAGCCGGGCCGAACCTCCGGCATCGGGCGAAACGGGAGGGACACGTGGACCGAGAGAACGGTCGAGGCGGGTCCGTTGGGGCCGCCCTCGTGGTTGGAGGCGGCATCGCAGGCATGCAGGCCGCCCTGGACCTCGGCGATTCCGGTATCAAGGTCTACCTGCTGGAGAAGACGCCCTGGATCGGTGGGCGCATGGCCCAGCTCGACAAGACCTTCCCCACCAACGACTGCGCCATGTGCATCATGTCGCCTCGCCTGGTGGAGTGCGCCCGCCACAGCAACATCGAGATCATCAGCAACGCCGACATGGTCGGCCTCAGTGGCGACGCCGGAGATTTCACGGCCACCGTGCGCAAGCGCGCCCGATACGTGGATGTGGACGCGTGCACGGGTTGCGCAGAGTGCGAAGCGCGCTGCCCGGTCGAGATACCCAGCGTCCACAACTTCGGCCTTGCCAGGCAGAAAGCCATCTCTCGGTCGTACGCGCAGGCGGTTCCCCAGGCCTTCGCCATCCAGCGGTTGGGAATCGCAGCATGCAAGAACGCCTGCCCGGCCGGCCAGAGCGCTCAGGGTTACCTCGCAATGATCGCCCAACGCAGGTACGCGGACGCGCTGCGCGTGATCATGGATCGCGTGCCCTTCCCCAGCATCTGCGGCCGGGTCTGCAACCACCCATGCGAACTCAATTGCGCCAGAGGTCAGCTGGATCAGCCGGTCGCCGTCTCGAAGCTGAAGCAGTTCGTCGGCGACCTTGCAGCGCGTGAAGGACTGCTAACCCAGCCAAAGCCCGAACGCACTCGCGAAGAGACTATCGCCGTCATCGGGTCGGGCCCGGGAGGCCTGACCGCCGCCCGCGATCTCGTGCTCAAGGGATACGGGGTCACGGTGTTCGAGGAGCTCCCGGTCTCCGGCGGAATGCTGCGGGTCGGCATCCCCGAATACCGCCTGCCTGCCGAGGTGATCGAGCGCGAAGTGCAGGCGATCCTGGACCTCGGGGTCGAGTTGCGCCTGAACACACGCATCGATGACCTGGATGCTCTCTTCAGTGATGGGTTCAACTCGGTCCTGATCGCTGTGGGCGCGCACGAAGGGCGTGATCTGGATATCCCGGGCGCCGACCTCGACGGAGTCTTGGAAGGCACTGCCCTGCTCCGCGACACTCGGCTCGGCAACCCGCCGCAACTCGGCAGGCGCGTGGCGGTCCTGGGCGGAGGCGACGTGGCCTTCGATGTCGCGAGGACCGCGCTTCGTCTCGGACCGGATTCGGTCAACATCGTGTACCGGCGGTCGCGTGACGAGATGCCGGCCAGCGCTGAGGAAGTGGAATGGGGCGAGGCCGAGGGCATCGACTTCACCCTCCTGGCAGCCCCCACGCGGTTCCTGGGCGAGAACGGACGCCTGGTCGGTATCGAGTGCCTGAAGATGGAACTGGGCGAGCCGGACGAATCGGGCCGGCGACGGCCGGTGCCGGTACCCGGCTCTGAGTTCACGGTCGACTGCGATTCGGCGATCTTCGCCATAGGCCAGGACGTACGCCTTGGCGCGCTGTCGGAGGACGGCGGCGTTGCTGTCGGTTCCTCGGGGACCGTCGCCATCGACCCTGACAGCATGCTCACCAACCGGCCGGGTGTCTTCGCAGCGGGCGACGCCGTCGTGGGTACGAGCTTCGCGGTGGATGCCATCGCGGCCGGGCACAGGGCTGCGACGGCCATAGACCGCTTCCTCACAGGCAAGGAACCTGCTCTGCCGTACGAGACCCCCGCTTTCGAGGTCGAGGCCTCTCGTGCCGATATCGAGGAACGCCTGGAGCGAGGTGAGGTCGTCGACAGACAGCGGATCCCGCTTGAGAAGCGCGTTCCCTCGCGCCTCACCGGCGATTTCGGCGAAGTGGAGGCCGGATACACCGAGGATCAGGCGGTGGCCGAGGCCGAGCGATGCCTGGCGTGCGGTGTCTGTTCCGATTGCGGCGAATGCGAGGCCGCGTGCCTGCCCGGTGCCATCCGGTACAACGACCAGGACAGCGAAGAGGAGATCCGGGTGGGCGCTGTCATCCTCGCTCCCGGCACCGGGGCGCACGATGCCCGGCTGTCGCAGGAGTTCGGGTTTGGCCGGTTCCCTAACGTGATCACAAGTCTCCAGTTCGAGCGGCTGCTCAGCGCGGCGGGTCCGACGGGCGGACACGTTCTGCGCCAATCCGACAACGAGGCCCCCTCGAAGATCGCCTGGTTGCAGTGCATCGGGTCACGAGACCAGGACCACGCATACTGCTCAGCCGTGTGCTGCATGTACGCCACCAAAGAGGCAATGATCGCCAAGGAGCACATGCCGCCTGACACCGGGTTCTCCATCTTCCAGATGGATCTGCGCGCTTTCGGCAAAGGCTTCGACGCCTACTATCGCCGAGCGCAGGATGAGGGCATCCGATACGTCCAGTGTCGGGCGTCGACGATCAAAGAGGATCCGGCCAGCAGAAACCTGCTGCTCCAGTACGAGGACGAAAGCGGCGAACGGCTCACAGAAGAATTCGACATGGTCGTCCTCTCGGTGGGCCTGACCCCTCCGGTAGAAGCAGCCGAGCTTGCTGAGGCCGCCGGCGTCGGGCTGACGCCTCTAGGGTTCGCTGCGGCTCAGGCAGCCGAACCATTGGAAACGGACCGCCCCGGCGTCTATGTTTGCGGCTCCTTCCGCGGGCCGAAAGACATCCCCGATTCCGTCACCGATGCGAGTGCCGCCGCGGGTGGTGCGCAGACGATCCTCGCCAGCGGTCGCGACACGCTCGTCACGCCGAGGGAGTTCCCGCCGGAACTGGACACCGACGACCAGGAGCCTCGGGTCGGCGTGTTCGTGTGTCACTGCGGCTCGAATATCGCCAGCGTGATCGACGTGAAAGACGTTGCGAGCTGGGCGGCGGGGCTTCCCCACGTGGCGCACACGGACGATCTGATGTTCGCCTGTTCGACGGACTCTCTCGAGAAAGTCCGTGAGGCCGTTGTGGAGCACAAGCTCAACCGCGTGGTGGTTTCAAGCTGCACCCCGCGGACGCACGAGCCGCTCTTCCAGGAGAACCTCCGCGAGGCGGGCCTCAACCCTTACCTGTTCGACATGGCGAACATCCGGGATCAGTGCAGCTGGGTGCACGGCGAAACACCAGCGCGCGCCACTGCCAAGGCCAAGGCCCTCGTAGCGATGTCGGTCGCCCGCGCGTGCCGCCTGGAGTCCCTCCACAAGTCCAGCCAGGGGCTCAGCCAGCGGGCGCTTGTCGCGGGCGGAGGAGTGGCTGGCATGACCGCCGCTCTGACCCTGGCGGACCAGGGGTTCGAGACCGTTCTGGTGGAAAGAGAAGCCCGGCTCGGCGGTATGGTGCTGCAGCACCACACCCTCACCTCCGGACTCAGCAGTCGCGAACTCGTGACCGGGCTCATCGATCGCGTGAACGCGAGCCCCGTCATCGAGGTACTGACGGAGTCCGAGGTCACGAAGACCATCGGTTTCGTGGGCAACTTCAAGACCAATGTGGCCAGCCGCAACGACCCCACACAGCGGCTGATCGAGCACGGCGTCTCCGTGATTGCGACCGGGGGACGCGAGCACCGGGGAAACGAGTACCTGCTCGGCGAGCACCCGGCTGTCATGACGACCGGAGACCTTGAGCAGGCTCTGCAGTCCGACGAAGACCGGCTCAAACAGGCGAAGAGAATCGTCTTCGTGCAGTGCGTAGGTCCGTGGGAGGAGCAGCCCTTCTACTGCAGCCGAGTGTGCTGCACCGTGACGATGAAGAACGTACGGAAGCTGAAGGAACTGAACCCGTCCTGCGAAATCGTGGTGCTCCACAAGGACATACGCACCTATGGTGTCCACGAAGAGATGTACACGGAGGCCAGGCGGTTCGGTGCCGTCTTTGTGCGATACACCGACGCCCACCCGCCCGTCACGGAGGTCGCAGGCGACAGAGTAAAGGTGTCCTTCCGGGAGCCGAGCCTGAACGAAGAGCTCTCGGTCGATGCCGACCTTGTCGTACTTTCGACGGCCATCGTGCCGTCCGAAGGTGCGGCAGAGCTGAACCAGACCTTCAAGATTCCGCTGTCGGCAGAAGGGTTCTTCCAGGAGGCGCATAGCAAGCTCCGACCGGTGGATTTCGCGTCCGAAGGGACCTTCCTCTGCGGCGTCGCGCACTACCCCAAATCTGTTGAGGAGGCCGTCGTCCAGGGCAAGGCCGCGGCCGGGCGTGCCACGCGCATTCTGTCGAAGAAGGAGTTGATGGTCGGCGGCGTCGTCTCGCATGTGGATCCGGACAAGTGCACGGCCTGCCTGACCTGCGTGCGCGTCTGTCCGTACGATGTGCCGATCATCAACCAGGATGGCGTAGCCACGATCGAGGCGGCCGCATGCCAGGGGTGCGGGATCTGTGCTGCCGAGTGTCCTGCGAAAGCCATTCAGCTGCTCCACTACAGCGACGACCAGGTCGTGGCCAAGGTCGAAGCGCTCGGTGATTTGATTGCTGCCGGGGAGCCGACGTCATGACGACGGACCGATTCGAGCCCCGGATCGTTGCCTTCTGCTGCAACTACTGCGCTTTCGCAGCAGCCGACCTGGCGGGCTCCATGAGGCTGCAATACGCACCGAACGTGCTCGTGTCGCTGTTTCCATGCACCGGCCGTGTCGACATCCTTCACGTGCTCCGGGCCTTCGAGAATGGCGCCGACGGCGTGTTCGTGGCGGGTTGCCTCGAGGGCACCTGCCATTTCCTCGAAGGCAACTACCAGGCGAAACGACGGGTCCAGTACGCGAAGGATCTGCTCGATGCCGCTGGAGTGGGCGGCGACCGCCTCGAGATGTACAACCTGTCTTCATCCGAAGGTCCCAGGTTCGCCGAGATCGCGACGGAGATGACCGAACGCATCCGCGAACTGGGACCCTCCCCTATTCCGCGGCGGAGTCTGGAGGCCATCCAATGATCGTTGGTGAACAGAAGTCCCTGGACGAGATCAAGGAGATGGTCTCTGATTTCCGCAAAGTGCTCGTCTTTGGCTGCGGAACCTGTGTCACAGTCTGTTTCGCCGGCGGGGAAAAGGAGGTCGGAATACTCGCTTCCGCCCTCCGCATGGCGACCGCGGTGGACGGCCAGGAGGACAAGGAGTTCACGGAGAACACCGTGACTCGCCAGTGCGAGTGGGAGTTCCTGGACGAAGTGGCTGACGAGATAGCTGATGCGGACGCTGTGCTATCTCTCGCGTGCGGGATCGGCGTGCAGGCCATAGCGGAGCGCTTCCCAAAGGTTCGCGTGTACCCCGGGCTCAACACATCGTTTCTCGGGCTACCGGAACAGCAGGGTGTCTGGAGCGCGCGGTGCGGGGCCTGCGGCGATTGCGTACTGGATCGCACGGGCGGCGTTTGCCCGATCGTCCGGTGCAGCAAGAGCCTGCTCAACGGCCCGTGCGGCGGCTCGCACGACGGCTTGTGTGAGATCTCGGACGATATCCCGTGCGGGTGGCAGCAGATCTACGACCGGCTGGAGACGCTGGGACTCCTGGATACCCTGGACGAGATCGCACCCCCCAAGAACTGGAACGCCGGATTCGGGCGCGGGGCCCACTCCATCATCAGGGAGGATCTCAAGATTTGAAGACGAGCAGCAATCTAGAGCGCACTTTCGAAGAAGGGCTCTTCGCCGTCACGGGTGAAGTAGCTCCTCCGAACTCGGCTGATGGAGACGTGATCCGGGAGAAGGCCCGCCTCCTGAAAGACCACGTGGTGGCTGCGAACATCACGGACAACCCGACGGGCGTCGTGCGTATGTCCAGCATCGCGTGCGGTCTGATCGCTATAGAAGAGGGTCTGGAACCGATCGCGCAGATGACGTGCCGCGACCGGAACCGGATGGCGATGCAGTCGGAAATCCTGGGGGCAGCGGCCCTCGGCGTGAACAACCTGTTGTGCCTGACGGGCGATCACTCCAGCCTGGGCAACCATCCCCAGAGCAAACCGGTGTTCGACCTGGATTCCATCCAGCTGACGCAGATGGTCCGAGACATGCGCGATGGCAAAAAGTTCCAGAGCGGCGACGAAATGGAAGTGGAGCCGCGGCTGTTCATCGGAGCGGTGGAGAACCCGTTCGGCCACCCACTCCAGTTCCGTGCGAGCCGGCTCGCGAAGAAAGTGAAGGCGGGCGCCGATTTCGTCCAGACGCAACTCATCTACAACGTTGAGCGGTTCCGGGAATGGATGCAGGAGGTCCGGGACAAGGGCCTTCACGAGCAGACATACATCCTGGCAGGCGTTGGTCCGGTCATGTCAGCCGGTGCTGCGCGGGCCATGCGGGACCGCGTCCCCGGCATGGACGTTCCGGACGAAGTCGTGGACCGTATGGCGGGCGTGGAGCGAGGCAAGGCGGCTCGGGCGGAAGGCATCAAGATCTGCGTGGAGATCATCCAGCAGGTCCGTGAGATCGAAGGAGTCTCGGGCGTGCACATCATGTCTCACCGGGAGAATGCCGTGCCGGTCATCATGGAACAGGCGGGACTGAAGCCGCTGCCTATGCGAACCGGAGTACCGGGCCCGGCAGGGCAATAAGGAGCCTCTGATGGCGGTCGGCACCACATCGCTGCTCGGATCTGCAACGGGGGCAGCGCGGGAGATCGAGGAGCGGTTCGGGGCGGAAGTGGCACTGTGCTACCAGTGCAAGCGATGCACTTCCGGCTGTCCCGCGGCGGACTCGATGGAGTTCGGCCCCCACCAGATTGTCCGAATGGTGAGGTTGGGAGCCGCTGACAGGCCCATAGGTGGCGAAGCCATCTGGAACTGTGTCGGGTGCTACACGTGCACGACGCGTTGTCCCCAGAGCGTTCCCATCACCGAGATGATCTACTCGCTGAAGGGCATGGCAATCCGCGAAGGCAGGACTGCAGGCCGCGCGCCTGTCCCGGCGTTCCTGAAAGCGTTCGCGAGCACCGTTGAGCGCCACGGCCGGGACAGCGAATTCGAAATGTTGGTCCGGTACTTCCTTTCCACGAACCCCCGCGCAGCGGTCGCCCAGGCCCCGATCGGAATGACGTTGTTTCGGCAGGGCCGTCTGCCCCTGCTACCGCACAGGGTGCGGGGCTGGAAGGCGCTGAAGAGCGCCCTCCGCAAAGCCCGGCGCCGCGGAGGAAAAGGATGAAGTACGCCTTCTTCCCCGGATGTTCTCTGAGCGCCACCGGCCGGCCCTACGGGATGGCTCTGCACCAGGTCGCGCGCATCCTGGACCTCGACCTGCCGGAACTGGAGGACTGGAACTGCTGCGGGACTTCGGTTTTGCAGACTGTTGACGAGCAGTCGTTCCTGGCTTTCGGTGGCAGGAATCTGGCGTTGGCCGAGAAGGCGGGGAGCGAGGACATCGTCACCCCCTGTTCCGGCTGCTTCTACACTCTCAGCAAGGCGAACCATGCGCTGGCCACCGTCCCGGAAAGCAAGCGGGACGTGGACGAGACTCTGAGCGAGGCCGGCCTCCGCTACGACGGCGGGGTGCGGGTGCGCCATCTACTGGACGT
>CAYYFS010000005.1:8293-17020 GCA_964471055.1 uncultured Dehalococcoidales bacterium
TGACCGGCAAGATACTGCGTGACGCGAGGGCCGTCGGAGCGGACCTCGTGGTCGCCGCGTGCGCCCTGTGCCAGGGGAACCTGGACATGTACCAGGAAGACACGGACCAGCCGACGCCGGTCGTCTACTTCGCGCAACTCATGGGCCTGGCCATGGGCCTGGAGCCGGATTCGTTGGGTTTGAACAAGCACTTCCGCGATCCCATGCCCGCCCTTCGTAGTCTCAGTCTGGCGACCTGAACCGCCCTGCCGGCAGCACCGGTGCGCTATCCCAAGGTCTTCCAGCTCTGGAGCACCGGCTTCGTGGCTGTATTCGGCTGACCTTTTGACGGCGAAACGCAGCAGATGCGCGGGCCTCCTCGCTCCCGCCGTTTCTTCCGACCGCCTTCCCGCCATCTCCCTCCTCCCGCCCAACTGGTTGCCATCGGGTCATCCCGTTGACAGGACGGAAGGGCGGGCGGACACCCAATCTCCCCGAATGCGACCGCGCGACTTCAGTTAGGAGATACCAGCACGTCCACGGTGGTGCCATCCCGCACACCGGTCTGGAGAGGTTCCCCCTATTGGCCGTAGGTCAGGACTCCTACGCTCTTCCTGTGGCACGCATGCCTCACGGCAACACTCCACGATCGAAAGGCCTAATAGCCACCTATCGCCCAAAGTCGGGCCAAGTGCATAAGGCCCAAGCTCGGCATCGCGCTCTCCGGCGACCGCCCCGGTGAGGGACCGAAAGCGCGAATGTCCGCTGAACCGGAGGGATCATGGGATCCTGGCGTAGTTTCAATCTCCGAGCGTCGACGCTTCGGCCGGCGTTCATCCTGGGCCTCGCGGCCGCGGTCCTCATGAGCGTGGTGGTGGTCAACGCATTGACGGCCACCGACCTCGGCAACAGCGGCACTGAGTCGATCGATGTGGCCGTGAACACGTTCCAGGACGACGCGGACGTGACGGTCACCCGGCTGGGCCTCTTCAAGTCAACTACCACGACCGCGGCGGTCGGCGATAGTGCGGCGGGCGTCGAGGCCACCAGCGCCCTTCCTGCCGTGAACAACGCTCTCACAAGGGACAACTGGGCGTACAGATTCACCGTGACGGAGTCTGGCAACACGGCCTGGCAGTCGGGCGAGGACTTCAGATTCGACGTCTACGGAAGCGTCGGCTCAAGCAGTGAGACCGATGAGCTCGCGACCCTGTACTGCCAGCAGGCCGTTGTGGACGATGGGGCCATCGACGGAGTCACTGCGACGATCGACCTTGGATCGGCAACCATCGTCCATGACACGTTCGACATCCTGGTCAGGCGCCAGACGGAAGGGTGGTAGGTCAGAGCGCGGGCAATTCGCGTTCTGAGTGCCGCCCGGCATGCGGCCGGGGAGCCGACAGATGGGCCGCATCCAAGCACTGTACGGAGTCCCCACCAGTACCTGGCGACGGCTCGTGATGCTCGCCGCCCTCCTGGCAATCGTGTCGTCGAGCATCGCGGCTGCCACTAGCCTGACCGCGACCGATCTGGGAGGCGGGACGGAGAGCATCAGGCTTGCCCGCGAGACCTTCGCCAACGGACTGGAAGACATCATCGATGTCGACAACCACCAGCTGGTGCTGCAGGGCAGCGATGAATCGGCCGCAGGAGACAGCGCGCCGGGGGTGGAGGCAGCGATCGCCGCGTACCCGGACGTTCGCACTGACCTGGTTACGGACAACTACACCTACATCTTCGACATGCACGAGGTGGCTATCGATAGCTGGCAGAGCGGGGACGATTTCACCATCAAGGTGTACGGGTACGACGGCGCCGTCAGCAACCTGCTGTCAACGCTCTACTGCAAACAAGACACCGTCGATGACTCCAACATCGAGGGGGTGACCGTGAGCGTCGACTCGGGCACGACCGACGAGTACGCGCTCACGTACGGCATCGTGCTGGCGCGCCAGTAGGCGAGTCTGGTGTAGACCACCAGACAACAGAGGAGGTTTCGACAGAGAGTCGAGTGGGTTCCCGCAGCCTCATATCAGAGGCCAACGGGTATCGCTTCTCATGTCACGGAAAACCAGCAAGCACAGGACCACGCAGCGCACCTGGAAGATCGATCTCATCCTGGTGTGCCTCGCCGCGCTTACGTTGGGATACCTCGGTTTGATGATCTCGCTTCGTACGGCTTCGCCCTTCATGCTCGTTCACGGCGGCAGCATGGAACCGACCATTCACGCGGGCGACCTCCTCCTGAACAAGAATGTGCCTGCTACCGGCATCCGAGTCGGCGACGTGATCGCGTTCGACACCCCGAAGAAGGAGAGGCAGCAGAAGAACCTGCCGGCTACTCTCGCCCACCGCGTTATGTCCATCGAAGGGAAAGCTGGAGAACTCGTATTCATCACCAAGGGGGACAACTCCGATACGGACCGATCCCCCGTGCCCGCGAGTGCCGTCAACGGCGTCATGGTGAAGAACCTGGGCGTGTTCGGCCGTCCGTTCATGCTGCTGACCAACACTCGTGTCCTGATCATGGTCGGCTTGCCGGTAGCCGCGTTCCTGGTAGTGGGCGGCCTCGTTTCGATGATGGACAGAGGCAGCGGGCAACGTTCGCGGGCGGCCACCGTTCGCCGCCGGTCCTCCCCGGCTAACGATCGTGCGCTCGGCCGGCTGACTGAGGCGATCGGCGAATACGGAACCCATCTGAAATCCCATACGCGCGTAATGGTCAACCTCGCGGCCACTGCCGAAGATCTGCACAGCGCGGTAGAGGAGCAGAGGCGGGCCTACAGCGCTATGGCGCAACTGCAATCCGTGGTGCGGCGACACAAGGCCGCGTCGGATGAGCTGCGGCAGGCGGTGATCGAGCAAGACTCAACATCGGAAGGGTTGGATGCGGTCGTCGACCGGGCGACGGTCGAGCTGTCTGAAGCGCCCAGGGAGACCAATAAGAAGGGCCGGCCGTCGGCAAGGAGATCGCGGGCGTCGTCGGGCGAAACCGACAGCGGACGGCCGGGGGCAAGGGCGGCATGAGACGGCCTGTGCTCTCCGCCGAAACCCTCGCCAGGTGGTCAGCACGTGCCGCGTTGACAGCCGCAGCCGCAGCCGTTCTGATCGTCTGCGGCAGCGCAGCGTCTCGAGCTGCTCTCGCGGATGAGGGACCTCCCGTTGCCAGCCTGGCCATGACGGTGGCCCCGCCCCTGCTTGTGGCCGACGGCGGGTCGCAGCCGGTGCTGTACGTGCAACTCCTTGGCACCGACGGGCATCCGGTGGTCACCCTGTTCCCCGTCGAAATCGCTCTCTTCTCGTCGAACCCGGGCACCGTTCGGGTGCCGGGCCGGGTACAGGTGCCGCCCGGTTCGAGCTATGTGATCGCGCCGGTGACGACCAGTCTTGTCCCGGGCACCGCCACGATCACCGCGGTGGGCGACGGGAAGTCCTCACAGGGCATCGAGGTGGAAACAAAGGCGAGCAGCAACAAGGCGATACCTGTGGGCGTGCAGCTGCACGTCGCGCCTCCCACGCTGCTGAGCGGTGGAGTGCCGCCCGGGCAGCTTGCGGTTACTCTCGTGGACGATCAGGGGGTGGCGGTGAAAGCCCGGGAGACCGTCGACGTGCTCATCACGTCGTCCAACCCGGACGCTGTCCGCCCTGTGAACCGCGTCACCATCCCGCGAGGTGAGTACTTCGCGGTGTCGAGCCTGGATCAGGGGGAGGCGGGCTCAGCGGTGCTGACCGCGGTGCTCCCGGGCTACCTGTCTCAACCTATGACGGTGAACGTGGTGGACCCCGGCGGAGTCGCCGAGGCGTTGACCGTGCATCTGCTGCCCCAGACACTGCGTTCAAGCAGCCGCGAACAGCCCGCGGCGATCGTCCAGGCGGTGGACGCGCAAGGCAAGCCGGTCTTCTTCCCGTGCACGACGGTCCACCTGGCCAGTTCGGCTCCTGAAGTCGCGGTGGTACCGCCGCTACTCCGGGCGGGTTGCGAGGGAGACCTGCAGTACGCCTCCCTGCCGGTCCGGCCAGGGACGGCGCCGGGGACTGCGTCGCTCACGGCCGCCGCTACGGGGTTGCGGCCCGCGTCCACGACAGTCTCTCTCCGGAGACAGGTACCGATTCAGCTGAGGGCCTATCTGGCGCCCCAGGAATTGCTCGGGGTCGAGCGCTCCCCCGGATTCCTGGTAGTACAGGTGCTGGACAAGAACGCTGTGCCGGTCAGGGACCACGGGGGTATCTCCGTCACCCTTGCAGGCGTGGGCAAGACCCTGGACGACGTGCTCGTCATCCCGGACGGTCGCAGCTACACGATGCTGGGTCTGGGTGAGACCGTGGATCCGATTGACTGGTGGGTCCTGGGTCCGGGCCTGGCCTCTGCAAAGATCAGTGGCGACTGGACCAGGCTTTCGACCACCGTCGACGCGGTCTTCCCGGAGGGTCCGTTCTTCACGAGCGACGAGAAAGAGGTGGTGGTCACGGTCCGCTCCGGCGGCGTTCCTGTGCCCGGCGCCCAACTGCGCTGGGCGGCGACACATGGGACGCTGCGAAACGCCTCCTCCGTGACCGACGCGAACGGGCAGGGAGACGCGCTGCTGAGGTCGGACCTGCCGGGTGACGGAACCCTCACCGTGACGGCGAGCAAATCCGGCTACGCCGAAGCCAGCTGGGGAATGCCGGTCAACATAGTGGCGGTGGCCCAGGACGCGGCGGAGTCCCCGAAGCTGCTCGGGTTGCCGGTCGTGTTCTGGTTCGTCGCCTTCGCAATCCTGCTGACCGCCTACATCGTCGTCGGGCTGATTCGCAGGCCCTGGCCTCGCCCGAACCGGAAAGGCCGAGCGACGGCAGGCAGGCGCAAGCCTCAGCCCGGGCTATTGTCCGCGTTCTCGGCATTCCGTCTGCCCGCGTTCACCCTGGCCGCGCCGCGACGGGCGCAGGCCGCTCGCAACAAGGCGGGCCGCAAGACTCCAGCAAGAAAACAGGCCCGGAAGGCCGCTCCTGCATCGGCCAAGACACGCCGGAAGCCGGCGCAAGCCGACCCCGGGTACCCGGTCAGACTGGATGAAGAAGAGCTCTCGGTTTTCAAAACCAGGCATGCGAGCGAAGTCAGGGGTCTCGGCCGATTGATGGCCCAGCCCGGCATGCTGTCTGAGGACGACCGGCAGTTCCTGGAGGACGGTGCAGCCGTGCGCGGCCTGGAAGAGGTCGCCCGCACCAGGCTTGAGCGGGGCGATCTCTCCGCCGCACAGGGAAGTGCCGAGAAAGCCATTGCGTGGGCGGAGGCGTCTGAACAACGCGCCGTCCGGCTCGGTCGCCGGCCTGCAGACAGCACCCACCTCTGGTTGCTGCTCGCTGCGGTCCACCACGGCCTGGCCGACGCAGCTGGTACCGCGTCGGCCCTCGAACGGGCAATGACGGTCGCCCGGCGCGCGGGCCGGTTCGACGACTGGGCGGAGGCCATCGGGCAACTGACCGAAAGCTACACGTCGGGGCCTGCCGGTGAAAAAGCTGCCTGAGCGCCGCGGCCGGTTGCACGTCTGACTCATTTGCGCCTGGCGCGTGGGGGTGCGCACACATGGCAGTTCAGGGTCACTGTCTATGGGCGTTCGTCTGTGCTGACCCTACGCTGAGAGGGTCTACCAGTGCGACCTGCGTCGCGCGCGAGGAGAAGGGCCCGAAGTGCGCCGCGAGACGCATGCCCGGGTTTACGAAGGTAGATCGCACTCGCATCGAGGAGACACCATGGGAGAAGAACTTAGAAGCCCCGACTCCGGGGTCCCGAATCTCGCCGGAGCCGACCGACCCCAGAAGGGTGTGGCCGATGACGTCTGGCGCCAGGCTGTCTCGCTTAGGGACGTGCTTCGCGACGAAGAGACAAGGACCCAGCAGCGCCGCGCCGCGGCCGAGGTCGCCCGCCGTGAAGCGGAAGAGCAGGTTCTTGAGGCAACTCGGGAAGTATGCGACCAGATCCGTTCCCGCGCCGAGAAGGAACTGCACCTAGCCGAAACAGCGCGCTCAGAAGCCGATCGCGTTCTGGCCGCGGCCCGCGCCGAGGCGGCGAGGCTCAAAGCAGAGGCGGATGAGAAGCTGAAGCACGCGGAGGAAGCCCGAAGCGCGGTGGATACGGCCATCATCGAGGCGCGGCGGGAGGCCAACGACATCCGGGACAAGATGCGGAACGAAGCCTCCGAAGACATCCGCGCCATGCTCGCGGACATCGAGGCCCTGCGCTCGGCCGCCCAGCAGGAAATCGAGACACAACGAATCATCACCGAGACTGCCCGCATTCGCGCCGTCGCCCCCAAGACCTCCACCCAACGAGTCGATTTCGATCTGACCTCGATGGGGCCGCTGAACCTGGTCTCCGGCAACCGCCCATCTGACGAACCGGACGCCGGCGCAGATGCCGAAGACACCGCAGAACCATCCGAAGCTCGGTCCAAGAGCCGGCGTTCTGCCTCGGCAGAGGGCACGGCTTCCGGTAAGCGGCGGGCCCGCGGCAAATCAGCGGCCTAGCGCTGCCGGGATGTCCGCCACGCGCAGTCCCGGGGCCCGCGCTGCGGGTCTCTGCCCTCGCCGGAGAACGGCGTCGCAGGTGACGTGCGCGAAACGCTCAAACCCAAATCAAACGCGCCGCCCACTGTTCGTTCACCCCAATCCCACGTCCGCGGTCGTGGCCGCGCCTCAGAATGATGAGAGAAGTGGGCGGAGCGACTCTGGGCCGAGCTTCGGCACCCGCTGGCCGCTCCACCGAGGGCAGTAGTGGCACGCGTCCTTGTTGTTGACGACAGCTCCGATATCAGGTGGGCACTGCGCGACCTTCTGGAGAACGCGGGCCACGAGGTAATCGAGGCAGCGGACGGTGCTGAAGCGGTGGAGCGCGCGCTGGCTGAAGGTCCCGACCTGCTGCTCCTGGACATCGGCCTGCCCCGGTTCGACGGCATGGAAGTCCTGCGTCGTCTGAAAGGCTATGCCCGCACGAGCAGCGTCCCCGTGATCGTGATCACCGCCGCGGACGAGCGCGTACACATGCAGCGCTCTCTCGCGATGGGCGCGTGCGGGTTCATCGGGAAGCCCTGGCGCGACAACGACGTCGAGTCGCAGGTGGCATGGGCGCTCGACGCGGCGGAACGAGAACGGGCCGGCAAGCCGTTGCCCGACGGATGGGCGCCTATCCGAGGGAGACTTCTGGTCGGATAGCCCGGGCCGGGCCGCGCACGACCGAGCCTACAAGCCTGCCGCTCGTCGGACACCGACGATCAGGAACCAGACTCCCAGGGCCAGCAAGAACAGGCCACACCCTGACAGCAGACCCCGGTACACCCGCGGCCCCATCACCCTTCCGCCAGACGCCATTGCGAAGGCCACGAAACCAAGCCAGACGAAGTCGGCCAGCGCGTGCCCGACGTAGAACGCGCCGACACCCGCTCCGCCTGCTTCCCGCGCCCATGCCAGGAAACCAAGACCGACCGTCGCCCACCAGATGGTCCAGAACGGGTTGGTGAGGCTCAAAAGGGCGCCGCCTGTGATGATCCGCAATGCGCCTCCCGGCGCGCTGGCTGTCTCCCCACGCCCTGGTAGATAGCCGCCGGGGCGGAACACCAGACCGCCACCCATCCAGACCAGCAGCAGGCCGCCGGCCAGGCTGATCCCCGCGACGACGGGATCGCTGTTCAGAAACCCACCCAGGCCCCAGATGAGCCCGAGAACCAGTGGAAGCTCGAGCAGAGCGTGTCCGATCGACACCAGTAGTCCTGCGCGGGGGCCCGTCTGCACCGATTCCCGCACCGTGTATACGAGAAGCGGTCCCGGCGCGGCCGCGCCGGAGAACCCGACTCCAAAGGAAGTCAGAAAAACCGCTGCGACCGTGCCCTGCTCCAAGGTGCCTTCCCCTGCCCCCGTCCACTCCCCAGAGGCACGGGTTCGCACGATACTATCGTAGTGAGCGCCCGGCGCCATGGGCGCCTTTGCGTGCCGTTCGCCGCGTGCAGTATGTTTCCGGTGTTCATGCGAGCCTGGCCAGTAGTCGCAGCGGTCCTCGCCGGCGTGTTGGTTGTCGCTTGCGGTGGGAAATCGCGGGGCGACGATGATGCCGGACCCACGCCCAGGCCTCCGAAGGAAGCCGCCACGGCGTCTCTCTCGCTCGTGTCGAGCGCTTTCGAGGACGGCGGTCCGATTCCCTCGCGGCACACATGCGATGGCGAAGGGCTTTCCCCCGCCCTATCCTGGGGCGATCCACCCGCCGGGACACAGTCCTTCGGGTTGATAGTCGATGACGCATTTTCTTCGCGGGACGCCCGCACTCGCCTCCCGGACGGGACGATCACACTCTGGGTACTGTTCAACGTACCCGCCGGCGCGCGATCGCTGGCGGAAGGCGTCTCGCCTGCCGACCGGCTGCCCGACGGATCGATGCAGGGTCGCAACGACTTCCGGGACACCGGTTGGGGCGCTCCGTGCCCCCCGCCTGGCCCGCGTGACACCCATCGCTATCGCTTCTTCCTCTACGCACTCGATGCTTCGCTCGGCCTCGCTCCCGGCGCCTCCAGGCAGGAGGTACTCGATGCGATCGAAGGGCATATCCTGGCCGAGAGCATTCTCATCGGTACCTACTCGCGGCAGTAGCCGTCTCCGTCAGACAGCGACGCGTTGTGGCGCGCTCCGATAGAATCGGCCGGAGTTCCCGCCTCTCCCATGAGAGGTTTGCGACCAGAAGGAGACCGCTCGTGCCCGCCGCTCATCCCTCGGCCACATCGCCGC
>CAYYFS010000005.1:17120-27261 GCA_964471055.1 uncultured Dehalococcoidales bacterium
GCGACCAGAAGGAGACCGCTCGTGCCCGCCGCTCATCCCTCGGCCACATCGCCGCCACCGTCCATCCCGCATGTCGGCCTGCTGTGCGGGATCCTGGTGTCGATCTTGTTACTGGCGTCCGCGTGCGGAGGCAGCGTGAGCCCGGCAGAAGATGTCGCGAGCCTGCTGGAGAGCCTGGACGGTGCCGGGTTCGGCACGGCGAGCCAGGAAGAGGCCAACGTACTGGAATCCGGCTTCTTCCCTGCGCCCGCCGCGGTCCTCCTCGTGCCGGGCAGGCGCCTCCTGACGTTCGAGTTCCCGGACGAAACCGAGGCGGCCACTCATGCAGCGACCGTGTCGAGCGACGGATCGGGGATCGCCAACAAGTACATAGGCTGGTCCGGCACGCCCCACTTCTTCTCGCGTGGGCGCCTCATCGTCATCTACCAGGACGATGATGAGAAGATGCTCGATACCCTTGAGAAAGCGCTTGGACCGCAGTTCGCCGGCGGGTGATGCGGAAATCGGGAGGACGGCCGTGCCTGAGAACGCCTCGATCAGCGCCCGGGCCGTCGTCGACGCGATCAGGGAGAACGGCGTCACTCACATCGTCTGGCTGCCTGATAGCGAGACGAGGTTCATGTACGACGCAATGAGGGCCGAAGAAGCCTTCTCTCTCATACCCGTGTGCCGGGAAGGCGAGACCATAGCCATAGCCGCAGGCCTGTGGCTCGGCGGCAAGAAACCCGTCGCGCTCATCCAGAACACTGGCCTCTTCGAGTCTGGAGACTCCATCCGCGGGCTCGCCCTTGAGCTGGATATGCCCCTGGTCCTCCTCATCGGCTACAGGGGTTGGACGCGTCACGGTGTCGTGGTTGATAGCCCGGCACGTTACACGGAACCGATTCTCCATGCGTGGGGGATCCCCTACTACCTGGTGGAGAAGGACAGTGACGTCGAACGTCTGAGCATCGCCTTCCGCCAGGCTGCTGAAGATAGCCGACCCGTCGCTGTTCTGTTCGGACACGAATTTCGCGCGTAGCCTCCTGTTCTTCGGCCGGCGGGCCACACGGCGACCGGGAGACGGACAACTGCTGAACCAGACGTTCATACACTTCGAGCGCGTCGGCGAGAAGACCGAACGCTCGCTCTGGGCAGCCGGTTTGCGCACGTGGAAGGACATCCTGGGGCGGCGGTGCCCGGACTTCGCACGCCGGTTCAGGCCACAAGCAGAGCGGTCCGTGGAGCGGCTTGAGGCCTGTGACGCACCCTACTTCGATGCGGCGCTGCCGTCGTCCGACCGCTGGCGCCTGTACCCCGATTTCCTGGAACACGCGGCGTTCCTTGACATAGAGACAACGGGCCTTTCCTCCGCGTACAACGTCACGACGCTGGTCGGGGTGCTGGATCGAGATGGGTTCACGGCCTACCTGCGCGGCGACAACCTGGACGAGCTGCCACACGCCCTGAAGCGCTACCGGCTCATCGTCACGTTCAACGGGGCTCGGTTCGATCTGCCATTCCTGCGAGCGGAGTTCGCCCGCAGCGGCCAGGAGAGCCTGTTCGACCATGTGGCGCACCTGGACCTGATGTACACGCTGCGTCGCGCCGGTTTCCGGGGCGGCCTGAAGGCGATCGAGCGGGCGGCCGGCGTCGGACGGCCCGGACAGCTCGCCGACCTGGACGGGTTCGACGCTGTCCGGCTCTGGCACATGGGCCAGGAGGGCGAGCCCGACGCGGTGCCGACCCTCATCCGATACAACGCGGAGGACGTCGTCTCTCTGCCCCGCCTGGCCGAACGAGCCATCCGTGACCTTGCCGCAGGCACGCCCCTCGCGGACACCGCGGTATCATCGTTTCCGGAGTACGATACGTCCGCCCTGCCCTACGACCGCTCACTCGTTCGCTACCTGCAGGAACGGAAGGCGTACCGCCTGGCATCCTTGTAGCCGTTGGACGGGAGATGCGGTGCTACACTGCACCATCGCTTTCGTCCACCGGTGCCAACCTGACTCGGCAGGCCGGAGCAACCCGTGCCCGATCTCACCTTCCTGGAACGTCCGCTACTCAAGCGCACCATCTTCATCGCCGCTTTTGCCGGCTGGGCAGACGCGGCCGAGGCAGCCTCCGGTGCTATCGACTACATGGTCAGACGGCTCCAGGCCAGGGAATTCGCTGCCATCGACCCGGAGAAGTTTCTGGACTTCACCGAACACAGGCCGGACGTTCGCATCGGCGACTACGGAGAACGCGTCCTGGACTGGCCCGAGATAAAGTTCTATTACTGGCGCGCACCCGATGAGGCTCAATCCGACATCGTGCTCTTCCGCAGCCTGGAGCCGTGTACGAGGTGGAAGCGCTTCGCGGATCTGGTGACGGAAGTGGCAGATGCATGCGATGTTCGGTGGTACGTGACCCTCGGCGCTCTCCTCGACGCCGTCCCCCACACTCGCGCACCGCGGGTGACCGGCTCCACCTCCTCACTGGGATCGGGCGAACCGTTGGGCGGAGTTGACTATGGGCCCTCCACGTACGAAGGCCCCACGGGCATTTCATCGGTGATCGCCGAACGGCTCGCGCGTCGGAGCATCCCCTCGATAGGCCTCTGGGGGCACGCGCCGCACTATGTGCAAGCGTCCCCGAATCCAGGGCTCACCTGTGCCATCCTCACAGAACTCCTCCCGATGCTGCCCGTGAGCATCGACCTCGATGACCTCAAGGAGCGGGCTCGCGAATTCTCGACAACTCTGGAACGGGCACTTGCCGATCAGGCCGACATTGAGGGCTATGTCCACCGTCTCGAGGAGCGCTACGACTCCCAGCAGACCGAAGAGGAGCCAGGTCATCCCGATCCGGCGGCTCTGCTACGCGACCTCGACGAATTTCTGCGACAGGAACGCTCGGACGATGACGCGGACTCGCCGGACTGAACCATCCGGCCGGTGACCGGGCCGCTCGGCCGAGGACCAGCGAGTCGGCCCATCCGCAAGAAGGAGATCGCGAAACGTGGGCAAACTGACTGACCGTCTGGGCGCTCTGGGACACTCGGCCAAACCCGCACTGGGGTTTGGCCCTGCCAGCATCGCCGAACGGAGCTCGGCGATGCTGCTCGTCGTCGAGGCACCGGCGACCGGCCCCGTAGACCGTTTGCGTAGCGCCACAGGCGTCGCGGACGTATTCGTGCTGTCGGGGCTCGCCAATCCGCCCATGCCACCGCAACCGACGCTCGAAGCGATCGGAGACGGAGCATGGGGCATCACAGGAGCAGTTGCAGCCCCCGACGATCTGGATGCCCTGAAAGATGCCGGATGCGATCTCCTGCTGATCTCGGGCGATGACGGGCCGGGCGCGGTGCTGCGCGACGACGGCATGGCGCGCGGCTACGCAATCAGCCCCGGGCTCTCCGAGGAGCGGGCGAGAGCCATAGAAGACCTGCCTTTCGATTTCCTGGTGCTGGAGCCCGACGAGGAGTCGTGGCCGATCACTCTCGCCGGAGTGATGCAGCTTCAGAGCACCGTGTCGTTGGTCTCCAAGCACATCATCCTCCGGGTCAGGCAGTTGCCTCCCGAACAGGATCTGGCCCTCCTCCGGGACATGCCGATATCCGGCCTCCTCGTTGACCTTTCGGCGGTGGCCCCGGAAACACTCGCGGAAGCCAGAAAGACCATAGACGGCCTCGAACCCAGGAAGACGAAGCAGGCTGGAGAGCAGACGCCCGCGCTGGCTGTCCAGCCCGGTATGCCCACGGGAGGCCGCGCGGACGCCGGCGAGGAAGACTGGGACGACGACTACGAAGACCAACATGGTCGGGCGGCGACGCGGCACTAAGGTCGGACGCCCGCCAGCTTCTCGAGAGGACCCACCATGGAACGCATCACCATCATCGGCCTGGGCATGATCGGCACCTCAATGGGCATGGCCCTGCGCGAGGCCCACAGGAACAAAGTGGAAATCATCGGCTATGACGCCGACACCAAGGTCCACAACCGGGCCACGAAGACAGGTGCCGTCGACAAGACGGAATGGAACCTCAACAAGGCTGTGGCCGATTCCGCGGTCGTTATCCTCGCCATACCCGCTGTGGCGACAAGAGAGGTTCTTGAAGCGATCGCACCTCATCTATCAGAAGGAACAGCGGTCACCGATACGGCAAGCACCAAGCGGGACATCTGTGCGTGGGCGGAAGAACTCCTCCCCCGCGGCGTGGGATTCGTCGGCGGCCACCCGCTCGCAGGCGCGGGCCTGACCGGAGCAGAGTCCGCATCGCCTACCCTGTTCCAGGGCGCCAGGTACGCTCTCGTCACGTTGCCCTCAGCGCCACCATCCTCGGTCCAGCGGGTGACCAGACTGGTGGAAGACATCGGCGCGAAGCCGTTCTTCGTCGATAAGGACGAGCACGACAGCTACGTCGCCGCCGCGGCCCACCTTCCTGCTGTCGCCTCGGTGGCGTTAATGACAGCTGTCGCCAAGAGCCCCGCGTGGCGCGAGATTTCGAGATTTGCGGCTGACGAGTTCGGCGACCTCTCTCGCCTGGCGGCGGTCGATCCCGAGACCACTGCGGGGTTCTGCCGCACCAACCCTGACATGATCATCTACTGGATCACCCAGATGATCAGCGAGCTGGAGGATGTCAGGGCCATGCTGGACCACGAGTCCCGCAACGACCCGGACGGGCCGCTGATGAACACGCTGATAGGCTCGTGGGAGGCCCGCGCACGGTGGGCGGCCGGCATAGATCCGGCTGACTTTCCGCAACAGGATATCCCGTCCACCGGGGAAGGGATGCTTCAGCTGTTCCTGGGAAGCGCTATCACCCGCAGGGCCATGTCGGCCATACGCACGGAGTCGGATGACAAAACCACGTACCCTCGCCGGGGCGCGAGGTAGAGTTGCTCGCCGCAAGATGAGGCGGACTGTTCACAAACCCCGCGTTCTTCGAGGTACGATCGCGCCCCCGGGCGACAAGTCGATCTCACACCGCGCCGCGCTCTTCAACGCGATCTCGGATGGCCGCGCCTGCATCACCAATTTCGCACCCGGCGACGCCTGCGCTTCCACGCTCGGCGTGATCCAGGCTCTCGGCATCGACATCGAGCGCGAGCCATCGCCAGACGGCGGTGCGCCCGCGGTGATCGTCGACGGTGGCGGCATGGACGGCCTGCGGGCGCCACAACGCGTGCTCGACGCCGGCAACAGCGGAACCTCCATGCGCCTCACGGCCGGCCTGCTCGCCGGGCGTCCGTTCCGGGCGGTGCTCACAGGGGATTCGTATCTCCGATCGAGGCCGATGGCCCGCATAATCGAACCCCTTCGCCTGATGGGCGCCAGGGTCAGTTCGGAGAACGACGCCTTTACGGCGCCTCTTGTCTTCTCGGGCGGCGATCTGCGCGGCATGGAGTACGAACTCCCAGTCGCGAGCGCACAGGTGAAATCGGCGTTGCTGCTCGCCGGCCTCCGCGCCGGGGGCCGCACGGTGCTCCGGCAACCGGCTGCGTCGCGCGACCATACTGAACGCATGCTCCAGGCGATGGGCGCTGCGGTCGCGGTGGACGGACTCACCGTGTCCGTCGAGCCGGGCAGTCTGGCGGCAGCCGATGTGCAGGTGCCGGGCGACCTGAGTTCTGCCGCTTTCTGGCTGGTGGCCGCCGCGGTCCACCCGGACGCCGAGGTGCGCATCCCCGGCGTCGGCGTGAATCCGACACGCGCGGGTGTTCTCACTATCCTCGGTGAAATGGGTGCGGAGATCGTCCGGGAGAACGAGCGCGAGGTGGCCGGGGAGCCGGTGGCGGACCTTATCGTTCGTTCGAGTGAGCTGCGGGGCGTGACGATCAGCGGCGACATGATTCCGGTGGTGCAAGATGAGATTCCTGTCCTCGCCGTCGCCGCCGCCCTCGCCTCGGGCGAGACCCGGATCCGTGACGCAGCCGAACTCCGGCACAAGGAAAGCGACCGCATCTCGGCCACAGCTGATTGGCTCTCAGAGGCCGGAGTGGATTCCCGGGAGCACGACGACGGCATCACGATCCGCGGCGCAGGACGCATCGGCGGCGGTGCCTTCGACAACCGCGGGGATCACCGGATGGCCATGGCCTTCGGGACCGCAGGCCTGGTCGCGGACTCTCCAGTCACCATCGACAACTCCGAAGTCGCCGACATCTCGTATCCGGGCTTCTGGCAGGACATCGAGCTTCTCTCCGGCGAACGAGAGGGTTCGCCGCAGTGACGGACGGCCCGAATGCTGTGGCTCTCGTGGTCGTCATCTCCGGCCCTTCCGGTGTTGGCAAGGACACGCTGATAGAGCGCATGGCGGAGCTGGGATACGACCACCATTTCACGATCACGGCCACGACGCGCCCGCCCAGACCCGGTGAGGAGGAAGGGGTACACCACTTCTTCGTCGACGAAGACAATTTCACAAACCTGATCGTCCAGGGCGAATTACTGGAGTGGGCACGGGTGTACGGGAACTACTACGGTGTCCCGAAGCAGCAGGTTCGTGACGCACTCTCGCAGGCCAGGCACGTGATCATCCGCGTGGACGTTCAAGGAGCAGCACGCCTTCGCACTCTCATCCCGGAAGCCCTCTTCGTATTCGTGATGCCGCCTTCGATGGACGTGCTCCGCAGGCGTCTTGTACACCGCGGGGTGAACTCCGAGAAGGACATGGAGAGCCGTCTCGCCGCGGCTAGCGAAGAGATGAAGCAGGCGAATCTCTACGACTACACGGTCGTGAACGAAGAGGACCGGCTGGACACAGCTGTCGTTACGGTCAGGGAGATAATCGACCGAGAGTCGCGCCGCGATCCGCCGCGCCGCGTCACTATCTGATCGGCCTTCCCCCGGGCCCTGACCGTGTCCGCGCGCGCCGGCTGCGGCAATCGCCCACTACTACTCCGTGTAGGTGTTCTCTGACTGGAGCGAGCGCATGTGCTCCAGGTAGCCTGCTTTCGTCATTGCGGGCTCGAACTGCTTCAGGACGGCCTGCCCTTTCGCTGCGCCGTCGGCCAGCAGGTCGACGATAGTCATTGCCATTGCCTTTGCCGCCGCGAGCACCGCCACCCCGTAGTCCTTCACTATCAGGTTGTCGCCGTGGGACGTGCCGGTCACGCCGCCCGCGTACGGATGTATCGCCGGCATCAATTGGCTCACGTCGCCCATGTCGGTAGAGCCGCCGCGCAGACCGTGCCTCACCACATGCTCGTCCCCGACCAGCTCCGCCGCGTTGGCGCGGTGCAGTTCCACCAGTTCTTCGCTCTGCCGTAGCGGCATGTAGCCCGGCAGTGTGGTGATCGTCACTGACGCGCCCGTCGCGAGCGCACCAGCGCGGAGAGAGCGATCCACTTTGGCGTTTGCGTCCATCATTGCTTCCAGGCCCGCGGCGCGAACGAACGTCTCCATCCGCACGTCGGCAGGCACGGCGTTCACCACCGAGCCGCCTCTGGTAATGATCGGATGCACGCGGACAACGTCGCTGTCCTTGAACGTCTCCCGTTGGGCGTGTATCGCCGCAAGGGCGATGTGAGCGGCGTTCAGAGCGTTCACACCCATGTGCGGCGCACCTCCGGCGTGAGCGGAGACACCCGTGAACCGCATGAGCTTCGCCACAATGCCGGTGCTTGATGAGCCGATACCGAACAGGCAGCTGTCCGCGCCGGAGCCGGTATGAGTCATCATCGCCATATCGATGTCGTCCAACTCGCCGAGGCGGACGAACTCAGGCTTCCCGCCAAGGAATTCGAGCTTGCCCTCCAACCGGAGGCTGTTGCGCCATTCGATCTCGATGTACTCCTCCGCCGGGACCGCGATGAACGTGATGTTTCCGGAGAGCTCGTCCATCACACCTGCCGCGGACAAACCCGTGGCGGCCGCCAGCATGGAGCCTATCTGGCAGTGGTGCCCGCAGGCGTGAGCGGCCCCGGTCTCGGAGTCCGCGTCCGGGTGGCCGGGGACGATCAGCGAGTCCAGCTCTCCCATGACGGCCACGTTCGGGCCTGCGCTGCCACCCTCCAACCGTGCCTTCACGCCCGTCAGGGCTATGCCCTCCTTCGGGGCCATGCCCAGACCGCGGAGCCGATCCGCGGCAACACGTGCCGTTCTCGTCTCACGGAACCCGGGCTCGGGATGGGCAAGAATCTCCCTGGCAACGGCAACGATTTCATCGCCCCGATTGTCGATTTCTTCGCATACCAGACGCTTGATGCGGGCTATGTCGGACACGTCGCCTCCTTGCCTCGCTTGTCCCATCGTGCGCTGAGAGCGGCAGTGTAGCAGGGCAGTCCGCTATAATCCCGACGCCATGAACAAAGTCGTCATAGCGCCTCAGGAATTCAAAGGCAGCCTCACCGCACTCGAGATAGCGCGGGCCATGGAAACCGGCGTCAAGCGCGTCCTGCCGGACGCCGAGACCGTACTCGTGCCCGTGGCTGACGGAGGAGACGGAACCCTCCAATCCCTCGTCGACTCCTCCGGCGGCAGGGTCGTCACCACCGCGGCAACCGACCCCCTCGGCCGCCCGGTGAACGCCCAATGGGGCGCCCTCGGAGACGGCGTCACTGCGGTCATAGAGATGGCCCGATCGTCCGGCCTGGCGCTGCTCACGCTTGAGGAGCGCGATCCGCTCACGGCCACGACGACGGGCGTGGGTGAACTGATCCAGGTGGGGCTCGAACAGGGTTTCCGGCGGTTCATCATCGGCATAGGCGGCAGCGCCACAAATGACGGCGGAGCGGGCATGGCCCGGGCGCTGGGCGCGAAGTTGCTGGACAATGACGGAGCCGATCTCGCGCCGGGGGGCGCCGCGCTGGCCAGACTCGCGCACATCGATACATCAGGCATGGACCCGCGGCTCAAGGAAGCCGAAGTCGTCGTTGCCTGCGACGTGAACAACCCCCTGTGCGGGCCGACCGGCGCATCCGCGATCTACGGGCCACAGAAAGGCGCCACGCCGGACATGGTCAGGCAGCTGGATGACGCGCTGGGCCGCTATGCTGACGTCATTGAGCGGGACCTCGAACTGGATATCCGGGAACGGCCCGGCGCCGGCGCCGCCGGAGGCCTCGGCGCGGGGCTGATGGCGTTCCTGGATGCAGAGCTTCGGGCCGGTGTGGACATCGTGCTCGAAGCCGTTGGGCTCGCCGACAGACTGCCCGGTGCCGATCTGGTCATAACCGGCGAGGGCCAGTTCGACAGGTCGACCGTATTCGACAAGTCGCCGGTGGGCGTGGCCCGGCTCGCCAAGAAGCTGTCGATACCGGTGATCGGCATTGCCGGGTCGCTCGGTGAGGGGTTCCAGGGCGTCCATGACTGCGGCGTGGACGCCGTGTTCACTCTGGTCAGCGGCCCGATGACCCTCGACGAGGCCATGGCGAACACCAGCGACCTCGTGGCGAGCACCACCGAAGAGGTGCTGCGCGCGATGCTGGCCGGGCGCTGAGCCTCACCGCTGCCCTGCCCCGCTGCAACCTGCGCGTACCCGGCCGCTAGTGCAGATCCATCACCGTGTCGAGTTTGGCAGGAAGGGTGCGTTCCATTATGAGCACCCCGCCGCCCGGCGACTGGACTTCGATTGAGAACGAATCGTTCTTGTCGATGAGCGTGCCGCTCGACGTCATGCCACCGGTGCCTCCGCCGTCCCCTGTCCCGTCCATGTAGGCAGCCGAATCGCTTGAGCCGATCGCCGTCTGGGTGTTCCTGTCCAGCAGCCAGACGGTGATCTCAGCCTTCTCGTCGAGTTCGAGCAGGTTGTCGCCGGAGTCGTTGCCCACCCAGTCGATCGACCAGGGGAGATCTGTGAACGACTGGTTCTTGTCCGTGTACGTCACTGTGGTCACGTACTCGGCGCCTGAGCTGACGTCCGGGTCGGTGCCGGTGTCATTGGCCGTGTAGGGAGGCGTCAGATTCACGGCCTCCCCTGCAGCCGCGTTCGACACTACAAAGCTGACCTTGTAGACCGTTTCCGTGCTGCCGACAAGGCCGGTGAAGGCGACCACGCTGCCGCGAGGCGTCAGGGTGCTCCGCACCTCTTCCAGTCCGCTGTATACCGTCTCCTTGCTCCGTTCCGACGAGAAGATGCCGGTGGAGAGCACGGTGAACGCAAAGACCGAGGCCACGACCACGAACGCTATCAGGATGATCGCGGTTTCCAGGCCTGTGATGCCCTCTT
>CAYYFS010000005.1:27361-28436 GCA_964471055.1 uncultured Dehalococcoidales bacterium
TCCGTCGGGATCGCGGCTACTTCAGGTCGGTGACCGTTTCGAGCCGGGCCGGGAGTGTGCGTTCGATCTTGAGTATCGACCCTCGAGGCGGATGGACCTCAATCGTGAATTGGTCGTTCACGTCGAGGAGCGTGCCGCTCGATGTCATCCCGCCGGTCCCTCCGCCGTCCCCGGTACCGTCCATGTATGCCACCGAGTCCGCAGAGCCGATGGCCGTGGCGAGGTTCCTGTCCAGCAGCCAGACTGTGATCTCCGCCTTCTCATTCGTCTCGAGCAGGTTGTCGCTCGAGTCGTACCCCGGCCAGGAGATGCTCCACGGCACGTCTGAGAAGAACTGGTTCGTGTCCGAGTAGGTGATCGTGGTGACGTACTCGGCCCCGGAGCTCAGATCGGGGTCCGTGCCGGTGTCGTTCGCCGTGTAGGGCGGGGTCAGGTCCACGGCCTCCCCTTCGACCGCGTTCCCCACGACGAAGCTGACCTTGAAGATCGTTTCCGTGCTGCCGACAAACCCGCTGTAGGCGATGGTGCTGCCACGCGGCTCAAGGGTGCTGCGCGCCTCCTCAAGACCCGCATAGACGGTTTCTTTGCTCCGTTCCGACGAAAAGATGCCGGTGGAGAGCACGGTGAACGCGAAGACGGAGGCCACGACCACGAACGCGATCAGGATAATCGCGGTCTCAAGTCCGGTGATGCCCGTCTGGCCCCGCGTTCCCGCAGAGGCCGACGAGGGAGTGTTCAGTTTCAAAGTGGGTCTCCTCTTTGTCCGGTCGCCGTCAAGGCCGTTGTCTCTGCCGCGTAGCGCGGCGACCCCGGCTCTGTAGGCTTCCCACACCAGCGTCGCGTCTCCCATCGTGCATGAGTAGCGGGTACGCGCAGTCGCGCCTTATGCGTTTGCACCCAACCTGCGTTCGGAGACAACCCGCACTGGCGTTGCCCGCGCAATGGGAAGAGAAGACCCCGTCCCACGCATGAGACGGAGTCCTCTCGCCAGTCCTGCCTCCGCGCCCCTCGGCCGTTCGGTCCGGCGGTCGCGGGGAAGAAAGGTCAGCTACTACTTGAGGTCCATCACCGTGTC
>CAYYFS010000006.1:0-27508 GCA_964471055.1 uncultured Dehalococcoidales bacterium
CCACGGGTGGGACCACATCCCGGGCCGCGTGGTGCCGCGGATGAGGGCCCGAGGCTTCACCGAGGAACAGCTACACCGAATCCTCGTGGAGAATCCCGCGAGGATGCTCACCTTCGTGTAGCGCGTGGCGAAGCCGCGCCTACCCGCCGCCCAGCAGTTCGAGGTACTGTTCGGCCGCGTCCAGGATCTCCGGCCGTTTCGGCTCTTGCGACAGCGAGATCGCCTCGTCCAGGTCGGCTCGCGCCGCGTCCTCGTCGACGCCGTGCCGGATGCGCGCGATGGCGCGATCCAGATAGAAGGCCGCCTCCGCCGGACTGATCTCAATGGCCCTGTCGAAGTCCGCCATCGCCAGGTCGAAATCTCCCGTGTCGCGGTAGAAGCGCGCCCGCCACCAGTACGGCACGCTTTCCTCCGGCGCGAGTGCCACGGCGGTGTCGAACCGCTCCAGCGCCTCTTGGTTCCGGCCGCCCAGCGCGAACAGCCGACCCACGACGATGTGCGGTTCCGGGTCAGCAGGATTGAGCGAGATCGCGTTCATGGCGTCCTCACTCGCCCCGAACAGGTCGCCCACCATCAGGCGCGTCACGGCGCGGTGTGAATGGGCCTGCGCCAGATCCGGTTTCAGCTCGATTGCTCTGTCGAAATCTCCCAGGGCCTCTTCGAAATCGCCCTGCAACGTGCGCGCGTAGCCCCGTCCGTCCCACCCACGCGCGAACTCCGGCTCCATCTCAACAACGATGTCGAACCTCTGCTCGGCGCCCGCATAGTCGCCTCGCGACAGGAGGTTGTGTGCGGTGGCGTAGTAGATGACGCTCTCGGTGTCGGGGGTCGGAGTCGGCGCCGGAGTCGAAGTGGGCTCAGGGGTCGGAACGGGCGTGGACGTGGGTACCGGCATCGCTGTTGCCGTCGGGACAGGCGTGGGCGGATCGGTCGCGCATCCAGCCACAGCACCGGCGGCGAGCGCAATCGCGAGCAGCAACGCTCCCGGCTTCGTGCGCAACAACAGCCCGCGTGCCACCGTCTACGACACCCCCGACAGCCGAGCAACCAGGATCTCCAGTCCCAGCCGGTCATCCAGACGTCCCGTCTTGCTGGCGAGGTCCGCTTCCAGCAACCGGTGGTGTACGTCCGACAGGTACTCGTTGCGGAACCGTTGCGCCTGCCGCATGGTTTTGTCCAGGGCAAAGCCTTGCCGCACGCCGATCCGGTTCGCGATCTCTTCGCGGTCCTTCACACCGGAGTCGAGCAGCACTTTTGCCAGCAGTACCACGCGCACCTGGCGGGCGAGCAGATTGATGATCGAAGGTACGCTGGTGCCGGCGTCCAGCAAGGCATAGAGCGTCCGCGTCGCGACGCCTGTGCGCCGTTCCAGCACTGCGTCGACCGCTGCGAACACGCTTTCTTCCCGGGCCGACGAAACCAGCAGATCAACGTCTTCGCGCGTGACCGGCCGGTCCTCCGCATGGAGGGCCAGCTTCTTCAGCTCCTGGTCCAGTACCCGGAGGTTGCCGCCAACCAGCCACGCCAGTCTCGCCACTGCGTCCGACCTGGGGTGCATCCCCAACCCCGCCGCCCGCTCCCGGATCCACGCCTGCAACTGCTCGCGCCGCGGGACCCTGTGTTCGCGGACGCGCGCCTCGGGGCCGACAGTCCGCAGGCCCGGACCGTTCCGCCGGAGAGGTTTCCGACCCACGTCGATGTCGACGAAGACGACGTCCGTTGTCGCCGGGAGCTCCTGGAGCGCGTCTCCCAGGCCGTCCCACTGCTCCTGGTCCCCTCCGCCCGATCGGCCCGGGTGTTCGAGGCGGGTGAGCAGCCCCTTGACGATGATCAGGCGCCGGTCGGAGAGGAACGGCACCGCGCCGGCAACCGCCATTAGCTCGCCCAGCGTGAACCCGCCCTCAAAAGTGGCGGTGTTGGCCTCCCGCACGTCCGGGGCGCCGACCGATTCGCGCAGGTCGGTCAGAGTCTCCTCAATGGAGAACTCGTCGGTGCCGTGAAGAACGTGTATCAACTGCGAATCTCTTCCGCGTCCCGATGTCGTGGGCCGGCGGGACAGAGGTTATGCGCCTGCTCTCGCCGCTATAATCCTCGGTGCCCGTCCCCGCGCGGTTGTGCGGCGGGCCCGAGCTCCAACAAAGGCAGGATACGGCCGCTTGCTCAGGCTCCTCTTCATGTTGTTCCCGCTCACCTGGGCGGGACTGAAGCTGGCGTGGCGGATGTTCCGGGATCGCCGGGTTCCGCTCTACCTCAAGGCGCTCCCGGTCATAGCCTTGCTCTACGCCCTCTCGCCGGTGGATCTAGTGCACGACATCCTACCAGCGGTTGGGCAGATCGATGACCTGGTCGTGGCTGTCGTGCTCCTCGTGGCCTTCGTGTTGCTCGCCACGCGCGCTGTGCTGGTCGATACCCTGCGCCGCTCCGGCCGGCCGGCAGATCGCCGGGAAGAGGATGCCCCGCCCACCGTGGAAGGCCGGTTCAGGCACGTCGACGACCCCGACTGACCGCCGGCGTCTCGTACGCCCCCCGAGTGAAGACATGCGCATCGGCATCATCGGCCTTCCCCGGAGCGGGAAAACGACCGTATTCAACGCCCTGACCCGCGGCCACGCCGAGACCGGCACATTCGGCGGCGGGGCCGAGGTCAACATCGGGTCCGCGCGCGTCCCCGACCCCCGCCTGGACGGTCTGGCGGAGATGTACCAGCCGGAGCGCGTGGTCCATGCAGAGGTCACATACGTGGACATGCCGGGGCCGCCCGCGGGACGCGATACCGACCTGTTCACGGGCGAGACCGTCAACCAGCTTCAGCAGGCCGACGCACTCCTCGTCGTCGCGCGTGCGTTCGCGGACGACGCGGTTCCCCACCCCCTCGAAAGCGTCGATCCCCGCCGCGACATCGACAAGGTGACGTTCGATCTGCTGTTCGCCGACATCGCCATCATCGACCGTCGTGTGGCCCGGATGCGCGAAGGGGCCAAAGGCGCACGTGCCGCCGAGCGGGTTGTCGTCGACCAGGACATCGCCGCGCTGGAGCGCCTCCAGGCCGGGTTGGAAGCCAGCACGCCCATTCGAGCCACAGAGATGGACGACGTCACCCGCAGGGTACTGGCCGGAACCTCTCTGCTCAGTTCCCGACCGCTTCTGGTCGCTCTCAACATCGGCGAGGACGATCTGCCGCGCGCGGAAGAAATGGAGTCGGACATCCGCTCCGCTCTCTCAGGTCCGAGCGTGGACGCCGCGGCAATGTGCGGGCGACTGGAGATGGAGTTCGCGCAGATGAACGAGGCAGAGGAAGCGGAAATGCGCACCGGGCTGGAGGCGGGAGAATCAGGCCTCAACATGATGCTCCGACTCTCCTATCGCATCCTTGGACTGGTGTCCTTCTTCACCCACGGCGGGGGCGAAGTCCGGGCGTGGTCGGTGCCTTCCGGAACCCATGCGGCGCGGGCAGCCGGGCGCGTCCATACGGACATGGAGCGAGGCTTCATCCGGGCAGAGGTGGTGAGCTACGATGATCTCATCGGGTGCGGAGGATTGCCCGAGGCCCGCAGGGCCGGACTCCTGCGGCAGGAGGGACGAGACTACGGGGTTCAGGACGGAGATGTCATCAACTTCTTGTTCTCGGTCTGAGACCTCAGCGGGTAGCGAGCGTTTTGCCGGAGAACAGGGTGGGGCAGGCACCTGAAGAACCGGCCCCCGGATCACACAGAAAGGCTTGGAATGGCTGCAGAAGAGCTCGGCAGGATCGAACGGCCCGATGCGGGCGGCGTACTCGGGCAGCGCAAGGCATACATCGCTCCCCTGATGTACCCGATACCGGGCGCGCCGGAAGGGTACGCCGAGCGCCTGGACGCCTACTGGACAGCCATCGACGAACACGTGTCGAGGCTTGAGGCGCGCGCCGGGACCGTCAAGCGCGTGATGCACGAGGGGGTCGCCCAGAGCGGCGAAGGCGGCCTCAAAATCGTCGAACAGATCAACAAACCGGCGCTTGCCCTCATCAGCAGCCGGATATCCTCCGGCGCCACGTTCGAGGCATTCGAGGACGAGGACCTGTTCACCCAGGTCCTGGACTGGACCCGGTGCATGCAGGTCGGCCTGGTGAACCGCAAGGTGGCGGACACGGTCCAGGAGGCCTACGCGAAGGCCGCAGACGAACGGCAGAAACACGTCGAGAAGCGGTTCGGAGAGGCTATCGGAGAAGCCGAAGCAGCCCTCCTGCTGGTGGGGTCGTCGCGGGGCCTCACACTCCCCGAGGGAACGGAGATCTTCAACGTCGTGCCCCCCGAACTTGACGCGCTCGAACGATGGGTCCGCGAGGCGAATGAGGCGATCCGCGCGGCAGCGAGTGAAGCTCAGGAGCAGGCCACCCGTGGTGACACGGGCGAGGGCAGCGACCCCGCGGCCGGACCCAAGCTGTGGACGCCGGGCTGAGCGGGCAACCGGAAGCACACCGGGACGCCGGGCTCGCCCTCTACGTCCACATCCCTTTCTGCAGAACACGCTGCCCGTACTGCGATTTCAACACGTGCGCAGGCATCGACACGCTTGTCCCGCGGTATCTCGAAGCACTGAAGGCTGAGATCAGGGCCTGGGGCAGCATTCTGGGCCGGCCTCGGGTTCGGACGGTCTTCATCGGAGGCGGCACACCGTCACACATCCCCGCGGCCGAAGTTGCGAGCGTTTGTGAGGTCCTTCGCGGCGCGTTTGCCGTGCAGCGCGACGCCGAATGCACGCTTGAGGCGAACCCGGGAGACTGCGGCCGGGGGAAGCTATCCGCCTATCTTGACGCCGGAGTGAATCGTCTGAGCGTCGGCGTGCAGAGTTTCGACGATGAACTGCTGCGGACGCTTGGACGCCGCCACGACGCGGCGGGGCCAGCGAAGGCCGTCGAACGCGCGCGCGGCGCCGGGTTTCGCAACGTGAGCCTGGACCTGATGTACGGCGTCCCAGGACAGACGACAGAGGGTTGGCAGACTTCGCTGGATCTCGCGCTGGCGCACGCGCCGGAGCACCTGTCGCTCTACGCGCTCACACTTGAGCCGGGCACGCCGATGCACGAGGACGTGAACAGAGGCCGGACCATGGAACCGGACCCGGACCTGGCAGCCGCGATGTACGAGTTCGCAGAGCACGCGCTTGACGGGGCCGGCTACCGGCACTACGAGATCTCGAACTGGGCACAGCCGGGGCGCGAGTGTCTCCACAACCTGGCGTACTGGCGCACAGAGCCGTTTCTCGGCGTCGGCGGGGGGGCGCATTCGTTCCTGGCCGGCTACCGGTTTGCCAACGTCTCCTCGCCGGAGGCCTACGTTGAACGGCTGCTCCCCGCCCGTGTTCCCGGGGACGTAGCGGACCCGGTAGCCGCCATGCGCGGGGCCGGAGCGGTCGACGCCGCAGAGCCGGTCACGCCCCGGCTGCTGCTCGCGGACACGATGATGATGGGCCTTCGTCTCGACACAGGCGTGTCCAGGGCCGCGTTTGCAGCGTGTTTCGGGGTGGGCCTCACCGCGACGTTCGGGCCGGTGATCGACGAGCTGTCCGGCGCAGGCGTTCTGGAGGCCGACGAAAGAGGCATCAGGCTGACGAGCCGTGGCCGTTTGCTGGGCAACGAAGTCTTCGGCCGGTTCGTCGACGCGAGCAGGAACGCTACCCTCCCGACCCGCAACTCGCACGGAAATCGACCCGAAAACGGATTGCGGAACGGACGCGCCGGTGCAAATATGGAACTGCGGGACTGAGCACCCGCGCGACGTCAGCATCGAAGCTCACGAGCCCGGCCTGTTGAGGCCGGGTCTTCCTTTGCCACCAATTTTGTCCGCGCCAGCCCCGCTTCCGCACATCACCCCTGCCGGGTAGCCGGCGAAGCCATCCATTCGAGGAACCCAATGCTGCGCGCCATTCGCGTCCGCCCCCACCCTGCGTCGCCCGTTGCGACCGGCGTTGCCCGGAGCACCGGACGTTTCCCGTTGCCCCCCGCCCTCCGTATCGCGGACTACCGCTGGCTGTGGTCAGGGAACAGCGTCGCGCTTCTGGCCAGGTGGATCGATATCGCGGTCCTCTCGTGGGTCATCGTCCAGGTGACCGACTCGGCCTTTCTCGTCTCACTGGTTGCCTTCGCTCGGATAGCCCCGTTCATGCTTGCCGGACCGGTCGCCGGACTGGTGGCTGACCGGTTTGACCGCCTGGCGATCGTCCGCGCGACCAGGCTCACCCTGGCAGTGGTCGCCGGGGTGTTCGCCGTGTTGTTGCTGACGGACGCCCTTGTTCTGTGGCACGTTTACGCCCTGGTCGCGGCCGGTGGGATCGTCTGGACATTCGATTCGGCCGCGCAACGTACGCTGACCCCGGACATAGTCGATGGCCGGCGTCTGACCAACGCCATCGCGCTCGACGTGATGGCTTTCATGGGGATGTCCGTAGCCGGCCCCGCCCTCGCGGGAGCATTGCTCCCCGTCATCCACGCGGATCTGTTCTTCGTCGGACTCGCTGTGATGCTGGCGATGTCGGCTGTCATCCTTATCCGGGTCGCGTCGCCGGGCGCAGTCGAAGGTCCTCGCGAGCCGTTCTTCGCCTCCTTCGCCGGCGGTCTGCGCATCGTGCGGTCGAATCGGATTCTCCTCGCCATTCTCCTGATGACGGCTGTGGCGGAAGGATTCGCGTACGCGTACATCCCGCTCATCCCGGTGTTCGCGACCGACATCATGAACGCGGGTGCGGGTGGCCTGGGACTGCTGCTCGCGGCCCAGGGCATCGGCGCTCTGCTGTCCGGTGCCGCTGTCGCCGCGGCGGGAGATCGAATCCGTTCGCACGGCCGCGTGATGGTCTTTGCCATGATCCTCACCGTGGCGACGGGACTCGCGCTCGCGGGATCGCGCACTCTCCTGCTGTCCTTCGGCCTGCTCGCGTTGCAGGGAGTCTTCGTCGGGACGTACGTCACGATGCAGAACAACATCGTGATGCTGCTCACCCCGAGATGCGCACGCGGTCGGCTCGTCGGGCTCCAGATGCTGGTCATCGGTGCGTTCCCTCTCAGCGCGCTCGCCGTCGGAGCGCTGGCCGACGTGCTGTCCCCTCAGCTCGCGGTCGCGATCATGGCTGGCATCGGCCTGCTTCTGATCGCCGCCCTGCAGGTAGCCCTCCCCGAGCTACGTCGCTACCGGAACGGCGACGATAACGCTCCGGCCACCGCCGACGCCAGAGCGGACTAGCCTCGCCCGTCCGCGCCGTATGTCCGAACGGCGCTGTGCTACTCTCGGGCCGCCCCGCACAATTCTGCTTCCGGCCAAGGGGACCGCGCGCCCATGTACGTTATCGGCACCGCCGGGCACGTAGACCACGGCAAGTCCACGCTGATCGAAGCCCTGACCGGCATCGACCCCGACCGCCTCCAGCAAGAGAAGGCACGGGGCATGACCATCGAGTTGGGGTTCGCGTGGCTGAGCCTGCCCGGGGGACTGGAAGTTAGCGTCGTCGACGTTCCCGGCCATGAACGGTTTGTTAAGAACATGCTCATGGGCGCGGGTGGGATCGATCTTGCCCTCCTGGTGGTCGCTGCGGACGAGGGGGTGATGCCGCAGACCCGGGAGCATCTGGCGATACTCGACCTGCTGGAGATCCGCAGCGGAGTCGTCGCCGTCACCAAGAGCGACCTCGTCGACCGAGACTGGCTCGACATGGTCGGCGTCGATATCGAGGATGTCCTGGAAGCGACCACGTTGGAAGGCTCACCGGTAGTTCCGGTCTCTGGTACGGAGAGGACCGGTTTCGACGATCTGTTGAAGGCACTGGCTAACGCCCTGGACGGACTGCCGGAGAAGCGCGATCTCGGCCGTCCGCGGCTGCCGGTGGACCGCTCGTTCACAATGTCGGGCTTCGGCACGGTCGTGACCGGCACGCTCATCGACGGTCGCTTGCGCCTGGGGCAAGAAGTCGAGCTACAGCCTTCCGGTCTCCGTGCCCGGGTTCGTGGGCTCCAGATGCACCAGAAGACCGTCGAGGCGGTCGAACCCGGTGCCCGGGTGGCCGTCAACCTGAGCGGTATCGACTACCAGCAGATCGTGCGAGGCGATGTGCTCACAACCCCGCGCTGGCTGCGCCCGACCCGGGCCGCCGACGCGTCGCTCCGCCTGATTCCGGGTGCTCCGCGCCCCTTGAAGCACAATGCCCGCGTCACCTTCTTCGCCGGTGCCGCCGAGACGCCCGCCCGCGTCCGGTTGCTGGGAGCGGACACGCTCTTGCCAGGCGATGAGGGATGGGTTCAGCTGCGGGTCCAGGAGCCCGCCGCCATCGTCAGGGGTGACTACTTCGTTATCAGAGACACGCAGACCACGCTTGGCGGCGGCGTCATCATGGTGCCGCACGCCACGCGCCACCGCCGGTTCCATGAGCCCACCCTCGCCCGCCTGGAGGCGCTTGCCCGGGGGTCCGGCCCCGAAGCGCTTCTGAGCGCACTGGAGACAATCGAACCGTCGTCTGACCGCGACCTCGCGGAGGCGGCGAACATCTCTCTGACCGAGGTGAAAAAGATGCTGGCCGGGCTGGAAGCCGACGGCGAGGTACTCCGGATCGGCCCGGACGGGCCTCTTCACTCGGCGGCGGGCTGGGCCGATGTGACGGCACGCGCCAGGCAGGCGCTCACGGAGTATCACGGGCGGTTTCCTCTGCGGGCCGGCATGCCCAGGGAAGAGCTGCGAAGCCGCCTTGGCATAACGCAGGCCGTCTTCAACCCGGCTCTCGACAGGCTGGCCGCGGATGGAGCACTGGAGGCGACTGAGCCGCACGCGCTTCTGCCGGGGTACGAACCGGCGATTTCACCCGAGCAGCAGCGCGAGGTGGACGGATACCTGGATTTGCTGGCGTCCACGCCTTACTCCCCACCCACGGACGCTCCAGTGGATCCGGAACTGCTTCAACTGCTGATCGACCAGGGCCGAGTGGTCCGAGCCGACGATGTGGTGTTCCTGAAGTCCGCCTATGACGAAATGGCGGAATGGGTCGTGGAACGCGCCCGGTCCCACGGGTCGGTGAGTATTTCAGATGTCCGCGAGACGTTCAGCGCCAGCAGGAAGTACACTCTGGCCCTGCTGGAACACATGGACCGGACGGCAGTGACCAGGCGCGTGGGGGACGATCGCGTGCTGCGCTGACGGCAACCACCGGACCGCCGGCAAACCGGGGTGATTGACGCAATGACGACCGAACACACGGCGCCGAAGGGCGACGAATCTCCCGCCCTCACACTGAGGCTGCACTCCGCCACGCAGCAGGTATCATCACTCTCTTCGCTGCTGCGCACCCTGCAGGCAGCGTTGCGGGAATCGGCCCTGTCAACGCGGGAGGGCACCGAACGCTTCGCCGAGCCGCCTCAGCCGGTGCTGCTCACGTCGGTGATCACCCCTCCGGGCAGAGACGCCCTCGAACTGCGTTTCTTCTTCGCGCAACCGCGCTCCTCCCGGGTAGAACCTGAATTGACGGCCGCCGCGGCCGGGGCGTTCCTGGACACGCTGGAGCAGACGCTGAAGGCACAGCCTCAACGCACGTTGTGGGACGTGTCGTCCCGTCCCCGGCGGGGCGGGGGCACCGGCCCTGCGCCGTCACCGCGCATCGGCCAGCTGTGGGAAGACCTGGGCCGATTCGCCACCGTCACCGTGTCCGCCGGCGGGCGTCGTATCACGGTCACGGGCGGCTCTGTGGAGATCACAGAAGAATAGACCGGCCCACGTCAGTCGACCGACCGAAGAGCAGCCTAGTCCTGCTTCGCTGGTATCGCGCTGGCGTCCCCGATGCCTTGAGCCGGCGATTCACCGGCCAGAGGCACCGTAAACGAGAACGTGCTGCCCTTCCCCTGCTGGCTCCTGAGCCAGATTCGGCCCTTCTGAGCCTCCACCAGAGTCTTGGCTATCGACAGTCCCAGGCCTGTGCCAGGGATTCTCGATCGGCGCGACAGGCTCGTGCGGAAGAACTTGGAGAAGAGGTTCTCTCTGTCTTCCCGGCTGATGCCCGGGCCCCGATCCGTAACGTCCACCCGCGCCTCATTGCCCTGCTGGCTCACCCGCACGCTGGCCGGGGTACCGGTCTCGCCGTACTTCTGCGCGTTGCTGAGCAGGTTTAGCACCACCTGCCCTGTCCGATTGCGGTCGCCCACGACGCACACCGGCTCATCCGGCATGTCCAGCGCCAGCTCCATCTCCCGTTCGCGGAACAGGCCGGCCATCGAATCACCGGCGCTCTCGACGCTTTCCCGAAGATCGAACTCATTGGTGTCCAGTTTGAACTGGGGCGATTCGATGCGGGACACCTCCAGCAGGTCATCCACGATCGTCGTGAGTCGGTCGGTGCTGGCCTGGACCGTCTTGATGTACTTGAGCTGGTCGTCCGACAGGGGACCGGCGTCGCCCGCGGCCAGTATGTCCGCGTACACCTTCAGAGATGTCAGTGGCGTGCGCAATTCGTGGGAGACGCTGGACACGAAGTCGCTCTTCATGTGGTCCAGCTCCAGACGGTCCGTGACGTCCCGCATGAACACGTTGGCCGTCGAAGGGTTCCCGTTCTTGTCACGGTTCGCGACCACCAGCGCCTCTACCGGTACCGACGTGCGGCCCGTCCGCGTAAGGCTCATCTCCGCCGACCAGAATCCGGTCTCGGCGGCTTTCGCTATCCCCTCCTTGAGCAGTCGGTCCGTGTCACGCCTGGACAGGTGATCGCGCACGTTCAGCCCGGTCACGTTCGTGTCCGCGGGACGGCCGATCATCCGCAACCCGGCCGGGTTGACATACAGAACCCTGCCGTCCGCGTGCACGATGGCGATCAGGTCCGGGCTGGTCTCCGCAATCCCGGCCAGCCTCCGCACCTCCCCCAGGAGCCTGGCGTTCTGGATCAGCGGAGCGATCTGCGAGGCCACGCGCCCCAGCAGGTCGAGGTCCGCCTCCGTGTATGCATCCTCTTCCCGGCTGCGGATGCTCAAATACCCGATGGGTTGGACCTGTCCGCCGATGGCAACCTGGGCCCAGGACTTCAGGCCGGCGGTTTCTCCCTCGGGGTCCCGAATCCCGTCGCTACCGGTCCCCGACAGCAACACGCGCCTGAGGTTGCGCTCTTCTTCGCTCATCGGAGCGTCCGGTTCCGCACTCTGCACAGGCCACACCAGCGTGGTGTCGACCATCATTCCGAGCTCGCGCCCTTCGATCTCCGCCCCTCGGACGAAATCGACGAGCAACTGGTCTGCCTCGGGCTGGTAGCTGGTCACCACCATCCGGTCGTACGGAAGGAGGCTCGCCAATTCGTCAGCCACCCGCTCGTAGATGGTGTCCAGGTTGAGATCCGAGCTCGCAGCCACGCCGATCTCGGCAAGCACCTTCCGTTCGCTGGCATCCCGCTCCAGCGCAGCGTGCAGACGAGAGTTGAAGAGCGCCCCAGCGATCTGCGCGCTGACCCGTTCGATCAGCGCGACTTCCGTTTCGCCGTAGCGATCCTCGCCCTTCGACGCGATGGCCAGGTATCCCACGAGATCCTCGCCGGCTCTGAGCGGCGCGGCGACCAGGGACCTCATCCCCGCGTTCCAGACCTCCAGGGCGCCTTTCGAAACGGCTGCGCGCTCCCGCAGGGTTTCCGTATCGAACAGCCTGGGCAGCCCCGGGGGGCCGTCGACCGCGGCGAAATCCTCCAACCGGAACATGCTGCCCGGTTCAAACCCCTGTACCTGCACGCCATCGCGGAACTCCACCAGGCCTGCCCGCCCGTCCGCGTGCGCGTGTGCTCGCACCACGGCAAGGGCGTCGAACGGCAAGAGCCGCCGGAAATGCCTGGCGAACTCATCGTAGATGCGCATGACATCGAGCGAAGATGTGGCAAGTCTGCCGATCTCCGCCAGCACCCCCCGCTCCTCAGATGCCCGCCGCGCCGATTCGTACGTTTGCCACGAGAAGACAGGGCCCGCCATCTCGGCTGCCAGTGCCTCGGCCGCGGGCAGGTCGCGCTTTGAATAGCTCCCCGCTCTCGACGCACTGAGCACGAGCGCACCCTTCACGCGGCCGCCGATATCTAGCGGCACGGCGATGAACGACGCGCCGACGCGGCGTTCCCTGCCGCGTCGCGCCTCGACAACACCCGTGCCGTCCTTCACAACCCGCTGGAGGGTTCGGGCCGGCAGCCCGCCGCCGTCCGCCGGACGCCAGCGCAGTTGCCGGTTCTGCAGCACGTAGGCGCCCGCGTGGCCGCGATCGGGCGCGGTGATGATTATCTCGAGTCGGTCGAAACCGATCACTGCCCGAACCCGGTTCGTCAACTCGGGTCCGATCCCCTGTGGGTCCAGTACGCCCGAGAGAAGCCGTCCGACGTCATGCCCCAGCGCGCGGAGCTCGGCCTCGCTCACGGCATCGGCGCGGGCTGTCTCGGCCAGGCGAACGGCGTCATCGCGTTCACGCGCCAACCGAGCACAGCTCACCTCCCTTAGCACTACCATCGCCAGGCGAACCGGCGCCTCTTTCGAGATGTAGTCCCTCGCCCCCCCTGCATCACCTCCGCGGCCAGTTCTTCGTCCGGGGGGGTGGAGGCCACGATCAGCGGTACGTAAAGACCTCGCGACCGCAGGGCGGCGGCCACGGCAGCCGCGTCCAGGTACCGCAGCTCCCACTCAGATATGGCGATGTCCCATTCCTGGCTTGCGAGGGCATCGCTGAGCGCCGCCGCCGTGGCTACTCTGCGGTGTTCGCAGATCACATCGGCGCCGCTCAACTGCTCGACCAGAGCGCGCACGTCGAGCTCGGAGTCATCGACAAACAGCACGCGAACAGTGGTACTCACAAATGCTCCATATGCGCCCGGCGTCGGTGCCCGCTAGCCGTTCCCAACCGGGTCAGTCCCGGCCTTCGGCCAGCGCTTCCTTGATCTCGTACGCCGCCTTCTTGAAGTTTTTGGGCGGGTGGGGGCGCTCACTCCACCCCAGCGGAATGACCTCGACAACGGTGTCCAGGCTCACCAGGCTCGGGCCGTCCTCGGCCAGGATCCCCGGCAGGGCTCTTCTGAAATCGTCGAGCTCTGTGAACCGGTGCACGTGCGAGTACCCTGCCGCCTTCGCCATCGCCGGTATGTCGCCCACGCCTGCGCTCGGAACAGGCTGGGCACCCGTGAGCGCGTAGACACCGTTCTCCAGAACGATATGGACCAGGTTCTTCGGCGCAGCCCGGGCGATCGTCACCATCGTGCCCAGATTCATCAGGAGGCAACCATCGCCGTCGAAGACCACGACGTTCCTGTCCGGCTGCGCGAGCGCGAGACCCAGACCCACCGATGACGCCTTGCCCATCGGGCTGCCCGGCAGGTACCGGTCTTCGGGAGTGGAGATATCGGCCCAGGCAACCACGGACGATTCGGCAAGCTGCACCAACGCGCCCGGGTCCGTCTGTTTCAGGACCTGCATGGCATCTCGCATCTCGATCACGAGAATCCGACCTCCAGCGCAAGACGATACCGGGTCCGAAGCCTGGTCGCCAGAACACGGGGACAGCGTACCACCGCCGCCCGCGGATCGGCTTCAGCGCTCGCGGTTGGCTCTAGCCGAGGCCCATCTCGTGCAGGGTGCGGTCGTCCAGCCCGAAGAAATGCGCCACCTCGTGCACGACCGTGGTCTGGACCTCTTCGATCAGATCTTCCCGGGTCGGGTACAACTCTTCGAGAGGCCGCTGGAAGATGGTGATCTTGTCGGGCACCACCAGACCGTAGTTGACTCGGCTCACAAGCGGGACGCCTTCGTACAGCCCGAGCATCGTCTCGTTTTCCGGGATGTCGTTCGCCCGCAACTGCGCGGCTGATGGCCTGTCTGCAACGACCACGTCGATGTTGTCGAGGCGTGACAGGAATTCCTCGGGGAGCCCTTCGATAGCTTCCCGAACCAGGTCCTCGAAGTCCTCCCGGGTCATGCGAGGCATACGTGGATCCGCCATCTGCCCGCGGCCGGGTCAGGCCGCGCCGAGGACTTGATCGCGAATGGCTTTCAGCATGGCGACGTTCTTTGCATCCGGCCCGCCCCCCTCGAAACCCGGAACCTCCAGGTAGAAGGGCAAGTCCCGGAACGCCGGATGAGCCATGAACATCTCGAAGCCTTCGCGGCCGATCGGACCTTCTCCAATGTTCTCGTGCCGGTCCACTCCGACTCCGAGTGGCCGCTTTGAATCGTTGGCATGTATCGCGGCGATGAGGTCCATCCCGATCTCGCGGTCAAACTCGTCGAGCGTGCGCTCCAGGCCATCTCGGTCACTGACGTCGTACCCGGCCGCGTACGAGTGCTGTGTGTCGAGGCACACCTTCACCCGGGGGCTGTCAATCCCTCGGATCAGGCGTCCCAGCTCAGCGAATTTCGAGCCGATGTGGTCGCCCTGCCCGGCGCTGTTCTCCAGCATCAGCAGCGACTCGCCGGGCGCCGCGTCCAGGATGTGCCTGATGTTCTCCACGAACCCTTCGAACACGGCATCCAAACCAGCGCCGCGGTGGCTGGCCGGGTGGAAGATGAGCCCGAGCGCGCCCAGCCGGTTCGCCGTCTCCAGGTGTTGCGTCAGGGACTGCACGCTGCGTTCCACCAGGGCGGGATCCGGTGAGCCCAGCCCCACCAGGTAGATGGCATGGAGGACCGTAGGCCCGAGTCCTGCGGCATCCGCTTCCGCCTTGAACGCGGCCACGTCTTCATCAGACGGTCGCTTGAACGCCCAGGCCCGCGGCGACGACGCGAATATCTGCATCGCCTCGGCTCCGATGTCCACGGCCCGGCCCACTGCCTTCAGAAGGCCCCCGGCTGTCGAGACATGCGCGCCGATGAGCATGGAGTGCTCCCCCGGGGCGTCTATCCGGCCTCGGCTCCGGCACCGCGCCGGCGCACGCGCCGGAACACGCTGCGGAAGGGTCGCCACAGGTCGCCTTCGTCCCAGGCCACCAGTATCTGTGCGGCGATGAAGATGGAACTGTACGTTCCCACCACGACGCCGACCAGGAGTACGAGCAGGAAATCGCGCAGCGTGGGCCCGCCGAAGAGCAGCATCGCCAGTATCACGGACGTGGTGGTGATGCTGGTGGCGAGTGAGCGGCCGATGGTCTCAGTGATCGAAAGGTTGACCGTCATGCGCAGCGCCCGATCCGGAGCCCGCAGGGAGTTCTCCCTGATGCGGTCGAACACCACGATGGTGTCGTTCACGCTGTATCCGATGACCGTCAGTATGCCGACGATGAAGATGGCGTTGACTTCGGCGTTGATCACGTTCCCGAGCACAGCGAAAACGCCGAGCACGACCAGTACATCGTGAAGCAGGGCGACTATGGCGCCTGCCGCATACCGGTATGAGTGGGGTACCGAGCGGAACGCGTACATGATGTACAGCATCACGAGGACCGATGCCACGACCACTGCCCAGACCGCGTTTTGCACCGTGTTCTCGGCCACCGACTTGCCGACGGTCGTGGTCTCGGGGATGGTGAAATCAGCGCCCAGCTCGGGTTCAATCGCGTCCCGTACGACCTTCTGCGCCTCGGAGCCCAGGTCCCGCGTGCGAACGAGGTAGCCTCCGTCGCCGGCCTGCTGGACGACAGCCTCGTCATAGCCGGCTCCTGCGAGCGCCCCCCGCACCTGCTCCGTGCCGGGATCGTCCTCGAACTCCAGCGTGAAAGTGGTGCCGGCGGTGAAGTCGATGCCCAGGTTCAAGCCCGTGGCCGCGAGGAAGACGACCCCGAGGACGACAACAACTACCGAGAGACCGGCGAACCAGGCGCGCTTGCTGACGATATCCACAGGCTACTCTCCGGCCGTCCGCTGGGCACGCGCCTCGCCGACCGGCACGAACCACTCCAGCCGTTGCCCGAGCGGCGTGCGCGCGAGAGAGCGCATGAACACGCGGCTGGCGAAAAAGGCCGTGAACATACTGAGCGCCACGCCGATGCCCAGCGTCAACGCGAACCCCTGCATGATGCTGGTGCCGAATCTGTCACCGAACCAGAAGAGCACGGCACAGGTGATGAGCGTCGAGATGTTGCTGTCCCGGATGGATGGCCAGGCGCGGTCGAACCCTTCCGCGATTGCCGCGAACAGGCCCCTGCCCGCGCGAAGCTCTTCCTTCGTGCGCTCAGCTATCAGGATGTTGGCGTCCACCGCAACACCGAGGGACAGAATCAGCGCTGCACCTCCGGCCAGCGTCAACGTGACCGGCACCATCTTGAAGATGGCCAGTACCAGGACGGCGAACATGATCAGTGCCAGCCCGGCCACTACGCCAGGAGCCTTGTAGTAGGCGATCATGAACGCCAGCACCAGGCCCAGACCGATCACCCCGGCGACCACTGTTTTGCGCAGTGAATCCTCGCCCAGCGTGGCGTCCACGTTCCGCTCCTGGACCAGGTTCAGGCTGAGCGGCAGCGAGCCGGAACGAAGCTGTATGGCCACTGTGCGGACCCGTTCGGCGGTGAAATCGGCGCCGGAGATATACGCGCGGCCTCCGGCGATGCCCTGGTCCGCCCGAGGGGACACCAGCTCGTCGCCGTCCAGGTAGATCGAGAGAAGGTCTCCGGTCCGGGAGATACGGTCCGTGACGTCGAAGAATTCGTCCGCACCTTCGTCGTTGAAGACGATGTTCACGATCGGCCTGCCGGTCGTGGACTGCGTCCCGGCGTACGCATTCGTGAGGTCGCGGCCGCTCAGATCGATATTCTTCTCGGTGAAGTACTTCGGATCATCGCAGCGCTCGGTGAGCCACTCTTCTTCCGTCAGACCGTCCGGAGGCCAGGGAGTGTCAGGATCGGGCGCGACCAGATCGCCGCACGTCCGCTCGCGGAACTCCAGTTGCGCCGTCTGGCCGATCAGCCGTTTCGCCTCCTGGATACCGCCGCCCACCGTCCACATCAGGACGTCGTTCTCCATGGAAGCCAGAGAAAGGTCCCCGATGGCACGGAATTCGTCTATGAGGCGTTCGTCATCAGATGTGATGACTGAGCCGTCTTCGGCGATCCGGCGATCTCCCAGGCCGATGAGGCTGAGAATGAAATGGCCCTCGGAGCTTTCGAGGACGGTGGCATCCGGGCGTCCCGCCGCCGCGGCTGCTGCCTCTACTTCCGCCAGCGTCGGAGGCAGCACAGGCTCCGGTTCGGGGGTAGCCGTGGGGGTTGGTTCGGCTTCTGCGTCCGCTCCCTCTCCGGCTTCTGCGGCCTCTTCGGTTTCCGGGGCCGGTGTCGAGATCGCGTAGATCAGCTCGATCCTGACCGGATACTCCTGCTCAATAGCCGTCCGGATGCGGTCCGCCTCGGCCTCCACAACCACGTTCCCGGCCGCATCGAGCTCCTCGCTCTCAAGCTGGCCCAGGTGGATGACGAACGAGTCGTCTTCGTTCTGCTCGACGGTGGCTTCGGGATGCCCGATCGCAGGCGATTGCATGAAGTCCAGCAGGCCCTCGCCGGTGATCGACTCGCCGGCGAACCCCACCGTGATCGTCGCCCCCGTCATACCGGGGAGTTGGACCAGCACCCGGTCCGCAGGCATCCCGAGCAGCTGAACGATAGGTTCGCTGACGCCGAAGGCGTTGACGCGCTTCTCCAGGACACCCCGCACACCCTCCATGTCTTCCGCGCTGGGTGTCTCACCTTCTTCGGTTTCCGCGCGGTAGACGAGGTGGCTACCGCCCTGCAGGTCCAGGCCAAGGCTCAAGCCGAGGACGGAATCGGGCTGGCCGCGTGAAAAGTGGCCGCCGAAGATGCTGAAGTCGATCTCGGGGAAGGCCAAAACGACCACTCCCAAGACCACAAGGATGGCGAGGAGGATCAGTCCCCGCAGGTTTCTCAACAACCAGCGTCTCCGGCGCGCGAGTGCTTGCCGCCGTCTTGAAGGCGGCGCAGGAATTCGACGGCTTCTTCCTGGGACCGCACGCGTCCCTCGGCCTCCGCTTCCCGGAGGGCGCTCAGGAGCGCACCGATCTTCGGGCCGGGGTCGAGACTGAACTCTCGCATGACCTCGTGCCCATTCAGAAGCAAAAACGGCTTCGATTCGCAGCGCGTTTCGAAGCCGCGGCAAAGTATATCACCGATCATCCCCGTGTATTCGGCCCACTCAGCATATCCCGGGACCGGCCCGGTGGCCGCCAGGTAGTCGACGGCGTTCAAGTACAGGGTATCCAACGCCACGCCGCCCAGGTCACGGTAATACCTGAAGAGCGCCCGGTCGCTGGGCGTCTCTCGCCGGTGGCTGATCTGGCCGGGCCGCAGATGGTGCCGGATCATAGCTTCGACATGCATCACTGTCTTGCGGCTGCATCGAAGGCGGCGCAGCGCCTTTGCAGCCAGCACAGCGCCCGTCTCCTGGTGCCCCATGAACCGGATCCGGCCTGAGGGTTCGACTGTACGGGACTCCGGTTTCCCGAGATCGTGTAGCAACGCGGCGGCCTTCAGCAGAGTCGCTCTCGTCTGACCGTCCGACACGATCTCGGCGAAATGAGCGTTCAGTTCATCGCGCCACGGAACACGCGAGAGCACCGGGTCAGAACGTCTCGTGGCAACGTCCAGCAGGCGCCCGGCCGCGCGGACGGTCTCAACCGAATGCCGGAATACGTCCCAGCGGTGCTCGCGTGGCTGGACGACCCCTTTCGCCGCGGCCAACTCCGGCAGGATGACATCCAGCAGCTCGAGCGCGTCGAGTTCGTCGATCCCTTCGGCCGCAACCGGCAGGGCAAACAGGGCGAACAGCTCATCGCGTACCCGCTCTGCAGACACCTCTCTGATGCGCCCCGCGTCAGAGCGGATGGCTGAGCGCGTGTCCGCCTCCATGGTCAGGCCGAACTGCAGCGAGAACCGGACGGCCCTCACCATCCGCACCGGGTCGTCCGCGATGGAACGCGGGCCCACGGCGCGCAGACGTCGCGCATCGAGGTCGGCCCTGCCCCCGAACGGGTCGACCAGCGACCGACCGTAGTCGGGGCAAATCCACGCTTCCAGCGGCACCGCCATCGCGTTCACGGTGAAATCCCGCCGCCCCAGGTCCGCTCCCAGGTCCTGGCCGGCGGACAGGTCCACCCACTGCGGATCACCGCGCGCCGGCACACGCGGGACGAGCCGGAAGTGGCCACGCGCGGCGTCGAGGACCACCAGGGTCGCGTCGAGGAGTCCTGGAAGCTCCCGCATGATCGGCTCGGCCGGGGCCTCGGACCACAGATCGATGTCGCGCGGCCGCTCCGCTTCGCCGCCTGTCTGTCCGGCCCCGAGCAGACGATCACGGACCGCGCCGCCCACAATCCAGGCGGGCTTCCCTTCGGCTCGGAACGCGGCGGCGAGTCTCTCGATGAAGCCTGGCATTTCGCTTGTTCCGGCAACGGCAACCGGCGGGCTCTGGCGCTCTGGGTGGCCCTGCGTGGCCGCCGCACGCGGGTCGCGGACTCCGCTCGACATGAGAACGATAGGGTACCGGCTGGGGAAGGAGACAGGGATGTGGCTGCCGGAAGAGGGGCAGATCCCGCGTTATTCTCGGTCCTCTTCTTCTTCCGCCTCCGCTGGTCGCTCCGCGGCGTCCAGAGACGCGCCCTCAGAGGACAGTGGGCCGGCCGAGCGCGCGACATCTGGCCTGCCGCCGTCGGACAAATCAAAGGCGAAGTCGGAGAGCCGGGCATCCGGTCCCAGTTCCGACAGACTGGCGTGACTTCTCAGGCGCTCGACCGCCTCCGCTTCTCCCGGTCGCTCGGAGTGGTCGGCTTCCACTTCGTACTCGACATCGTGCGTGTGGAGTTCGTCCTCGCCCAACTCCCACAGATGCTCGTGGCTCTTCAAGTGATCGAGGTACAGGATGCCGTTCAGGTGGTCCACTTCGTGTTCGATGGTCTGTGCCAGCAGCTCCTCCGCCGTCAACCGGAGCTTCGCACCCCATTCGTCCAGCGCACGCGCCGTCACGCGCACCGAGCGCGTGAGGAGACCTACGTAGCCGGGGACGCTCAGGCAACCCTCCCTGACCTCGCGCTCCCCTTCGCGCTTCGTGATTTCAGGGTTCACGAGCGCGCGTGGTTCCTCTTCCGGCATGTGCAAGGCGATGACGCGCTGGAGCACGCCGACCTGGTTCGCGGCCAGGCCGGCGCCCCCGGCGTCGAGCATCGTCTCGATCATGTCGCGCGCCAGCTTCCGCACGGCATCGTCGATTCGCCTGACCGGGCGGGCCTTGCGGCGCAGGACCGGGTCCGGAAAGACCCGTATCTCAAGTGTGGCCATGTCTACATTGTGCCACTCTGAGCGTGGTGCTGAGGCAGTCGGCGGGGGCGCCCTCTGTGCAGGGCAACCTACGCAAGCGAGACCGGGTCCACGTCAATCGTCCAGCCCCGCGGGGGCGGCACCCGGTCGAGCAGCGACGCGGGTTGCTGCCCCCTGAGTACCACATGCCACCGCGCGAGGCCGCGGACGCGAAATGGGAAGCACGGCGTCGGTCCGACGATCTCGATACCGGTTTCGCCCGACGACGCCTGCTCCTGGCGGAGCCGTCCGGCGAACTCCCGCACCTCGTCAGCTCCCTCCCCGACGTCGGAGCGGGAGCAGACGAGCCGGACAAGCCTCGCGAAAGGTGGGTTTGCGAACCGGGCCCGAAGCTCCAGTTCAGCTTCGTAGAGCGATTCGTAGTCCTGGTCGGCGGCCGCTGCCACGGCGTAGTGGTGCGGCTGGAATGTCTGGATGATGACGCGCCCGCCACGCGGCCCTCGCCCTGCCCGGCCTGCGACCTGAGCCAAGACCTGGAACGCGCGTTCCCCTGCCCGGTAGTCCGGTACCGCCAGCCCGATGTCCGCCGAGATCACGCCCACCAGCGTCACGGCCGGGATATCCAGACCTTTGGCAACCATCTGAGTGCCGACGAGCACCTGGGCGTCGTCCTCCAGGAAGCGGTCCATCACCGCCGTATGCTCGCGGGCCGTGCGGGCGACGTCTCGGTCCCACCGGACAACCTTCGTGCCCGGTACAAGCCCCCTCACCTCGTCCACCACGGCCTGGGTGCCGGCGCCTCGCCGTCGCATCTGAGTCCCCCCGCACTCCGGGCACGCTCTGCCCGCGCGCACGCGGTAGTTGCAGTGATGACACACGAGCGACGCGCTCTCGCCCCGGCGTTCGGCCCGGTGGTACGTGAGGGAGGTATCACACCGGCGGCACCTCCGCACCGCACCACACTCGCGGCACTGCACGAAGGAGGCGGCCCCCCGGCGATTCAAGAACAGGATGACCCTGCCGTCTTCGTCCAGGGCCTCACGTATGTGACGTTCGAGGGAACGACTGAACATCCCGGCATGGCCGGCACGAAGCTCCTCGCGCATGTCCACCAGCCGCACGCGTGCCTGGCCCGCCGGTGTGGCGTCGCGTCCCGAAGTGACGCGCGTCGGCAGTTGAAGAAGGCGGTAGTCGCCCCGTTGAGCCCTCCTGTACGTGACGACGTCCGGCGTTGCGCTGCCCAGAACGAGCGCCGCGCCCGTCGCGGCACACAGCTGCTCGGCAACGGCGCGGGCGTGGAACCTCGGCGCCAGGTCGTGCTGCTTGTAGGTCCACTCGTGCTCCTCGTCGATCACCACGAGGCCCGGGTCGCCGAGCGGGGCGAACACCGCACCGCGGGAGCCCAGCACGATCGGATAATCGCCCCGTTTGATCGCCCACCACTGATCGAACCGCTCGCCCGCGCTCAAACCGGAGTGCTGAAGCGCGACCCGGCCCGGGAAGCGGCCCTCTATGCGGGCGAGCGTCTGGGGCGTCAACGCTATCTCCGGCACCAGCACGAGAACCTGCCGGCCCATTTCGAGGCACGCGGCCGCGGCCTGGAGGAACACCTCCGTCTTGCCGCTGCCCGTGACCCCGAACAGAAGGAACCGGCTCCCGTTACCCGCGCTGTTCCCGGGTCCACCGGCCCGGACGGCAGCCGTAATCGCGTCGATTGCGCCCGCCTGCGCCGGAGTCGGTTCGTGGGGGAACTGCTGCTGGAACGCACGCCCGCGGAGGGGATCGCGCTCCACGCGCTTCCTCTCGATTCTTGCGAGCCCAAGGCCGAGCAGCCCCGAAACCGCAGACGCTCCGAACTGTTTCGTCAGCCCGGCGCGAGCGCCGCCCTCCGGGTGCTCCGCGAGCCACTCCAGAAGATCCGCCCGGCGGGGTGCCCTCTTTGCGCGCAGTTCGCCCGCTCGGCGGCGCGCCTCAGGCGGCTCAGACGCCGGCAAGAGCATGTTCACGTAGCGTGCGCGTACACGCGGGCGGTCCCAGATGAACTCGGCGCTCAGAAACCCTCGACGGACGAGCCGGTCGACGACCGCCGAGCCTGTTCGGCCGAGGCGGCGGGCCACGCGGTCACGGCGCACGCGCTCCCCGGGCGGCACATACGAAAGCGCCCGGAGTTCAAGTGGACGCAGCCCTTCCGCGCCGTCTGGCGATTCCGGAGGACGGCGAAGCCAGGAGCGCTGTCGTGTGGCCGCGCCCGGCGGAAGCATCTGCGAGGCGGCAAGAAAGAGGCCCGTCCGATAGTGATCGGCTACCCAGCGCGCCACTTCGAGCTGCGCTGCAGTCAGATACGGGCCGCCGTCCACCCGCCCCTGGATGTCCCGCGTCTCCTCGACCGGGCTGGCGTCGATCAGCGCGAAGACTATCCCCTGGAGCAGACGGGTGCCGAACGGTACCCACACCAGGTCACCCGCAGCAACGCGCAGGGGTTCCGGCGCAGAGTACGTGAACGTGCGCACACCGGCCGCGCCGTCCGAAGGGCGATTGGCCGGAACGTCGACGGCAACCTCTGCGAATGTCACGGGCCCACACACGCTACAGATGGCGGGACGGTTCCCGCGTCCGTGAGCCGGCAGGCGGGTCCTGCTGGTGCACGTCAGTCTGCCATGAACGGGGCGCGTTTCGCGAGGGTCGCGGCGGGGAGTTCAGGCGCGCGGGCAGGCCACGCGCTGCAGAAGCGGGACCGGACGCCCTCAGTCGCGCCGGTCGCGGTCTTCCTTGATGCGGGCCCGTCTGCCGGTGAGGCCGCGCAGGTAGTAGAGACGTGAGCGGCGCACCTTGCCTCTGCGCGTCACTTTGACCGATTCGATGGCCGGGGAGGAGTACGGGAACGCCCGCTCAACACCGATACCGTATGAGACACGCCGGACCGTGAACGTGGCGCCAGGGGCCGGCGGATGTTCTTTGCGGTACGACCCGCTAATGACATTGCCCTGGAAGCCCTGCGTTCGCGCGCGGTCGCCCTCGCGAATCCTCACGTTGACGATCACGGTGTCGCCCGGCTGGAACTGGTCGATATCGTCGCGGGCTACCGGCGGGAACAGCGTGCGTACGTCCATGGCTTGAGGTTCCTGAATCTCGATATGGGGCCGCTCCGGCACCGCGTCCGGGTCGGACCGATACTGGCGGCTCCGAAAAACGCCGCACCCCTAGACGGTGCGGCCGCGCTGAAATGCGAACCCCTATTCTAGCGCCGGAGCGGTCGCCCCAGCAACGGGCACACGCGCTCAATCGTCCGCGGCCTCGCCGCTCCCCCCTGCCGCTTCGCTGTCCAGCAGGTCCGGGCGCCGGCTGCGAGTCCGCTCAAGTCCCTGCTGTTTCCGCCATTCGTCGACTCGTGCGTGATCGCCGGACAGCAGCACGTCCGGCACCTTCCAGCCGCGGAAGTCGTACGGCCTCGTGTAAACGGGTCCGTCCAGCAGGCCGCCGACGCCCGGCGAGAACGAATCACCCGGAGCCGAGTCGCCGCAGCCGAGCGCCCCGGGCAGCAGTCGCACCACCGCGTCCACAAGAACCATCGCAGGCAGTTCGCCGCCGGTCAGGATGTAGTCGCCGATGCTGATCTCGTCGGCGGGCAGATGCTCGGCCACCCGTTCGTCGACGCCTTCGTAATGTCCGCACACCAGGATCAGTTCCGGCTCCTCCGCAAGCTCCCGGGCAACCGCCTGAGTCAGCCGCCGGCCCTGCGCCGACAGGAGCACAACTCGCGATCGAGGGTGGCCTGCTCTCTCCCCGGCTTCGATGATCGACTCGACCGCCTCGAAGATCGGGCCGGGCTTCATGACCATGCCGGGCCCACCACCGTACGGCTCATCGTCGACGGTGCGGTGCTTGTCGTGCGCGTGGTCACGAAGCTGCCGCAGAGAGATATCCACGAGGCCGCTCGCCGCGGCCCGCCCGATGATGCTGGACCGAAACGGGCCTTCGAACATCTCCGGGAAAAGCGTGACGATATGGATTCTCACGACTGGGCCCCGGGCGCCCGTGCGGGTGCCGGCTCCGGCTGACCCGGCACTAGGCGCCTGTCCGGCCGTGCTGGGGGTGATCCCACCCTTCGCCCCTGAGTATTTCGATAGCGTGTGGGAGCACGGGAAGAGCCACTTCCAAACACTCCTGCACGGCCTTCACGCTGCCCGGCAGGTTCAGTATCAACGTGCGGCCGCGGACCCCGGCCATCGCCCGGCTGATCATGGCCATGGGCGTCTTCTCAAGGGTTCTCGACCGGATGGTCTCCGGTATGCCGGGCACCTCGTAGTCGATGACACTCGCGGTGGCCTGCGGCGAGACATCCCTGGGTCCGAGACCGGTGCCGCCCGTTGTGAGCACCACGTCGATCTCACCACTGTCGCACCACTTCGCCATGGCTTCCGCCAGCGCGCCCTGTTCGTCAGGCAGCAGCTTCCGCGCGGCGAGGTCGAAGCCCGCGCCGGACATCATCTCGACGACAGTGTCTCCGCTGAGGTCGGCGAAATCGGCCTCGCGCGAGCCGGTGTCGCTGCTTGTGAGCACTGCAAAGGTAGGGATAGCGGACGTCCCCTTTCGTACGCGGCTGGGCTGCTTCGCGGCGTGGCCCGGATGCTAGCACACCGCCCTGGCCGGGCCGCAGCCGGTATCGTGCGCGTGAGCGGGTCGCGACCGCACTGCAAAAACCTCTGGAAACGCGGGTCAAAAGTCCTAGCAGTGGAAAGTGGCGCTCTGGTAACAATTGGTCCTGTCTGGGATGAATTGGGACGCGTGAGGGGCCGCCGCCGCTTCCGGAGACAGCCCGTCACGCTCTTTCGTTCACCGGAAAGGGGACCCGGCAGGCCCGCGGCGCGGCCGGGTCGGCGCAACCAAGCAGACGTATGGCACACGAAACAGACAACTCGGCTCAGCAACCGGAGGAAGGCGCGGAGCAGCGCGCTCCTGCCGACCCGGACAACGGCCGGGGACAAAGCATGATCTTCGCCGGCGAGTTCGAGCATCGCGTCGACGCCCAGGGTCGGGTGTCGATACCGGCGCGTTTCCGTCCGGCCTTCGCGGATGGGATCATCCTCAGTCGGGCCTATGACCGCTGCGTTGCCGCATACACGCCCGACGAGTGGGAGAAGGTCGCCGCCGACATCGCGGCCCGGCCGATGACCCAGGGCATCGCGCGGCGGCTCGCGAGGCTCACCTTCTCCGGCGCCTTCCCGACCGCACTGGACCGCCAGGGACGGGTGCTTCTGCCGCCCGCGCTCCGTCAGTACGCAGGGCTCGGCGAGCAGGTGGTGATAGCGGGTGCCGGCAGAGTCCTCGAGATCTGGAGCAGGACATTCTGGGAAAGAGAGAGGCAGGCTCTCGATGACACAGCGGCCCAGATCGCCGAGCGGGCACCTGGCCCCGACAGCGGCGAAGGGAGATAGCCCAGGGTGATCCTTATGGGGCTGCAACTCCACCACAAGCCGGTGATGGTTCCCGAGGTGCTCGAAGCCCTCGGGGTGCAACCGGGTGGCCGCTACGTGGACGGCACTCTCGGCGAAGGCGGGCACGCGGAGGCCGTCCTTCGCGCGTCAGACCCCGGCGGGCAGGTGATGGGTCTTGACGCCGACCACGAGGCGATCGCGGTCGCAACGGATCGCCTGCGGGGATTCGGCAGTTCGTTCCTTGGCCTCCCTGCCAACTTCCGGGACATCCGCCGCATCGCCCTCTCCTATGACTTCGCGCCCGTGCACGGGGTGCTGTTCGACCTCGGCGTTTCGTCGCTCCAGCTCGACGCGGAAGCGCGCGGCTTCAGCTTCCGCCGCCGCGACCCACTGGACATGCGGTTCAGCCTGGACCAGGCGATCACGGCCGCCGACATAGTCAACGGCTACAGCCGGGACGAGCTGGCGGATGTCATCTACCGGTTCGGCGAAGAGCGAGGTGCTCGGCGCATCGCAGCGGCCATCGTCCGCGCCCGCCCTGTCAGCACATCGGCCGATCTGGCCGAGGTGATCCTCAGCGTGGCCCGCGGCCCCCGGCGGCGCCTCCATCCGGCCACGAAGACGTTCCAGGCGCTTCGCATCGCCGTGAATGACGAACTCTCCGCTCTCGAGACCGCGCTGGAACAGTCCGTCTCGCTACTGGGTCACGGCGGGCGCCTCGTGGTACTCGCATACCACTCGCTTGAAGACAGGATCGTCAAGAACTTCATGCGCAGTCAGGCGTCTGACTGCATCTGCCCGCCCGGAACGCCGGTCTGTCGTTGCGGCCATCTGGCCACGGTGCGACTGGTGACCAGACGGGTGATCAAACCCACCTCTGCGGAGGTGGAATCCAACCCGAGAAGCAGGAGCGCCCGCCTCCGGGTGGTGGAACGGATCTAGAGGGCCGGGCGGTTCCGGCAGAGTTCGCGGACGGAGCCGGCAAAGGCAGTCCACCATGAACGACAAAACACAGCGGCGGCAGATGGCAAGGGAGAACGGCATGATCCAGGACGACTACAGGGCCGCCATCGACATCGGCACGACAAAGGTGTGCACTGTCCTTGGCAGGCGTCACCCGGACGGCCGTACGGAACTCGCAGGGATCGGCACCGCACCCTGTTCCGGCCTGCGCCGCGGCCTGATGACTGATGCAACGGCGACGACCGAGGCCGTGCGAGCCTCAGTGGCTGCTGCCTCTGCGGCGGCCGGCATGCCCATTCGCAAGGCGTACATCGGTCTGAACGGCAGCCATGTCGAATCGTTGAACCGCTGGAACCGCGTGGCCAGGCGCACCGAACAGAAGACCATCACCGAGGACGATCTGGCCTCTGCAATCCAGTCAGCCGGAAGCGTCAAGATGCCCGCCGAGCGGTCGCTACTCCACGTAATCCCGCGCTCGTACGCGCTCGACGGCATCCACGGTGTCCGCAATCCCCTCGGAATGCACGCCGCGGAACTCCACATCCAGAGCCACGTAGTCACAGGCGCGGTCGAGCACATCGAACCGCTCAAGGCCGCGGTGCTTGCCGCGGGTGTCACCCCTTCCAGGATGGTGGTCGGCCCGGTGGGCTGTGCCGAGGCCGTCCTGACGGCGGCCGAGCGCGACGGGGGTGTCGTCCTGGTGGACGTAGGCGGCGGCACGACGGACATCGCAGTCTTCTTCGATGGCGCTGTCGTGCACACCGCCGTCATCTCGGTGGGCGGATATCAATTCACGAACGACTTGGCCGTGGCCTTCGCAGCCGACTTCGACGATGTGGAGCGCATCAAGCTGGAGCACGGAACGACGACACCGGAGCTGGCCGGCATGACCGACGAGATCACGCTGGCGACCG
>CAYYFS010000007.1:0-3209 GCA_964471055.1 uncultured Dehalococcoidales bacterium
CTCCTCGGCCAGCTTGTCGCGAACGCTGAACGTGCGCATCCGGCCGAAGCCCTGTTTCCACACCTCGTCCGTGCTCATCTGGTGTCCCCAGAGGAACGCACCTTCGACGACGCCCGGATACCTGTCCACGACGTTGAAGAACGCCTCATAGGCATTCGCCTGCGTCTCCTCCCCGTCGTCCAGGCCGTTCCCGTCTCGGTCCGCGAACACCTTGTCGATGAATGAATCGATGTCGGCCTGGATGAGGGAACGAACGGAGTCGGTGTATCCGAACTCGGTGAAGAGGATGGGGCGTCCGCCGTTGCGCTCCTGGAGCGGGATCAGGTACTCACTGAAGATCCGTTCCCAGCTTCCCTCAAGGTCGAGGACGCCGGGCACCGCAGACGGGGGCTCCGGCCACAGCTCGTAGTAGGCGCTGACGGCGATCACGTCGAGGCCCAGGTCGTCCACGAGATACCCGACCGCAGGGCCGAAGTAACCGGGCTGGCTCGTGGTTGAGGAATGCTGTTCATACGCCAGGGTGCCGCTGTAGACGGCCCGCACGGCTTCCACCATGGCGGTGATCTCGTTCAGGAAGTGGTTGGGCCACTCACCGCCCGAGCGCGTCCGAAACAGCCGGTCCATCTCTGTGCCCAGAGTCAACATCCCGACGTCTTCGGCCTCGGCGATGCGGCCCAGATGGACGACCTGCTCGGCGTACGTCTGCCAGAATTCGCTCACGAAGCGGTCGTGGTCCGGGTGATCCAGCGCCCACGGCCAGTTTTCCGGCAGGATGCTGTCGTCGTACGTGGCAGCAGCCGGGTCTCCGATCTGCCACCTCTGCATGGGGCGGTCGGCTTCCGCCCCGCCGGAGAGGTCCACGTGCATGTACACGTTGAAGCCGTGTTTGCGGAACTTCCGGATCATCCGGGCCAGCACATCGTCGGGGAACGTCGGCGTGAACCGGTGCTCTGAGTAGTCGAGCTCAACGGTGCTGTCCATACTGTCGTCGACATGCAGCGTGACGGAGATGCCTACCCAGTTGACGTCCAGGTCTCGCAGGAACTCGAAGTAGTCATTCGGAAGTTCCGCGACGGCGTCTCTGGTGGTCCCCCAGTTGCCGCCCATGTGGGCTGCGCGCCACATCGTTCCCGTCCCCTCCGGGATCACCCAGTCGTCTTCGACCGGCGGAGCGGGAGTCGGCGGAGGAGTGGGGGAGGGCAGGGGAGGCAGCGCCGGTGTCGGCACGGGCCGCGGTTTCGCCGTCGGTGCAGGTTTCGGCTGTCTGGCCGGCTCACCCGTCGGCGTCGGCCGTGGTCCGGGAGGCAGGGCCGGTTTCGATCCGGGCGTCGGAGTGGGCTTTGGGGTCGCCGGAGCCCCTGGAGTGGGCGAAGGGGCCGGTGTTGACTTGGGTGAGGGTGGCTTCGGGATAGACGGGGTTTCGGAAGCGTCGGCTTCGGTCCCGCGTGTGGCCACCGGCTCCACGGTGGGTTTCGGAACTGCAGCCGCCGGGAGGGCTGACGTCTGCGTGGCTGCCAGCGCCGCGGCGACGGTGGCGTCGACGTCAGCCGTGGGAGCTACCGATGCGGGTTGCGCTGCGCCGGTACAGGCGGCCAGGACTGCCGCGAGGCTGATCACCGAGACGACAGCTACCGCGGAGCGCAATCCTCGCATCATCCGACACGCCTCCCCGCGCACCCCCGAGGGAGCGCGGTCTGGCCGCCCCTACACCGGCGGGACGATCGAAATCGGCTCCTCACCGCGCGCCAGCCGGGACGTATTCGCCACCGCGAACTGGCAGCTGACCTGCACCGCCTCGATTGCCTTCCATGCCGTGTGCGGCGTCACGATCGCATTGACCATGTCCAGCAACGGGTTGTCGTGCGGCGTCGGCTCCTCTTCGAGGACATCCAGACCCGCGCCGGCGATTTCACCCGTCCTCAGAGCCTCAATGAGCGCAGCTTCGTCCACGACCGGCCCGCGACAGGTGTTGACCAGGAAGGCCGTCTTCTTCATCAGTCCCAGCTCGCGCGTGCTGATGAGGTGATGAGTGGTCTGCTCGAGTGGTACGTGAAGCGTCACTACGTCTGAGCTGGCGAGTAGCTCGTCCATGGTCACGCGCGTGGCGTTTAGTTCCTTCTCGACCTGTTGATCTATGGCGACTACATCGTGGTAGATGATGTCGCATTCCCATCCCTGAAGCCGCCTGGCCACGGCCTTGCCGATACGCCCCAGCCCGATGATTCCGATCGTCTTGCCGTCGAGAGTGTGGTACTCGACCATCTCGCCCGGCAGATCGTCCCACCACTTGCGCTCTTTGGCGCTCCGAATCTGGTGATCGAGCTTCCGGCAGGCGCCGACCATGAGCACGATCGCGTGCTCGGCCACAGCGATACGGTTCGCCCCGCCGTTGTTGGCGACGCGCACTCCCAGTTCGCCGAGCGCCGCCTTGTCCAGCCAATCCGTCCCGGCGCTGATCGTCTGGATGAGCCTCAGGTTCGGAAGCCGGCGCACGTGGTCGGTGGTGAGCGCCCTGTTGCCTCCGGCGGGGATGATGGCAATGGCGTCCTGTGACTCCCGGACGATCTCGTCGGGAGACTTCTCTGGATCGACCCACTTGATCTCAACCACGCCACCGGCCTCGGCTGCCAGCTCGTCGAATGTCTCTGCCGGCAGGCCCATCGATGCCATGCGCTCTACCTGGCCAAGGACCACAACTTGCTCTGTCACTTATTCCTCCCTTTTCGTTGCGTATCCGAGCTCTGCCGACTTGCACGATCCGGGATTCACAGCGGCAGGCCACCCAGCACCGCCGCGCGTTCCGTCCACGAACCGTACATCTCCTCATACTCTGCCGTCTCTCCCGCCTCGGGTGCCGTCTCGCGAAGCGCCCAGAACCGGTCGCGCATACCGCCTGCCAGGCCCGGCCCGCGTTCTGTCGCGGCGGCCGTCATCGTCGCACCTCCGAGCAGCGTCGCCTCCCCCGACACGGCGAAGCGCACGGGCCGGCCCAGCGTGCCCGCGAGGACGCGCCGGAAGGTGCGGGTTCGAACCATGCCCCCGCCGACGGCGACAGCGGAAGCCCGCTCGCCCACGCCTTCCTCCAGACGTTCGACGTTCGCACGCACGGCGAACGCAAAGGATTCGAGAACTGCTCTGGCCAACGAAGGCGCATCCGGCGGTTCAAAAGCGAGCGGCACCGGGAAAGCCATGCCGCCGAGCCTCATCCC
>CAYYFS010000007.1:3309-26214 GCA_964471055.1 uncultured Dehalococcoidales bacterium
CTGGCCCGGTTCGCCGATGCCCATGCCCACCAGCCCCACCTGCGTATCGGGGCCCAGCGGTACGACCGGCACCTCCGCGGGCAGGCCGAGTTCGGCGGCCGGCTTCGGGAGCAGACCCCCGATCACCGAGCCCGCGTCGCACGCCAGCGGGATGTCTATGCCGTCCAGGTCCAGTTTCTTCGCGGTCGATCGTGCAGGCAGGCCGGTCGTCACGTCGCCGAGCCCGCTCTCAGTGGCCAGGGCTCTCTCCGTCGCCAGCTCGCCGGTCATACGGACCACGAGCCAGTCGGCAAGACTCACGACATAGCGGGCCCGCTCGATGACCCACGGCTGCTCCTCTTTGAACCACCGCAGCTTGGACCATGCCAGAAGGAACCCCGGCCCGTGCCCGCACATCCGCCAGACGAAATCGCCGGCCTCCTGGTCTATGGCAGCGCCCTGGAACACCGCTCGCAGGTCCGTGTTTGGCCCCGCGTAGACAGGTATGTGCCGGTCGTCGAGCAGCGCGATTCCCTGCCGCTGGCTCGTCACGCCGACTCCGGCGATCTCAGACGCGGGTACGCCTGATTGCTTCAGGGCCTCCCGAGCAGCGGCGGCAAGCTGCTTCCAACTGGCCTCAGCGTCCAGCTCACGCGCTGTATCGGGCGTCCCCTCAGGACGGACATAACGCATCGGCCGTCGGGCTACTGCCAGAGGCGCTCCCGATGCGAGCGCCACCGCGACCCTGAGCTCGCTGGACCCGAAATCCACCACCAGGAACTGCGGGCGGCGTCGCTTCCTAGGCACGGCGTCCCTCCCAGGCTTCCGGGTTCACCAGATTCAGGGGCCGCTGTCCGGACGCGAACCGGAGCAGGTCGTCGACCATCATCTCCGAGTGGCGTTCCACGGTTTCGTCCGTGGCTCCGCCGATGTGAGGTGTGACCACCGCGTTGTCGAAGTCGAGAAGCGGGTGCGAGGGCTCCACAGGTGTCGTCTCGAACACATCGAACGCCGCACCGCCAAGCCGCCCATCCCGGAGCGCCGCAGCTACGGCCGCCGTGTCGACCAGCGCTTCGGATGCGGTGTTCACGAGGTACGCCCCCGGTCGCATGCGCCCGAGTCGATCAGAATCCAGCAGCGCGTTGCCGTCTGATTGAGGAGGGCAATGCAGGGTCACGAAATCGGCTGACCCCAGCAGAGTGTCCAGTTCCACCCACGCTGCTCCGGCGGCTTCGGCGTCCTGCGGCGACAGGAACGGATCGTGGGCGACCACGTGCATCCCGGCCGCGCCGCACAGCTCCGCCACACGTCTGCCGATCGCACCGAGGCCGACGATGCCGGCGGTGCGCCCGCCGAGTTCGCGTCCCCTCAGGCTGGTGTACGGTGCCGTTGGCGAGTCCCACTGCCTCCCGCGAACGTAGCGGTCGGCCTCCGGGACGCGCCGGGCAAGCGAGAGCATTAGTCCCAACACTAGCTCGGCCACCGCGTTGGCGTTGCGCCCCGGTGTGTTGACGACCAGCACGCCCCGCTCCGTCGCTGCCTGCACGTCGATCTGGTTCGTCGCCGCTCTGCAGATCCCGGCGAACCGCAGGTCCGGCGCCGCGTCGAACGTCTCCCCGAACAGGAAATCTCCTTCTACCACCACGGCGTCGAACCGCTCGCGACTCAGCCGGGCGCCCAGCTCCTCCGGGTCCTGGAGCGCTCCGGCCGCGAGCCAGCTCTCGTGCACCGCGTCCGCGGACAACTGGAGGCGCTTGAGCGCCCCGTCCGAGAACGGGGCAAGGATCAGGACACGCATGTCACCGTGAGTCCCTTCGGACGTGGTTGAGGCTCTCTGCGACGGCCTTCGCCGCCAGATTGCCGCTCCGGACCGCGCCCTCCATAGTGGAGGGCCAGCCCGTGGAGGTCCAGTCCCCCGCCAGGAACAGGCCCGGCACGTGCGTCTGCTGGGGTGGACGAAACCGGGCAGTCCCCGGCGCGGGCCGGAAGGTCGCGTCCGGGCTCTTGATAACCAGCGCCCGTGTTGCGGCCTCCGGGGACGCGGCAGGAAACAGCCGTGCCATCTCGGCCAGGAACAGCCGGCCGATCTCTTTCCTGGGCACGTCCCGCCACTCTTGTGCGCCGCTCAGGGAGATCACCACGTGCTGCGGCCTCGCGTCCGGCTCTCCGTGCAGCGACGATACGTTGAAGACCCACTGGATTGGGCTATCCAGGACCGCCACATAGTCGTCCGCCAGCACCGGTCCCTCATACCAGATGTGCAGCGCCACAATCGGCGACGTCTCCAGCGATGCGACGGCGTGTAACTCACCGCCGTTCACCGTGAGCTCAGGCGGCACCAGGCCGGGCAGGGCGTGGAACGGCACCGCGAGGACACAAGCGTCACCCGTCACCACTTCGCCGTTGGACGTGTAGACACCGCGTGCCACGCCTCCGTCCATCTCCACCCGGGCCGCCTGCGTCTCGGTGCGGACCTCGCCGCCCAGCGCCTCGATGCGCCGCCGCGCGATATCGGCCACCGCGGTTGTCAGTCCACTCACCGCGTAGCCGACGGCAGCATCCGACGAGCCACCCAGCAAGGCCGTCTGCAGGAGCATCAAACCGGCGTCCGCGCTCACCCACCTGGATACGTCGTTCATCGCCGCGCGGACGATCAGGTCCCAGAAGCGGTCGATCGTGCGGTCGTTCTGGCCGTGCCAGCGGAGCCATTTGTCGAATGACATCTGCTCTAGCGGCCCGCCGCCGTGCACGCGTTTCTCTGTGGCCGCCCGTACCATGCCGTATGCCACCCGCGCCCTGTCCGCCCACGAAAGGTGCCCGAACCCGAGCAACGCCGCCAGCATTCCTGCACGGCCAGGCAGATGGCCGGAGCGGAGGCGGCTCACCCGCCGCCCGCGCAAGACCGGCACGTCAAGCCCTTGGGCGAGGCGCACGTTCTCCCACGCGCCCGCCTCTTTCAGGAACGCCACATACTCGGTGCAGACGCCCAGGAACACGTGCTGGCCGTTGTCCACCTCGGCGCCGGTCTCGCGGTCCAGGAATGAGTAGGCGCGGCCACCCGGGAACGGGCGTTTCTCGAGAACGATCGGTCTGACGCCCAGCGTTGCCAGCCGCATGGCAGCCGCGAGCCCCGCGATGCCCGCGCCCACCACAACGACGGTCCTGCCGGTCAACTCAGGCCCGGGATCAGACTGCGCAGCCATAATCTGGCGATCACCGCGAATCGGACGGGTGCGCTGAGGGTGATACGTTCACTGTAGACGTCGTACCCCGCGCTTTCGATTCGGTCCAGTATCCGGCTGTATACGGCGTGCATGCCCGCAGAGCAGGCCCTCGCGCGCCGCTCAAGCAACGGGAACAGGCTTGCACCGCTCTCGAAGTAGCGGCGGGCCCGATCCACCTCGAACGCCATCAGCGCCCGAAACCGGTCATCCACTACGCCGCTCAACAGGTCTTCCTCCGTGTATTCGTAGCGGCGGAGGTCCTCCTGTGGGAGGTAAACGCGTCCCTGCTGTGCGTCTTCCCGTATATCCCGAAGTATGTTCGTCAATTGCATGGCCACACCGAGGTCGATCGCGTACTCGACAGCACGTTCGTCCTCGTATCCGCAGACCTCGATGCACACCAGCCCCACCGCGCTTGCCACGCGGTAGCAGTACCGTCGCAGGTCCTCGAACGTCTCGTACCGTACGCGCCCCAGGTCCATCTCCACGCCGTCCACCACGTCGAGCAGGTGCCGACGCCGTATGCCGAAGCGCACCCCCGCGTCGTTGAGGGCGAGCCACAGGTCGCCTTTCGGCTCACCGGCGTATGTCCGGCCCAGAGCCTGCCGGACTTCCTCCAGGCGTTCGCGGGGTCTCGCTCCGTCTTCGGCGGGCTCATCGACTATGTCGTCGCACAGTCGGCAGAAGGCGTAGGCGGCGTAGATGGCACGTCGCATCTCGCGGGGTAACGTCAGGAAGGCGTAGTAGAAGTTGCTCGCGCCTTCCTTGGTCGCTGCCAGGCATGAATCGTAGGCCGCCTCGACGGCCTCGCGGCCGTGAGGACCGGGCGCCGCGACGGCCAGGTCGTCTTGTGTCTCACGAGTCGCCATACGTCGCTCGGACTGTCCGTTCGCTTACCCGGCCGCGTCGCCGGGCAGTGGCCTCAGACCGAGGCTGTTTCTGATCAGGGCGCTCAGCAGGAGCCGCGCCTTGCCCCACCCGGACAGTGTGGGACGCCTAGACAGCACGTCGTATTTCTGCCGTTCGATCGCCCGGAGGATCGATAGACCGCCCGCGGTGAAGAGCGCCACGTCCACGCGAGCCGGTCTGGCCAGCATGTCGATGAGCGGCAGCCCAAGTCTGAACAGGTCGCGCGTACGCTCGACCTCGAAACGCATCAGCTGCCGGAAACCTTCGGTCACGGCGCCTGAGGCGATGACCTCCTCGCCCACGCCGAACTGTTCCATGTCCTCCTGCGGGATGTAGATGCGGCCCTTCTCGTAGTCCCTCGCCACGTCCTGCCAGAAATTGCTGAGCTGGAGTGCTGTGCAGGTGTTATCCGCCAGCTTCTGCATCTCCCGTTCGCGGTGCCCGAAGACATACAGCACGAGATGTCCCACCGGGTTTGCCGAGTGATCGCAGTAGTCCAGCAGCTCCGCGTAGTCCGGGTGACGCGTCACTGCCTGATCGCGGCGATTGGCCTCGATCAGCTTCAGGAACGGGCCCTCCGGGATGCTGAACTCCCTGATCGTCTCCCGGAGAGCCACGAAGTAGGGATGCTCCGGCGCACCCGCGTAGCAGAGCCGAAGCTGCTGGCCCCACCCGTCGAGCAGGCGCATTCGGTCGCCCTCAACCTCGTCGCCGAGATCGTCCACGCCGCGGCAGAACGCGTATATCGAATAGAAATGCGGGCGCAACCGTGCCGGTAGCAGGCGCGTTCCGACCGAGAAGTTCTCGTAGTGGGTCCTGGCCAGTCGTTCGCAGGCGGCGAATGCCGCGGCGGTACCGACGGCTGCGTCGCTGTAAGGAAATGCAGTTTCCCCGGTGGACATCACCTGGCGCTCCATGGAGACCGGGGAGGGGAAGACGCTCAGGCGCCCATGACCTGGATCAGCACCTCGCGGGTCCGCGGCATGTCCAGCTCAATCAAGAACACCCGTTGCCACTGCCCGAAGGCGAGGCGGCCATCTATGATCGGGATCGCCTCACTGGTGCCGAGGACCAGATGCTGGCAGTGCGCGTGGCCGTTCGGGCACTCATCCTCGTGCATGTGAACGGTTCGGATACTGAAGTCGTTGTGCCCGTAGTAGGCGTCTTTGGCCGCGATCCGGCCGAGGAAGTGCTCCATGTCGGTGACGAGCAGGGGTTCCATCTCGTTGATCTTGATTGCAGCGGTCGTGTGCTTGCTATAGACGATGCAGACACCGGACTCCACGCCGGCACGCTCAACCGCACCGACGACATCGTCAGTGAGGTCGATGAATTCCGGCGCGCCGGTAGTATCGATCTTGATCGTCTCGGTGATGACCTTCAAGGCAACGCCTCTCATCTCATCGATGCCAGAAGTGCAAACGGCCGGGACGCGTGGCTCTTCGGGTGGGCGCGAAACTACCATACGCCCCCTCCGTTTGCAAATTGGATTCTCGAGCGTTTGCGTACCGGGAATTGACTTCTTCGCGGGCTACTCCCCGCCGCTTGCAGCGGCCCGGTACCGCCCCAACGCCAGCAGCGGCCAGCATAGCCGGTATGTATGGTACTTGATCATGAATCCGGACGGCAGCTCAGTCGAGAGCAATCCCTCTGGACCTGCTTCGAGAGTCTGGAACCGCCGCGCACCTTCCCCGTAGCCGGGGAATCCCGTGGCGGTGTAGTCAGGCTCATCCCAGGACCCGTCCGGTTGCTGGGTACCCGCCAGATATGCCGCACCCCGCCGGGCCGCCTCTCCGGCCGCGCTCCCTGCGGCGATAAGCGACAGCATAGCCCAGGCAGTCTGGGAAGCGGTGCTGCAACCCGTGCCTCTCAGGGCCGGATCGGCGTAGGACGCGCACGACTCTCCCCACCCACCGTCCGGATTCTGTCGCGATTCGATCCACTCGGCCGCTAGCACAACCCGCGGGTCAGACATGTCGTGCCCGATGACCGCCAGGGCAGGGAGCACCGCACCCGTGCCGTAGATGTAGTTCACGCCCCAGCGCCCGAACCACGCTCCATCGGCTTCCTGCTCGCCCCAGATGTACTCCAGCGCCTTGCGCACTTCCCGCTCGTGGCCGCGCTGGCCCAGTACGCCGACCGCCTCAAGAATGTGCGCCGTCACATCGACGCTCGGTGGGTCGATGGTCTCGCCGAAATCGAAGAACGGCAGCTTGGTGGCCAGCTTGCTTGTGTTGTCCTTGTCGAATGCTCCCCAGCCCCCGTTGCTGCTCTGCATACTGAGCACCCACTTCAGACCTCGGTCCACGGCCGCGTCACGTTCCGCGATGTCCGTGGCTTCCGACCTTGAGATGGCGAGAAGTATCTCGGCGGCGTCGTCCGTGTCGGGGTACAGGTCGTTTTCGAACTCGAACGCCCAGCCTCCCGGCTCCGCGTGGGGATTCTTGACCTGCCAGTCTCCCCCGACGCGTATCTGCTGCCCGATCAGCCAGTCGGCGCCCCGAACCAGTGCCGGGTGAGCCGGATCGACGCCGGATTCGAGCAGAGCGTTCATCAGCAGGCATGTATCCCACAACGGAGAAACGCACGCCTGCAGCCGCCATGTTTCCGCGTCCTCGATGGCGAACGTTTCGAACCCCTCGATTCCTTTTCGCATCACCTCACTGTCTGCCGGATAGCCCAGGTGGTGCAGGGCGATCAACGAGTAGACCCAGGGAGGCTGGATCCCGCCCCAGCTCCCGTCCGCCTCCTGGTGCGAAACGACCCATCGTTCTGCCGCCTTGAGGGCGGGGGAGCGGAACGGGTTCCACGGAAATCGGTCTGCAAGCGGCAGGAGCCTGTCGGCCGCGTACAGCAGCCGCTCCCAGCCTAGCCCTTCAGGCGACGGTAGCGAGTAGGAGGCGTTCTCGCGACCATCCGGGTAGAGCTCGTCGATCCTTACCTCATTCGGGACCGGCCAGGTCGGGCGCTGCGACAGGATGATCGTCATCGGCACGATCGTCGCACGGGCCCAACTGCCGAACTCATAGATGTTCAGCGGGAGGCCGTTGGGAATCAGCATCAACTCCGGGGCAAGATACGGTGTTCCCTTCCACTCCCATTCGCCCAGCATCGCGAGCCAGATCTTGCTGAAAACGCGTACCTCCTCCACCCCACCCCTCGCGACGATCAGTTCGCGCGCACGTTGCATCTCTGATGATTCAGCGTCCTGCCCCGTCAGTTTCAGGGCCAGGTAGCACTCGACGGACGTGCTCAGATCGCTGGGCGCCCCGTAGTAGAGACGCCACCCACCGTCCTCCTGCTGTTGCCTGAGGAGCTGGTTCCTGATCTTCTGCCATCGGGCCTTATCCCTCACACCCAGAATGTGAGCCAGAAACAGGTACTCCGCCTCCATCGTGGGATTCGACTCCAGTTCGCCCCACCAGAAACCCTCCGGTTCCTGGAGGTCGAGCAGAAGCCGGTGCGTGCGGGCTATGGCCTCGTCGACCGCGGAAGCTCCCGGACCGGCGGCGGCACCGGTCCGGCCCGGCGGCATGCCCTCACGCACTGCGGGAACGTCCGGGACACGGGCTGTCGTCAAGGCGATTCTCCCAGGCTGCCAGGCGAACCGGGCTCTGTCACGTGGACGGCGCCCGCTTCAAGCGGCTCACACGAGCGTAGCCATTGTCCACGTACCAGCGCGCCGCTCTTTCCAGCGCGTTGGCGGCCGGCGTCTGGGGTAGGCCCAACTCCCGGACCGCCTTGGAGCAATCTGCATACATCGGGTGACGCGCCACTCGCAAGCCCTCAAGTGGGACGTACGGCTCCCTGCCGAGTACCCGTCCCTCTACGAACTCATCGACCAGGCCGGCGGCGTAGGCCGCCCAGTACGGTACGCGCACCGGCAGGCGCCTGAGCCCGGTCACATCCGAGAGTAGCCCGTACACCCGCGCCAGCGTCAGGTTCTCGTTCCCCAGGATGTACCGCTCCCCCGGAGTTCCCCGCTCGAACGCTGCCACGTGTCCCTCCGCGACATCGTCCACATCGATGACGTTAATGCCTGAACGCACATAGCCGGGCATCAACCGCCGGAGAAACTCCAGGACGATGCGGCCCGTCGGCGTCGGCCGGGCATCGCCCGGGCCAAACGGCGCTGTCGGATTGACCACCACGACCTCGAACCCGGCGCCACCGGCCGAAAGCGCTGCCTGCTCTGCCAGCAGCTTCGACCGCTTGTAGTGGCCCACCATGTCTTCGAGCGAAGCCGCCGATGCTTCGTCCGCCAGACGCCCCGACCCCGGCCACTTCACCGCGGCCACGGTGCTCGTGAACACGACGCGCCGCACACCCGCCGCGCGCGCTGCGGCAAGCAGTGCCTTCGTGCCGTCGACATTCACCCGGTAGAGCAGGGCCGGATCCGCCGACCAGTAGGCATAGACGGCCGCCGCATGGAACACTCCATCCATGCCCTCGACCGCGGCCTCGACGGAGGCTGTGTTCAGCAGGTTTCCCTGCACCGGGTCAATGCCCTGCTTCCGCAGCACCGCCTCATCATGGCCCGGGCGGACCAGCACCCGCACCTCGTACTCGCGCTCGGCGAGCAGACGGGCGACGGCACCGCCGACGAAACCCGTGGCCCCTGTGACGAGGACTCTCACGGATCGCCCGCTTCTGGCCCGACCAGATGCCGCGCCTCCCGCATGAACGCGACGGCGAACGACGTTACTGACCGGCGGGCTTTGGCTGCGGCCCGCCCCAGCCCGGCGACTTTCGGCAGGTCCAGCGGGCGGCGCGCGAGATGCCCGAGCGCTGGACGTAGACGTCCTCCGGCAGGCCTGCCGTCCATCGCCCTGACCACGTCCGGCAGGTCCACATTCTGGGTGTCGACCACCGCACGGACGCACAGGAACGGTATGTCGGCGCCCGCGGCCACTGCACCGACGCGGTAGCTCTCCATGTCCACGACCGTGGCCCCGCAGGCGCTGCCCAGCCACCGCTTCAGGCCCGACGTCCTCGCGGCTTCGGGCAGGGAGATGATCCGACCGCGCTGGAAGTCTATTCCGTTCATCTCAACGGTATCGCGCGCCACAGACAGCCACTGTGGGTCCGGCAACAGGGGGTCGTCCAGGGTTTGCGGGTCCCAGTCGAACGGCATGCCTTCCAGCTGGAGCACCTCGGAGGCGAGAACCAACTCGCCTGGGACAAGCGCCTCCCTTGCTCCGCCCGCGAAACCCACCGACACGACCAACCGGGGATGCTGGGCGCGCACAAGCCAGGAGGTAGCAGCCTCGGCCCGTGATCCGCCGGTCCCCGTTAGCAGGAGCACGGCTTCGGGTCCACCCGTCACAGCCCCTCGGTACGCCAGTGCCTCGCCCGGCGCGTCCAGCGGCTCGAACCGCCCGGAGCGGAGAATGCCCGAGATCTCTTCTCTGAGGGCTGCAACGAAGGCGATCACGAACGTACTGCCGTTCTGCTCACGCGGCGGTCAGGCCGCCCTCGGGGAGAATGCGCTGGCCCGTACCAGCGCCGCCGTGCCCCTCAGACTGGTGACCGCGTCGAGGAGTGTCACCGCTTCGAACCCGGAATGCATCATGCAGTTGGCGCAGCGCCTGTCCTTCGCGGCGTTCCCGTGGCGCTCCCACACCTCGTCCTGCATGAGATCGTGAAGGTTTGGTGTGTGGCTATCCGCCAGTGTGTAGCACGGATTACGCCACCCCATGACCGTGTACGTCGGCGTCGACCATGCCACGCATGTGCCGAACTCGCGCTCGCCCCGAAGGAACTCCAGATACAGGGGGCTGTTATACAGGCGGATGCCTTTCGTCAGCACCGGGTCGAGGACCTTCTTGAAGGTCTGGATCGCCTCGTTCCGCTTGAGGAACAACTGCTGATCCGGGACCGTCTCGTACTCATAGGCGGGGCTCACCATCGCGCCCTCGAACCCCAGGTCCGTCAAGTCCCGCCACAGCGTGTGCAGGTCGTCGGGATCACTGCCGTGGTACAGCGTGGTGTTCGTGGCCACCCGGTACCCCTGCCCGATTGCGTCTTCGATGTTCTTCCGCGCAGTGGCGTACACGCCCGCACGGGAGACCGCCCCGTCGTGCCGCTCCTCCGTGCCGTCCAGGTGTACTACCCAGCAGAGGTACTTGGACGGCGGGATCTGCTTCATCGCCCTGGCCATCAGCAGCCCGTTGGTGCACAGGTACACGAATCTCTTCTGCTCGACGATCCGCTGCACGATCTCGGCGATGTCGGCGTGGATCGTCGGCTCCCCGCCCGTGACCGACACGATCGGCGCGCCCGACTCCCCGACCACGGCCGCACACTCGTCGGGCGTCAGCCGGCGATGCATGACGGGTTCGTACTCCCGTAGACGCCCGCACCCCTCGCAGGCGAGGTTGCACGCCTCCAGAGGTTCGAGCATCGTGACCAGCGGGAACCGCTTTCGCCGTTTCAGCAGCCGGTTCTTCAACATGTACCACGCCAGGCGGGAGCCCAGCGCGACGGGACGCGCCATGAACACTCTCTCCGGTACGGTCGCTCCATCACAGCAAAGGAGAGCTGCCCTCGCCCCTAGCTTTCGCGGACGAGCAAGAATTCGCCCAGTTCAAGCAGGTCGTCTGTCGCGCCGGGGGTCAGCGGCAACGACATTATCGCGGACCGAGCGTGCCGCCAGTGGTCTTTGGCCATCGCCTGGCAGTAGTCTCTCGTGCCCAGGCTGCCCATCACACCCAGCACCTGCTCTACGTCTCGCCCCCCCACCGTCTCCTTTGTGAAGAGGGCTCGCATCCCGTCGCGGGCCGCCCCACGGCTGTTGCTCAGCGCGTGCACGACCGGCAGCGATTTCTTCCTGCGCTCTATGTCTGCACCCACCGGCTTCCCGGTGGCGGGACCGCCCCAGACACCCAGGATATCGTCGCGGATCTGGAAGACGCGCCCCAGCTCGCGCCCGACGGAACGTAGTCCCTCCACCAGTCGGCAATCAGGATTCTCCGGCGAACCGGCAAGAGCGCCCAGAACCACCGAAGCCTCGATCAGTGCGCCGGTCTTCCTCCCGATCATGTCCAGGTACTCATCCACGGTGACGTCCAGCCGGTTCTCGAACTCGATATCCAGGTACTGGCCCTCCATCATCCGGAGGTAGCTTTCCGTCAGCACCCGCGCCGCTTCGGCGGTGACGCCGGGGCTCACACCATGCTCGACCATCGCCCGGATCGCCATGTCGCCCATCGCCAGCAGACCGTTCCCTGCGACGATGGCCGTCGGCACGCCCCAGACCGCCCAGAGCGTCAAGCGGTGATGACGATACCGGTCTCCGTCTTCGATGTCGTCATGGATCAGCGAGAAGTTGTGCACGAACTCCAACGCCACAGCGGCCGGCAGCGCTCTGGCACGATCGGCTCCAACCGCCTCGCAGGCCAGCAGGCACAGGGCCGGGCGGATCCGTTTCCCGCCGCCGCCCTCCAGCGGCCGGCCCTCCGCGTCGGCAAAGCCCAGGTAGTAGCGGAGCGTGTCGTACAGCGGAAGGCGCCGGGCGTCGAACTCGCGTTGCAGCGCGGCATCGATCTCGCCCTGGTAGCGGTCGAGTAACGACGGCGGCTGTATCGTCGGTGGCGGTGGAGGGTTCGACACGGCGGGATGATACCGGAGATGAGATGTCGGCGCATCGAAGATGGCCAGACGGCGAGGCGCTGGTTGCCGCCCATCGGCGGGGTGGGCCAGGAGCGACTCGCGTCGGCCACGCTGGCTCGGACGCGAAGAGAGCGCCCCGATTCAGGGACGCCCTCCGTACGGGCAGTATCGGTGGGCGAGGTGCTACCCGGTCAGGACCGGGATCTCCTTCACCTTGGGCTTCCGCTCCTTCGCGAACGGGATGTTCACCGTGAGCACGCCGTCCGCCAGGTGGGCGTCCACCTTGTCCGAGTCGACATCCTCGGGGAGCGTGAGCCTGCGGGCCCACGCGCCGCGCCGTCGCTCCCGGATTAGCAGCCGGCCGCTCTCCGACTCCTCGGTCTCCCCGGCCTCTCTGTGTATCGACAGGACGCCGTCCTCGACCTTCACCTTCACTTCTTCGGCTTTCGCGCCGGGGAGGCTCGCCTCGATGACGTAGCCTTCCTCCGTCTCGCGAACGTCGATCGGGAAGCGGAGCGCTACTCGCTGCGTCCGGGTGTCCGGGTATGCCAGGTGGGGTCGGAAGTTCCAGAATGGATCCCATCGGGTCAGTGGAAGCATTGCTTCATTCTCCTTTTTCGGTTTCTATGCCCTGTCTGTCCAGGATGCGTGCGAACGTCAGGGGGTGCCTCTGGAGGCGGCTGAGAACCGGTCTCTCTTGCTTGCTCTCATTCTAGAACTTGATAATAACGCTGTCAAGAAATCTGCGTTGTCTGCCTAGGTATCTCTTGACTGTTCTGGACGGCAAGCGTATGCTTGCATCTGAGGCATATCTGTGTCCCAGGACTTCTACAACGCACTCGGCGTCAAGCGGAACGCCTCCGACAAGGAGATCCGTTCTGCATACCGTCGTCTAGCGCGCAAGCTCCATCCCGACGTCAATCCCGGCAACCAGGAAGCCTCCGAGCAATTCAAGAGAGCCAACGAGGCGTACCAGGTTCTGTCAGATGAGAAGACGCGGCGGGACTACGACGAGTTCGGCGAGAACTGGCGCCACGCCGAACAGATACGCAGTTCCGGTATGGGGGGCGGTTTCGGGCGCGGGCGCGGGCGCGGGCGCGGCGCCCACTTCCAGCAGTTTGATTTCAGCGACCTCGGCGATCTTGGCGGCTTCGGCTCACTGGGAGACTTGTTCCGCTTCGGTAGTGGAGGAGGCGCTCGGGGTCAGGCGGCGCGATCGCGGCAACAGCAGGAACTGGATGTCCAGATCACGCTGTCGGAGGCGTTTAACGGCGCCACGCGAGTCATCTCCTCCCAGGCGCCCGGCGCGTGCGAGTCGTGCGGCGGTGTTGGGCGGCGGGGCAGTGGGGTGTGTGCTGCCTGCGGCGGCTCCGGGGTGGAAGTGAAGCCCTCACGCTTGGAGGTCAAGATCCCGCCGGGGATAGACGACGGCGGTCGCATCCGCGTGCGCCCTAATCCGGGTCTCCAGTTGACCCTGCGGGTAAGGATTCGCCCCGACTCCAGATTCACGCGCCGGGGCAACGACCTGCACGTGGAAGTGCCTGTGCCGTATCTGGACGCGATCCTCGGAGGCGAAGCGGAAGTCCCCACGATGACAGGCAGAGTCGCGCTCACCGTCCCGTCCGGTTCCCAGAACGGCAGACCGATCCGCCTTTCCGGCAGAGGCATGCCCCGCCTCGGAGGCGGAGATCCCGGAGCCCTTGTCGCCACGCTGAAAGTGGTTCTGCCGGAATCTCTCGACGATGAAGAGAAGCGGATGTACGAGCGACTTCGTGCGATGCGCGACGGTCACGGCAACGAAAGGGAATAGCGGCATGGTCATCGGATACAACGACCCGGTCTTCGCCATCGGGGTCGTCGCGCGCATCGTCGGCGTGCATCCGCAGACGCTCCGCATATATGAGCGAAGGGAGCTCATCCGGCCGCACCGCTCCAGGGGCAACATCCGCCTCTACTCCAGGCGCGACATCGACCGCCTGCTGAAGATCAAGGAATGGATCGACGACCTCGGCATCAATCTGGCCGGAGTCGAAGTCCTCACCAGGCTCAACGACCGCGTCAGTGAGCTGGAGCGGCAACTGGCCGAAATCACGAGCGAGGTAGTGAGGCTCAGGGACGGCCCGCGGTCACTTCCGGAATCTGATGGACGAGCCGAGCAGACATGAGGACATCGCTACAAGAAGCAGACGGACCTGCACAGCATGCACGGGGCGGACGCCGACGACACGGCTGATCCGCCCACACAGAGGTGAGGCGAGGTGGTACTGAGACCTGACGAATTCACCGAGGAGGCACGGGAAGCGGTCGCGAACTCGCAGGAGATGGTGCGGGAGATGCGCCACACTCAGTGGGACGCTGAGCATCTCTTGCTTGCGCTGCTGGGGCTCCGGAGCGGGCTTCCCGCGCGGGTTTTCGAAGCAATGGGCGCACCCCCGCAGGCTCTTGTGGAGCGCCTGCGGAACCATCTGAACGAGCAGCCGAAGACGGGTGACGGGCAGGCACCGACAACACAGATATACGCGACGCCCCGCATCGTCCAGGTCTTCGAGCAGGCCAAGGAGGAACAGCAACGGCTCAAAGACGAGTACATCGCCCTTGAGCACCTGCTGCACGGCCTCGCGGGCCTTGAAGACGGAGAGACATCCGCCCTCTTCGCGGAGCACGGCGTGACCCGTGAGAGGCTGTGGGGGGCCATGAAGGATATCCGCGGCACCCACCGCGTCACTGACCCCGGCGCCGAAGGCACGTACCAGGCGCTCGAGAAGTACAGCACGGACCTCACAGCGCAGGCACGGGACGGCAAACTCGACCCCGTTGTCGGACGCGAGATCGAGGTCAGGCATCTCATGCAGACGCTCACGCGCCGCACCAAGAACAACCCGGTGCTCATCGGAGACGCCGGCGTCGGCAAGACCGCGATTGCCGAGGGGCTTGCCCAGCGAATCGTCGCGGACGACGTGCCCGACTCGCTCAAGGACCGGCGGGTCCTCAAGCTGGAGATGGGCAGCCTCGTTGCGGGCAGCAAGTTCCGCGGGGAGTTCGAGGAACGCCTGAAAGCTGTTATGGACGAGATCCGCGCTGCCGCCGGGGAGATCATCCTGTTCATCGACGAGATCCACACGGTGGTGGGCGCCGGTGGCGCCGAAGGTGCAGTCGACGCCTCGAACATGATGAAGCCGGCCCTCGCACGGGGCGAGATGCAGACCATTGGCGCCACCACTCCCGACGAATACCGGAAGCACATCGAATCGGACAAGGCCCTGGAGCGACGTTTCACACCCATCGAGGTGGGGGAGCCCACCATCGAGGCCACCATCGAGATGCTGCAGACGCTGCGGCCCCGGTACGAGGCGCACCACAGGATCCACATCGAGGACGGCGCGCTAGACGCAGCAGCGCGCCTCAGCCACCGATACGTCACGGAGCGATGGCTGCCGGACAAGGCTGTCGACCTGATGGACGAAGCCTCGGCAAAGCTGCGGCTGGACACTGAGAGCCTACCGCCGGATCTCAAGGCGCTCAATGCCCGACGCCAGGAACTCAAAGATCAGGTGGAGTCGGCGTTCCAGCGCGGCGATCAGCGCGAACTCGAATTGAGAGAGGAGTTCTACGAACACGGCCGCGAGTGGAGCAAGCGGATAGCGGCCTATCGCGACGAGTACACCGTGGCTGACACGGTGACCGCGGAGGATATCGCCCGGCTCATAGCGGAGCGTACCGGCATCCCGGTCGCACGCCTTGTGGAAGGTGAGGGCGAACGCCTGCTGCACCTGGAGAGCAGACTGCACGAGCGAGTCATCGGTCAGAACACCGCTGTCTCGGCGCTGGCCGACGCCATCCGCAGGGCACGCGCGGGGCTCAAGGACCCGAGACGTCCCATCGGCAGCTTCATATTCCTCGGCCCGACCGGTGTGGGCAAGACTGAGCTGGCTCGGGCCCTTGCCGAATACCTGTTTGATGACGAAGAGAACATCGTCCGGGTCGACATGTCCGAGTATCAGGAACGGCACACCGTTTCGAGGCTTATCGGCGCGCCGCCCGGATACGTGGGCTATGGCGAAGGGGGCCAGCTTACCGAGGCCGTCCGACGTAGGCCGTTCAGGGTGGTCTTGTTCGACGAGATTGAAAAGGCGCACCCCGAGGTGTTCAACACCCTGCTCCAGGTGCTGGACGACGGCCGGCTCACCGACGGTCAGGGTCGCACGGTGGACTTCCGGAACACGGTCATCATCATGACCAGCAACCTGGGCACCGAGGGCGTGTCCAGAGAGGCCTTCGGGTTCGCTCCGCAGAATGGCGATTCGGCAGATCGTGAACGGGCGCGCTCCGCCATCGACGATGCACTCAAGCGGGCTTTCAGGCCGGAATTCCTGAACCGCGTCGACGAGATCATCATCTTCGACCCGCTGGGCGAGGAGGAGATCTACCAGATCGTGGACCTGATCGTTGCGGAAGTGGACAGCCGCCTGAGGGAGCTCGGAGTTTCGATCACCCTTTCGGACGCCGCCCGCTCTTGGCTCGCCGGGGAGGGATTTGATCGGGTGTTCGGTGCTCGTCCCCTCCGCCGCGCCATACAGCGCCACGTGGAGAATCCGCTCGCAAGGCGCATCCTGGCCGAGGAGTTCAGCGAAGGCGACGCGATCGAGGTAGACGCCGGACAGGACGGACTGATCTTCAGCGCCGTCACGCCCGGGGAGGAAGCGGCCGCCATGGCCTCCTGAGCGAAGCCGGAAGGCGATCGTCGCTCTGCTATGCTGGGGCGTCCCCGCAACTAGCCGGGGGCGCCCTCGTCGCGAAGGACAGGGCACCTCCGGATTCTGGCCGGCGCACCGCCTGCCTGCTGTCCCTGGAGACCCATGGGGAACTCGAGCGAAGAGCAAGTTCCGGTTCACTCGACGGCGTGGCTCGTCAGGCACCGGGACGCAACCCTCCGCGCCTCCATGCTCCTGGTGGTCGCGGCGTTCGTCGTCCTCGGCCTCGTGATGTGGGCGACCGGCGGCCTGGACTACCGGACCGTTGGCTATCCCGGCATCTGGTTCTTCAACTTCATAGGCTCGGCTTCCATCTTCGTGCCGGTGCCCGGCCTGGCTGCCCTGTGCGTGGGAGCGCTTCCATCCCTCGGCCTGAACCTCGTCGGAATCGGCCTCCTGGCGGGCTCAGCGCAAGCTCTCGGGGAGCTCAGCGGATACATCGCCGGCCTCACGGGGCAGGGGCTCCTCCAGAGGAGCAGGTACTACCCCAGGATGGAGCGGTGGATGAGGCGGCATGGCACGTTCATCCTTTTCTGCATGGCCGTCATCCCGAACCCGGTGTTTGATATCGCCGGTATGGCCGCCGGCAGCACGGGGTACTCAGTTCGCAAGTTCCTTGCCGTGCTGCTGGTCGCCAAGAGCCTCCGATCGGTAGGGATAGCCTACGGCTGCTACCACGGCATCTCGTTTGTCGAACGTCTGATATAGGCCATGACCAGCGATGCGGCGCCCCGGCGCCCCTCCGACCCGCAAGACACCGGCGTTGTTATCGTCGGTGCCGGGCTGGGCACGCGCATGGGCGGCGTCGACAAGGCCTTCGTGCCGGTTGCGGGGGAGCAGCTTCTGTTCCACTCGCTCTGCATGTTTGAGGGATGCGCCCGCGTGCGGGCCATCGTGATTGTCCTGTCCGAAGGCACCCTGGAGTGGGGCAGGGCGGCTGTGGGGCAACGGGATCTCAGCAAGGTGATCGCCGTCGTGCCCGGAGGCGAGCGTCGACAGGACTCCGTGCGTTGGGGCCTTGATGCTTTGCTGGCGGGAGCGGGTGAAGCAGACCCGCTGGCCTGGGTGGCTGTGCATGACGCAGCGAGGCCGTTCGCGGACGAAGCGATGCTGGAGCGCGGCATCGAGGCTGCCGGGGCCACCGGCGCGGCTGTCGCCGCGATACCGGTCACCGACACAATCAAGGTGGTGGGCGGGGACCGCGTTGTCGTGGACACCCCGGCCCGCGGCAACCTCTGGGCGATCCAAACCCCGCAGGTCTTCCGGCCGGCACTCATTGCCCGCGCTCACGTCGCCATCCGGGCCGACGTAACGGACGACGCCGCCATGGTCGAGCAGGCAGGAGGCCGGGTCGCGGTGTTCGAAGGCGGCCCCGACAACATCAAGATCACTCGTCCAGCGGATATCGCTGTGGCCGAGGCGATCGCTGCCCGCCGGTCAGGCGCGATCGCTGGGGCCTCGGCACCCGGAGCGCGGTGGGGCACCGGCTTCGACGGCCACGCTCTCAGCCCCGGCCGCCCGCTCCGGCTCGGCGGCATCGGCATCCCGTTCGAGATGGGCCTTGTCGGCCATAGCGACGGAGATGTGCTGCTTCACGCCGTAGCCGACGCCCTCTTGGGCGCGGCCGGACTCGGCGACCTGGGCCGCCACTTCCCCTCGTCCGACCCCGCGTACGCCGGCGCGGACAGCGGAGGCCTCCTCCGCACCGTCAAAGACATGCTGGCTGAGCGCGGATGGAGACCGGAATACCTCGATGCTACAATCGTCGCCCAACGCCCCAGACTGAGTCCCTTCCAGAACGAGATTGAGACTTCCATCGCCGCGATTCTGGACTTGAACCCGGCCTCGGTGAACGTCAAAGTGACTTCGACTGACCGGGTTGGCGCGATCGGCAGGGGCGAAGGTATCGCCGCCCATGCGGTCGTCACCATCCACCCGGCCTGACCTGCAACCGCACTCCCGGCAGGCGCGCGCGTCGCACCGCGGACTTGCCCGGGCCGTGAACGAAAGGGCCTGATGCGCCTCTACAACACCCTGACCCACCGCAAAGAGGAGTTCCAGCCCGCCGGGGACGTCGTCACCATATACGTCTGCGGCATCACCACCTCTGGCTACTTCCACCTCGGCCACGCGTTGTCCAGCGTCACCTTCGACGTGCTTCACCGCTACCTGGAGTACCGCGGCTACCAGGTGAAGCGGGTCATGAACTTCACCGACGTGGATGACAAGAGCATCGCCAGGGCGGAAGAGGAGGGCCTCACCAACGAAGAAGTCGGCGAGAAGTACATCCAGGCCTTTTTCGAAGACGCAGACGCGCTCAATCTGAAGCGGGCGGATGTCTACCCCCGGGCGACGGAAGAGATCGACAGCATCATCGGTCTCGTCCGCGGCCTTGAAGAAAAAGGTCTCGCGTACGAGGCGCAGGGGAGCGTGTATTTCCGGGTCCGCGGCGATTCCGACTATGGCAAGCTCAGCCGCCGAACCGTGGACGAACTACTGGAAGGCACGCGATTCGAAGTCGAGCTCGGGAAAGAGGATCCACCCGACTTCGCCCTCTGGAAGGCGTCGAAACCCGGTGAGCCCGCGTGGGACAGCCCGTGGGGGAAAGGCAGGCCGGGCTGGCACATCGAATGCAGCGCCATGGCCATACACCACCTGGACGAGACCATCGACATCCATGGCGGCGGCCTAGACCTCGTCTTTCCCCATCACGAGAACGAAGTAGCGCAGAGCGAATCGTTCACGGAGAAGGTACCGTTCGCCCGCTTCTGGATGCACAACGGCCTGCTGCGGTTTGCGGGCGACAAGATGAGCAAGTCCCTGGGCAATCTGGTCAACGTTCGGGAGACGCTCAACCGCCACAGCGCGGACGCTGTCCGGCTCTGGATGCTGGGAGCCCACTATCGAAGCCCGCTCCTGTATGACGAAGAGGCGATCGAAGGTCAAGGACGCGCCGCCCGTCGCCTCCGGACGGCGGCAACCGCAGAGTCTCCCGGCGGGCAGGCGGCCCTGGACCCGGCACCGTTCGAAGCGGATTTCGTCGAAGCCATGGAGGACGATCTCAATTCGCCAAAGGCCCTGGCCAGCCTCTTTGACCTGGCCCGTGACATCAACCGCAACCGTGACGCGGGAACGAACGTGTCCAGCGCGCAGACAACGCTGGCGCGGCTCGCCGGAGTCCTCGGTCTCACCCTGACCGAACCCGAAACTGCGGCAGACGGGCCGTCTGACGCGGAGATCGAGCTGCTAATCGAGAGGCGCACGGCGATGCGGGCCGAGAAGCGGTTTGCGGAGGCCGATGCCGTTCGGGACGAGCTCGCCGCGGCAGGTGTGATGCTCGCCGACTCGCCGGAGGGCACCACCTGGCAACGCACCTAGCCCGGCGCCGGCGAGCCAGACCCTTAGGACAAACGCACGCTCACGACCGCGATTGCCACGAAGATGACGGCCAGCACTATGGTCGAGCGGAACAGAAGCCGCTCGATGCCGCGCCGTACCCGGAACGAGCTGTCCGCCTGACCGAAGAGTGCAGTCCCTGACCCGCGCACTTGCATCAAGATCACAACGATCAGCAAGACCGCGATCACGATTTCTATCCAGGCGATTGCCATGTCGGCCCCTAATGGTTCCGGCGCCCGACGAAGCTCGGCCGCCCATTGAAATGCAGTCCGTTCCGGTGGTTCGTCCCGTGGTACAGCTCCATCAACCCTATCGCCAACTTCTCTGGATCGTGATGCCCCCGGAACTCGTCATTCATGAAATCCGTCTGCCTCAGGGTCACGCCGGGGAAATCGAAATCCCCGACGGGCACGATGGAACTGTGCGGGAACAGCGGTCCAAGGGGGCTGTAGTTGTTGTTTGCCAGCACGTAGTCCAGACGCAGCCCGGGGCAGTGCGCCCGGAGTGCCCTGACATGGTCGACTACATCATACCCGTCGGTCTCTCCCGGCTGGGTCGCTACGTTGCAGACGTACACGAGCGGCGCGTCGCTCGCCGCCAGCGCCTGGCCGATACCGGGCACGAGCAGGTTGGGGAGAATACTCGTGTATAGGCTGCCGGGGCCTATCACGATGAACCCCGCTTCTCGTATCGCCTCCACCGCGGCGCCGTACGCTCGCGGCTGTTCGGGCTCCATGCCGATCTGCTCTATCTTCCCGTCCGCCCGAGGGATGTTCGACTCTCCCCGAACGAGCGACCCATCGGCCATGCGCGCTGTGAGAAGGATCTGCTCGAGAGTGGATGGGACGATGCGGCCCGTAACGTTGAGCACCCGGCTCGATTCCGCCAGGGCGTCTTCGAAGCTGCCCGTCACGCCTGACATGGCGACGATGAACAGGTTGCCGAAGGAGTGGCCGTCCAGTGCTTCTCCCCCTTCGAAGCGGTACTGGAACAGCTGCTTCATCAGCGGCTCGGCCTCCGCCAGGGCGACGATGCAGTTCCTGAAGTCACCCGGCGGCAAGACCCCGAAGGACTCGCGCAGACGGCCCGAGCTTCCGCCGTCATCAGCCACCGTCACGATCCCGGTGACTCGGGCCGTGTGATCCTTGATGCCCCGCAGCATGGTGGACAGGCCCGTCCCGCCGCCGATGCCGACGATGGCTGGCCCCTGCGCCTGTTGGCGGTGGCGCACCATTGACGCGCGCAGCGTTTCTTCTGGCCGCGTTCCGGCTCGTGCGCGGCCCACCAGTACGTACAGCCGACGCGCGGCCAGGACCAGGCATGCGAGCCCGGCGGCTAGAAAGACGATCGCTTCCAGCCGCCATGGGAGGAAGTCCGGAATAGTTGCCCTGGAGAAATACCGGAACAGATAGGCCGCGCCGACGGCCATCGTCCCGCTGCCTATGGCACCCAGCAGTATCCAACGCCTGAGGCCGGTACCGGAGCCCACGAGCAGGAGCAGAGCGGGACGCCATCGTCCCCATCCCGAAGGGCCGTTGAGCGACGCGTTGTTGCCTGAGGTGTTCAACGGGCCGCCTTCAGTGCGTCGAGCCGTTCCTTGAGGAGGGTCGCGGCGACTGCCGGGTCGGCCCGGCCCCGTGTGGATTTCATCACCTGCCCGACGAGGAACTTGACCGCTGTCTCCTTGCCACCCAGGTAGTCGCTCACCGCCGCTTCATTGCCCGCGATCACTGCATCGATCACCGGCCCCAATTCATCCTCGCCACTGACTTTCGCGAGGCCCTTCTCCGAGACGATCGCCCCGGGGTCCCGTCCTGTCCGGAACATTTCCTCGAAGACCTGTTTGGCAGCGGCGTTGTTCAATTCGCGTGTGCGGAACATCTCAACGAGCTGCGCCAGCTGCGCGGGACCGATCTTCACGTCAGAGATGTCCCCCGCCGCCTCACTCGCATGCAGAAGCCGGGCCATTTCGCCATTCAGCCAGTTGGCCGTCTCCTTGGCAAAGGCGGAACGCATGTCGCCTGCGGGCGCGGCCTCCACAGTTTGCTCGAAGTAGTCGGCCGTGGCCCTGGTGCTCGTGATCAGCGACGCGTCGTAGGTAGATAGGCCGTACTCGTCTTGGAATCGGGCCCACCTCAGCGCTGGCAGCTCGGGAAGTGCGGCGCGTACCTCCTCAACCCACTCGCGTCCGATCTGCAAGGGTGGAAGGTCCGGCTCCGGGAAGTAGCGGTAGTCGTGCGCCTCTTCCTTGCTCCGCTGGGGTACCGTCAAGCCGCGCTCGTCGTCCCAACCCCTGGTTTCCTGGACCACCCGTTCTCCGGCCTCATGCTGCTTGACCTGTCGACGAACCTCGTACGCCAACGCGCGCTCAACCGCGCGCACACGGTTCATATTCTTGATCTCGGTGCGCTCCAAGAGCGTTTCGGTCCCTTTCGGCCGGACGCTAACGTTGGCATCGCACCGGAAGCTGCCTTCCTCCATGGATGCGGTGCCGACGCCCAGGTACTGGATGATCGACTGGAGTGTCAGGATGTACGCCTCTGCCTGCTCCGGTGAACGGATATCCGGCTCGCTCACGACCTCCATCAGCGGCACACCTGCCCGGTTCACATCCATCAGGGCGTGGTCGCCGCGTCCGTGCCCGTTGCCCGCGACATGGGTCAGTCGGGCCACGTCCTCCTCCATGTGAACGCGTGTTATGCCGATTCGGGCCGGTTTCTCGGAGCCGTTCTCCGGGGGCAGCTCCAGCCACCCGCCGTAGGCGATCGGCATGTCGAACTGCGATATCTGGTACCCCTTCATCAAATCCGGGTACGGGTAGTTCTTCCGGTCGAACTTCGTGACTCCGGCGATCTCGCAGCCCAGTGCGAGGCCGATCTTCATCGCGGCCTCGACGGCAGCTTTGTTCACGACCGGCAAGACACCCGGCAACGCCAGGCAAACCGGGCATACGCGGGTGTTGGGCTCGGCGGATTGATAGTCGGCCCCGCAAGAGCAGTACATCTTGCTCTTGGTGCTCAGTTGGACGTGAA
>CAYYFS010000008.1:0-11637 GCA_964471055.1 uncultured Dehalococcoidales bacterium
TGGTGGCGACCCCGAGCGGATTTGAACCGCCGATCTCCGCCTTGACAGGGCGGCGTGTTAGACCACTACACCACGGGGCCTCGGATCCATTATGAGCGTCCTGTTGCGGGCGCTCCACATCGAGGTTATAGGTCTGTTCGACCGCAAGTCAACAAGGGTGGTACCCACGGAGACGCCCGGTTTCCCGGTGGCCGCTATCCGAAATTGCAGCCGATGCCGTTGTAGCCGATCTCGACCCTGCCGTCCGGATACACCGTCACGGGAGTGATCCGATCACCGCCTGTCAGCTTCTCGACGTCGGCCCACTTCGACCGGTCTCTCGAAACGTCGATCTCGTCATAGTCGACGCCCTTTTCGTTCAGATCTTCTATCAGCAGCGAGCAGTACCCGCATTCGGGATGCGAGTACACGACGGCTCTGTCTCGTTCCTGCGAATCATCCGCCAATTCGTGCCTCCTCTCACGCCTCGCTCCGGTCCGCCGCCAGGCGGGCGGCGGGTGTTCGTGTCCTTTCGTCCCGTGTACCGCGCCGGGACGTGAATCCACCACCTCCCAGGCGGAGGGAGTTCGTCACAACAGACACCGAGCTTAGCGCCATCGCGCCCGCGGCCACTATGGGATTCATGAACCCGAAACGGCCGAGGAACGGTTGCAGGGCCCCGGGAACGCCCTGGCCTGAGAACACCGGGTACAGGACGCCGGCCGCTATCGGGATGAGGATGACGTTGTAGAAGAACGCCCAGAACAGATTCTGCGTGATGGTCCGCATCGTCGCCCTGCTCAACCGGATCGTTTCCGCCACGTCTCGAGGGTCGCCGCCGGTCAGTGTCGCGTCTGCCGCCTCGATCGCCACATCTGTACCGGAGCCGATGGCGATGCCGACATCTGCCGCGGCCAGTGCGGGGGCGTCGTTGATGCCGTCGCCGACCATCGCAACGACCCGACCTGACGCTTTCATCCGGGCGATCGCCTCGGACTTCTCGGCCGGCAGCACGCCCGCCACGACGTCGCGAATGCCCAGTTGCCCGGCCACCACCGAGGCGGTCCGCGGGCTGTCACCCGTCAGCATTGTGACGCCGATCCCCATGCTGCTCAGCTCGGCCACGGCCTCACGGGCACCGGGCTTCACCGTGTCGGTCGCCCCGAGCGCACCGGCCGCCTCCGAACCCCGTGCCACCAGCAGCGGCGTCTCGCCTCGCGCTGACATGTCATCCACCGCGGCGCGCAGGCCGTCGAGCGAGATGCCGCGTTCTTCGAGGAACGCGCTGCTCCCCACCAGGACGGTGTTTCCGTCGATCTCGGCCACAGCACCGCGACCAGGAACCGCCTCGAAGTGTTCGACCGGGGTGGGAGCCACGCCCCGTTCCTCGGCCGCCTGGCGCACTGCCGACGCGAGGGGGTGCTCTGAGGCGGCCTCCACGGATGCGGCGAGCCTGAGCAATTCTCTCTCGTCGACCACGCTGGATTCGAGAGCGACCACCCTGGGTGTCCCTTCGGTGAGCGTGCCGGTCTTGTCGAAGACCACGGTATCGACTCTGTGGGCGACTTCCAGGACCTCCGCGTTGCGGACCAGGATTCCGCGTATCGCCCCTCGGCCCATGCCCACTATTACCGCCGTCGGTGTGGCCAGCCCGAGGGCGCACGGGCACGCGACAACCAGAACGGCGACCGTCATGAGCAGGGCGTTCAGCAGCCTGGGCTCCGGCGCCAGGAACGCCCACACGACAAAGGTGACGGCGGCCGCCGCCAGGACGGCCGGCACGAACCGGGCCGTGACCCTGTCGACGAGCCGCTCGACCGGAGCGCGCGACGCCTGTGCCTGTCCGACCATTAGCACGATCTGCGACAGCACAGTCTCGCGACCCACCTTCTCCGCCTCGAATCGGAGGTTGCCCGTCCCGCTCACGGTGCCCGCGAAGAGCGAATCGCCTGCCGCCTTCTCAACGGGCATGCTTTCGCCGGTGAGCATCGACTCGTCTACGGCCGAAGTGCCCTCGATCACCGGGCCGTCGACCGGTATCCGCTCGCCCGGACGGACCGATATGACGTCGCCGGGTTCCACCTCGGCCACGGGAGTCTCAACTGGTTCACCGTCTCTGATCACGAGCGCGGTGTTTGGTTGGAGGCCGATGAGTCTCCGGATTGCTGTTGAGGTGCTGTTCCTGGCCCGCCCCTCGAGGTATCGGCCGAGAAGGATGAGACCGATGATCGCTGCAGAGACGTCGAAGTAGGTACCGGTGGCGTGGCCGAGAAGGCCGGCGTCGTGCCCGCCGAAGAAAGGCGACTCCTCGAAGAAACCCCTGAAGACCGTGGCCGCAACACTGTAGAAGTATGCGGTCGATGTCCCGACCGCTATCAGCGTGTTCATGTCCGTTGTGCGGTGCCGCAGGGCGGCCCATGCACCGCGATAGAACTGGCTGGCGGCCCAGAACTGGATTGGCGTGGCCAGAACCAGGAAGACGATGTTCGCGACCGTGGGCGACACGCCGGACAGCGCGGGCACCGCGCCGTACTGCATGCCGGCCATGATCAGCGCAGCGGCGGCCAGCGACGCGATCGCCTTCCGGCGCAGCGCGGTTACCGCCGCGGCACGCTCCGCTGCCCGCGTGTCGGATACGGCCTCGGTATCCGTGTCGGCCACTGAGTAGCCCGCGTCGGTCACGGCCTGCCGTAATGCCCGTGGAGGAACAGCGCCCGGCAGGGCACCTATGGTCGCCGTTTCCGTCGCCAGGTTCACCGACGCTTCCACGACCCCATTGACTTCGCTCAGCGCGTCCCGCACCCGCCCGACGCACATGGCGCATGTCATGCCCTGGATGCTAAGAGTGCTCGTCTCGGTTTCTACCCCGTACCCCGCGCCGCGGACGGCGGCGACCAGTTCGCTCAGGCCGGGAACGCGCTCAGCCGAGTGCACGGTGGCGCTGTTCGCTGCCAGCGACACCTCGACCGACGCGACGCCGTCGACGGACTCGAGCGCTTGCCGCGCGCGGCCGACGCATGAGGCGCACGTCATGCCGGATATCGGTAGCGTGATCACCGGGGGCTCCCGGTCGGTCCGAGCTGCTGTTGCCATCTTCGTGTACCTGGATAGCGGTCCCGCCGGGCCGGGGGCGGCCCGTCGCGATCCCCTAACGCTCCGCCATCGCGTAGATTTCGACAAGTTCTTTCAGGACGGTGTCCCCGCGGCCGCTCCTGACGCCATCGACCACGCAGGTCTGAAGGTGGCCTTCGAGAATCCGGGTCTCCAGCTTCTCGAGGGAATGCCGAATGGCGTGCGTCTGCTTCAGCACGTCAACGCAATAGCGGTCCTCGTCCACCATTCGCTTGACGCCGGCTATGTGCCCCTCGATGTACGAGAGACGGTTCAGGGCGTCGCGTTTCACCTCGGGGAGCATGGTTGCCGCCTGCCTTTGCTTCCGTTGTAGGCGACGTGCGCCGCCGTACCCATACCCCTGGGGAGGGGGTATCTTCCTACATGATACCTGCTCTGGGTGCCAGGCGGTCATCGGGTCGCCGGTTGACCCGGCGGAGGACCGGGTGTGGGCGCTCCCCCTTGAGTGCCCGTCTCACCTGCCCCGGATGTAACATGCCGACTGGCGCGTCCGGGCACTGGCCCTCGTTCGCGTCCGAACCCACGACCTGAGAGGCGGCGGGTGCGCGTGTTTCGCGCCGACCGCCGAGTCTGCGATGGAGGAGAAGCGGGACATGAAGGTCACCAGCGTCGAGGTCAAGGCGGTCCAGGGTCTGATGAGCCCCTGGCTCTTCTGCGTCATCCGCACTGATGATGGAATCACGGGCTACTCGGAATTCGGAGACGGGCGCCTCGCGAAGGGTATGGCCGGACTGGTCGAAGACCTCTCCGACGTTGTGATTGGCAAGGACGCGCGTGCGGTTGAGCAGCTCTACACGGCCATGGTTCGCGCAGCCCGGATGGCGTACGGCGGTGCGACGTGGATGGCGATTGCCGGGATAGAGCTTGCGCTGTGGGACGTGAAGGCCAAGGCGCTGGGCATCCCGGTGTACGAGCTGTTCGGCGGGCCGACGCGCACCCACCAGAAGGTGTACTGGTCACACCTGCTCTCGTACCAGGCGTCCCACCCCGACAGGCTGGGCGTGAAAGCACCGAGGTCATACGAAGACGTCAAGGCGTTGGTACGGGCAGCGATGGATGCCGGCTACGACACGTTCAAGACGAACATTCTCATCCCGCAGGGCGCAGGCCAGCCGTTCAAGGCGATATCGCAGGGGCGGCGGGGCCCGCTCTACGACCAGAACCTGACGCCGGGGCTCCTGAATGCCGCGGTCGCGCAGATCGCTGCGATCCGGGAGGAGGCCGGGCCGGACGCGGGCATCTGTCTGGACGTCAACGAGAACTTCAAGGCGGAAGGCCAGATCAGGCTGGGTCAAGCTCTCGAGCCCTACAACATGTACTGGCTGGAGATCGACAACCTCGACGCCGAATCGCTCCGCATGGTGAAGGACGCCACCCGGACACCGGTTATCACGGGGGAGCAGAAACTCGGGCCGACGGAATACCTGCCGTTCTTCGAGAAGCGCGCCATGAACGCCGTGAAAGTCGACGTGCAGTGGCAGGGCTTCATCCCGGCGCGGCAGACGGCCAACATGGCGGCCGCGTACGACATGAACATCGCACCGCACAACTTCAATGGTCACCTTTCGACCTACCAGTCGATGGCGCTGTGCGCATCGGTGGCGAACGTGCGTATCTCGGAAAGCGACCCGGCGCAGGTTCCCTGGAGGGATGAGATCGTGACGCACCCGCCGGAGATCAAAGACGGCCTCGTCACGATCACAGAGCGGCCTGGATGGGGTACCGACCTGGACGAGAAGGCGCTGGAGAAGTATCGGACTTAGTTCAGCCGCATTGCGAGAATGACCCACTACCGGATACTGGCTTCATGCGCATTCTCATCATCGGCCTCTCCGGTGCGGGCAAGTCCACCCTCGCCCAGCGATTGTCGGCGAAGACTGGTGTGCCCGTGTATGAACTCGATCGGCTCGGGTGGGACAGTACTGGCCTAGCGTCCTACGCGGATCGTCTGACCTTGAGTAAGGGCATCGCGGGCGAAGACGAGTGGATCGCGGAAGGCTACATCGGGTGGACATCTCCGTTGGCAGAGGCGGCCGACGTCATCGTCGCCATGCGGACCAACCTGCGGGCCGCCCTGTGGCGCATCTTCTGGCGGCACTTGAGGGCCGAAATGCGCCGGACCAATCGCTATCCTGGTTGGTGGACACTGCTCAAGTTCATGAGGTCTGTTGCTCGCCAGTACCGGTCTACGAGTCTCCCCAACAACGAGTCAGACCCACTTTCGTCGCAAATGGCACTCGACAAGGCGCTTGCCAGGTACGAGGGAAAGGTCCTCACGAATCCGACGGTGGAGCAGCTAGTCCGCTTCGCCGCATCTTCAAAATGACCCACTACCCGCAGTTGACGCCGGTAGGCCGATTGAGATAGACTCTTAGATTGTCGAAGTATGTCTTTCTCTGCTGGCCGGCCCCTGATTCCTAACTCCTAGCACCCACAGCCGTCCCCGCGCGCGCCTCGAAGCGGCCGCGTGTTGGCGGGTTCTGCGCGTTTCCCCACACCCTGAGCACTCAGACGGAGAGTGAGCATGGTTGTCGCCCCCGTTCGACCCTCTGGTCCCGACATCGTTGAGTACCGGAACTTCAGTCACATCGGGAACACGGTCGATGTGCCGAACCTCATCCAGGTTCAGCTCAACTCGTTTGGATGGCTCACCACCGATGGCCTGAAGGAGCTGTTCGAAGAGATTTCCCCTATCGAAGACTTCAGCGGTGGCCGCTTCGAGCTCCAGTTTCTCGACCACGAGATTCGCGAGCCGAAGCAGACCGAACGCGAATGTCGGGAGAAGGAGGCCACCTACTCCGCCCCGCTGTACGTAACGGTCCGGCTGCTGGTCAAGACCACTGGTGAGGTCAAGGAACAGGTGCTGTTCATGGGGGACATCCCGATGATGACCCTGAACGGCACGTTCATCATCAACGGCGCCGAGCGCGTGGTCGTTTCACAGCTCGTGCGTTCCCCCGGCGCATACTTCACCACCACTCCCGACCCGGGTACCGGCAGGCCCCTCTGCACGGCCAAGCTCATCCCGTATCGCGGCGCATGGGTCGAGCTTGAGACCAGCAACAAGGACCTCCTGTCCGTGAAGGTGGACCGCAAACGTAAGGCGCCGATCACTACGCTGCTGCGCGCGCTCGAATACGAACGAGACGAAGAGATCGTTGACCTCTTCGAGGGAGTCGACACAGACCCCGATCACCGCTACATCGAGGCCACCCTGGCGCGCGACTCGGCTGTGACCAACACCGAAGAAGCGTTGCTGGAGTTCTACCGGCGATTGCGGCCGGGCGAGCCGCCCAGCGTGGAGAACGCCAAGAACCTGCTCCAAAACCTCTTCTTCAACTCCCGCAAGTACGACCTCGGCAGGGTGGGACGGTACAAGCTCAACCGCCGGCTGAGTGTCGACGCTCCCCTCACCCATCGCACGCTTACCAAGGAAGACCTCGTCGCACTCATGCGCACGATGGTCAAGATCAACAATGACCTCGACCGCGTGGACGATATCGACCACCTTGGCAACCGGCGCGTGCGCGCCGTCGGCGAGCTGATTCAGAACCAACTTCGCGTTGGACTGCTCCGAATGGAGCGGGTGATCAAGGAGCGCATGACCACCCAGGCGGGCCCGGCCGCAACCACTCCGGCGGCTCTGATAAACATCAGGCCGGTTGTGGCGGCGGTGCGCGAGTTCTTCGGCGGGTCGCAGCTTTCGCAGTTCATGGACCAGACCAACCCCCTGGCGGAGTTGACGCATAAGCGTCGGCTCTCCGCTCTCGGGCCGGGCGGGCTATCCAGAGAGCGGGCTGGCTTCGACGTTCGCGACGTCCACGACTCCCACTACGGCCGTATCTGCCCCATTGAGACGCCAGAAGGCCCGAACATCGGCCTCCTGGGATCACTCTCGACCTATGCACGCACGAATGAGTACGGGTTCATCGAAACCCCGTATCGCCGCGTCCTGTCCGAGATCTCCACCGACGATCCGGACATCGTCGGCCGCACCGTCCGCGAGGAAGTGAAGGACGAGAAGGGCAAGATCGTCGTGGCTGCGGACAAGGCGGTCACCCGCAAGATCGCGGAGGAACTGGCGGCCCTGCCACCCAGCGTGATCGAGGTGCGCAGGTACGTTACCAACCACCCGCAGGACATCTCCTACCTGTCCGCCGACGAAGAGGAACGATGCATCATCGGCCAGGCGACGACCCCGATGGACGCGAAAGGCCAGCTGACGACCGGCCAGGTCGAGGTGCGCATCGGCGAGACCTACGGCGTGGAATCGCCGGCGAAAGTCGAGTTCGTGGATGTCTCACCCATGCAGACCGTCAGCGTCTCAACCGCGTTGATCCCGTTCCTTGAGCACGACGACGCCAACCGCGCCCTCATGGGTTCCAACATGCAGCGGCAGGCGGTTCCTCTGCTCCTGCCGGAGGCTCCGTTGGTGGGTACCGGTATGGAAGGGCGCGTCGCTCGAGACAGCGGCCAGGTTCTGCTGTCGGAAGTTGACGGCATCGTGATCTCAGCCACCGGGGACATGATCAAGGTCGCGGATGAGATGGGAGAAGTGCATGAGCACCCGCTCGTCAAGTTCATTCGCTCCAACCAGGGCACGTGCCTCAGCCAGCACCCGATCATCAGGAAGGGCGACCGCGTTTTCGTGGGCCAGCCGCTTGCGGACAGTTCATCGACTGAGAACGGCGAGCTCGCTCTTGGCCAGAACGTGCTGGTCGGCTTCCTGAGCTTCGAGGGCTACAACTACGAGGACGCGATCATCCTCAACGAAGAGGTCGTCAAGGCCGACAAGTTCACCTCCATACACATCGAGAAGCACGAGGTGGAGGCCCGGGAGACGAAGCTCGGCCCGGAGGAGATCACCCGCGACATCCCGAACGTCGGCGAGGAGAGCCTGAGAGACCTGGACGAGACCGGTGTCATCCGCATCGGGGCCTGGGTGGGTCCCGGCGACATCCTGGTTGGCAAGATCACACCAAAAGGCGAGACGGAGCTGACTGCCGAAGAGAAACTACTCCGCGCGATCTTCGGTGAGAAGGCCCGGGACGTGAAAGACACGTCCATGCGCGTGCCGCATGGCCAGTACGGGAAGGTCACCGACGTCAAGGTTCTGATCAAGGAGAGCGGCGACGAGCTGCCGCCCGGCGTCCTGATGATGGTCCGGGTGTGGATAGCACAGACGCGCAAGGTCACCGAAGGCGACAAGATGTCCGGCCGCCACGGGAACAAGGGCGTCATTGCCGCCATCCTGCCCGCCGAGGATATGCCCTATCTGCCGGACGGCACACCCCTGGACATCATTCTGAACCCGATGGGCGTGCCCTCCCGCATGAACCTGGGGCAGGTGCTGGAAACACACCTGGGGCGGGCGGCCGAAATCCTCGGCTTCCACGCCCGGTCGCCGGTGTTCGACGGCGCCACCGACGTCAACATCGAGGATGCCCTGGCGCGTGCGTGGTTCGTCCAGGAGTCCGGTGCCGTGGACCGGCATGATCTGACAAGTAGAGCCATCGACTGGAGCAAGGTGGACTCCTGGCTGGAAGAGCGCGGTTACAAGCGCGACCGCCTGTGGAGCGAGGCCACCTCAAGCCGCGGAGTAGCGACAGAGGCCTGCCTGCGTATCTGGCTGGCCGAAGAAGTGGGCGTTGACGTGTCCGCACTGAAGCCGGCAGAGCTCATGACCGAAGCGCTACGTGTCATGCGCGAGGAGAACAAGGCGGCGCCGGCGTTCGGCAAGTCGGTGCTCTATGACGGCCGCACCGGCGAGTCGTTTGATCAGCCGGTCAGCGTCGGCAGCATCTACATGCTGAAGCTCATCCACCTCGTCGAGGACAAGATCCACGCTCGCTCCACCGGGCCGTACTCCCTCATCACTCAGCAGCCGCTGGGCGGGAAGGCACAGTTCGGTGGGCAGAGATTCGGTGAGATGGAGGTTTGGGCGCTTGAGGCATACAGTGCCGCGTACACCCTCCAGGAGATGCTGACGATCAAGTCAGATGACGTCGTCGGCCGCGTGAAGACCTACGAGGCCATCGTCAAAGGCGAAGAAGCCATACAGCCAGGCGTGCCCGAGTCTTTCCACGTGCTTCTCAAAGAACTGCAGGGGCTCGGCCTTTCCGTAGAGCTGCTGAACGAGCACGTCGATCCCTACGGCATCGCGGCCGATGGGGAGAACGGAGGCGCCGCGGCTGGTCCGGAGGCCGATGCACTGGATTGGGCCGCCTTCGATCCCTCGCTGGCAGACCTTGGCCTCGGGAGCTTGACGGACCTGGACGACAGCACTTTCACCGTGCAATCCACCGACAACGGAAACACAGATGGTGAGGGCGGACCTAGCGGGCCGGATGAGGAAGCCGCGGTCCCCGCCCGCGTGGATGACGATCAGAGCGCGGTGGCCCCCGAGCCCGTCGCCGACTCCGACGAACAGGACCAAACGGAGGACGGGGTCGCGGAATAGCCCCGGCCTCTAACCCAGGACCGGCGCGGAGGCGCCGAGAACAGAGCAACGCCCCATCCCGGCCACCCGGACGGGCGCACTTCACGGGAGACCGTCCCACCAGCAGAGAGCGCGGCCCCCGGCTTCCGAACAGCCGGCGCCGCAGAGGGGGACTGGAGACGCATGGCACAGCCCGGCGCTGACTTCAACGCAATAAGGATTTCGCTCGCCTCTCCTGAGCAGATACTCGCTTGGTCATACGGAGAGGTTACGAAGCCTGAGACTATCAACTACCGCACGTTGCGCCCTGAGAAGGATGGGCTTTTCTGCGAACGCATCTTCGGCCCGACCAAGGACTGGGAGTGCTACTGCGGCAAGTACAAGAAGATCCGCTACAAAGGCGTGGTGTGTGACCGTTGCGGTGTTGAAGTCGCGCGCGCCAAGGTGCGCCGGGAGCGCATGGGGCACATTCGCCTCGCGGCGCCCGTCGCCCACATCTGGTTTTCCCGAGGGACACCCTCCCGCCTTGGACTGCTGCTTGACCTTTCTCCCCGCAATCTGGAACGAGTCCTCTATTTCGCGCAGTATGCCATCACAAGCGTAGATGAGACTGCCCGCGCCAGAGCTCTGGCGAGCCTTCAGGAGTTCCGCGATTCGGAACTGGCCCGCCTGGACGCCGGGAAAGAGGAACAGATAGCGGCCGTGCGAAACGGGGAGGAGATCGCTGCCGAGACCGCGGGGGAAGAAAACCCCGAGGTCGGGGCAGAAACCGAAGTCGAACCGGACGAGCAACCCGAGCCGCAGACTGATGGGGAAGACGAGGAAGCCGATCCCCACGCGGAGGCCGTTGCTGCGGTCGAAGACAAGTTCGAGCAACTGAAGACCGAGATCCAGGAGGACATGAACGGCCGGATCGAGGAACTCGAGAGCATCAAAGTCCTGGACCTGCTCACCGAGGCGCGCTTCCGCGAGCTCCGCGATCGTTTCGGAGAGGTGTTCCGCGCCGGCATGGGCGCCGAGGCGGTCCTCGACATACTCAAGCGGCTGTCGATTGAAGATCTCCGCGCCGACCTCAGGGAGCAGGTGCGAACCACTTCCGGCCAGCGCCGCAAGAAGGCGATCAAGCGCCTCCGCGTTCTCGAAGCGTTCCGAAAGAGCGGCAACAAGCTCGAATGGATGATCCTCACCGTGCTGCCGGTGCTGCCCCCCGAGCTGCACCCCATGGTCCAGCTGGACGGCGGACGGTTTGCCACAAGCGACCTGAACGACCTCTATCGACGGGTGATCAACCGGAACAACCGCCTCCGGCACCTCCTGCAGCTTCAGGCGCCGGACATCATCGTCCGCAACGAGAAGCGCATGCTCCAGGAGGCGGTCGATGCACTGATCGACAACGGCCGTAGGGGACGGGCGATCCAGGGGAGCCACAACCACAAGCTCAAGTCGCTCACGGACCTGTTGCGTGGCAAACAGGGGCGATTCCGGCAGAATCTCCTGGGCAAACGCGTCGACTACAGCGGCCGTTCAGTCATCATCGTCGGCCCTCAATTGAAACTGCACCAGTGCGGTCTTCCCAAGCGCATGGCGCTTGAGCTGTTCAAGCCGCTGGTAATGAACGCGCTCGTCGTGAAGGGCTACGCCCATAACATCAAGAGCGCCAAGCGGATGTCCGAACGCGCCCGCCCGGAGATCTGGGACATCCTCGAAGAGGTGATCCAGGACCACCCGGTCCTGCTCAACCGCGCACCCACTCTGCACCGGCTCGGCATCCAGGCGTTCCAGCCTGTTTTGGTGGAGGGCAGCGCGATCCAGATCCACCCGCTGGTTTGCGCGGCGTTCAACGCCGACTTCGACGGGGACCAGATGGCCGTGCATGTGCCGCTCTCGCGGGAGGCCGTTCTCGAAGCCCAGCGCGTGATGCTGAGCACCTACAACATGCTCACGCCCAGTTCGGGCGATCCTATCGTCGCGCCCACGCTTGATATCGTCCTCGGCAACTACTACCTCACAGGCATGGACCCCACGCCTGAAGGGCAGGAGCCACAGACCTACACGGATTTCGCCGATGCGATGCTGGCGCACGATCT
>CAYYFS010000008.1:11737-25242 GCA_964471055.1 uncultured Dehalococcoidales bacterium
CACCCCTGGCTCAGAAGATCCAGGAGGCAGGGGTGACAGAAGCCTACATGCGGTCTCCACTCACATGCGAGGCCTCGCGCGGCCTCTGCGCCAAATGTTGCGGCGCGTCCCTGGCGACCGGCGAGCCGGTACTCCTCGGAGAGGCGGCCGGCATCATCGCGGCGCAGAGCATCGGCGAGCCCGGCACACAGCTCACCATGCGCACATTCCACACCGGTGGCATCGCAGGCCGCGACATAACGAGCGGTCTTCCGCGCGTTGTCGAGTTGTTCGAGGCGCGCAACCCTCGCGGCATGGCGATCATCACGGAGATCAGCGGCACCGTCGAACTGTCCGAATTGCCAGAAGGCCGCGTGGTGAAGGTCGTGAACTCGGAGGAGTTCTCGGAGACATTCCCGATTCCGCAGACACACAAGGCGCTCCTCAAGACCGGTCAGTGGGCGGACGCGGGCTCAGCAGTGCTCGGCGTCAAGAAGACCGCACTCGCCAAAGCCAAGAAAGAGGGCACCGAGATCGCCCATCCGGATGAGATCGCCTGCACAGCCTCCGGGGTCGTGAAGGTGAAAGGCGGCGTGCTCTCGGTCACGTGGACGGAAGGAGAAGAGCGCGAGTATCTGGTTCCTGCGGCAGCGCACATCCTGGTCAGGGACGGCGAGGAAATCGGAGTGGGTGAGGCACTCACGTCCGGGCCCAAGAGCCCGCAGGACATCTTGCGCATCGAGGGACATGAAGCGGTTCAGCGCTACCTCGTCGATGAGGTGCAGACTGTGTACCGCTCGCAGGGCGTGACCATACACGACAAGCATGTCGAGGTGATCATCCGCCAGATGCTCCGGAAGGTGCGCGTCGATGCACCGGGCGACACTGAGCTGCTGCCCGGGGAGCTCATCGACCGGAACGAATACGAGACGGTGAACAACAACGTTCTGGCGGAGGGCGGCGAACCCGCCACCGCCAGCCCGGTCCTGCTTGGAGTGACGCGTGCATCCCTGAGCACGAACAGCTTCCTGGCGGCCGCGTCGTTCCAGGAAACAGCCCGCGTTCTGGCGGAAGCCGCGGTAAATGGCTCCGTTGACCGCCTGCTTGGCCTCAAGGAAAACGTGATCATCGGGCGCCTGATTCCTGCTCGCCTCGATCGGTCGCTGGAAGGGCGGGAGAAGCTGGGTCTGGCTGAGCTCGGTGACCGGGTGAGCGGCACCCTCACCGGAATGACGCAGCCGCCGGCAACGTTCGAAGAGGCACTCGCTGCCATCGGTGGCCGGCCGGTCGAGCCACACACGAACGGCGATGGGCTCGACGGCGACGGCAGCCTTGAGCGCGAGGACCTGGCGGCCGCCGCGTCTGCTCTCAGGGGCGACGACGCGGTCGATGAGTCGGATGAGGAGGCGGCGCTCGCTGTCGAAAGGCTCGTGCGGTCCACGACGGGCAGTGGAGACGAAGTCATGGAGCCGGATGGAGCGTCCGCAGACGCTGCCCCCGATTCCGCCGAGGGGGACAAGGAGTCCGAATAGGGCGTGTCCCGCTCCGGCGAGGCCTGCCGGCCGGAGAGCCCCTCATATACAATGCGCAGGCGTCTCCCGCAGAGATCGTCCGGCGTGAGGCGCCGGTCCCTGTCTGTGACCCGGGCGGTTAGCTCAGTTGGTTAGAGCGCAGCGTTGACATCGCTGAGGTCGAAGGTTCGAGTCCTTCATCGCCCACCACTCGCGCCCCGTGTCGGGTGCGCCCCGGTTGGTCGGGACGATGCCCCACTCACACGTGACCGCCTGAGTCGCCACACGGCGACTACGAGGGCGTGCCCCCGCTGATTGGGGAGCGCGCCCGCATCTTCGATACGCATCTTGTCGCGGTCCGTCGTCGCGCCCGGTCTCCCATCCCGGCCCCGGCACATCCCGCGACATCCTTCCCGATGCCGGTCCTCCTGTGTCGCTTGTCGGAGACACAACGGGAACGTCAGGCAGGGAAGGCCCTTTCCGGCGGCGGCTCTCAGCGAATCCCGGGCCGCCACCAATACCGAGAGGAACCGACATGCCCAGGGCCAAAGCTGACCCCGAACTCGAAGACCTCCGTCACCGCATGCGCCATTCGGCCGCGCACGTCATGGCCGAGGCCGTGGTGAGGGCCTTCCCGGAGGCCAAGCCCACGCTTGGACCCCCGACCGAAGACGGTTTCTACTACGACTTCGACGTTGCTCGACCGTTCACTCCCGAGGACGTGGAGCGGATCGAATCGCTGATGCGCGAGTCGATCGAACGCAACCTTCCGTTCACCCAGAAAGACGCCGGCCGCGAGGCGGCGAAGCAGGCGGTGGCAGACAACCAGTACAAGCTCGAAATGCTTAGCGAAATACCGGAAGACGAGCCCGTCACGTTCGTCAGGCACGGCGATTTCCAGGACCTGTGCCGCGGCGGACACATGGCTTCTACGGGCGAGATCAAGGCGTTCAAGCTGCTGAACACCGCCGGCGCCTACTGGCGCGGCGATGAACACAACCCGATGCTGCAGCGGATCTACGGCACAGCATGGGAATCGCAGGAGGAGCTTGACGCTTTCCTGCAACGCCACGAAGAGGCCGAGAAGCGCGATCACCGCCGCCTGGGCCGGGAACTGGACCTGTTCTTCTTCGACCCGATCTCCCCGGCCAGCCCGTTCCTCATGAAGAAGGGTGCGATCGTCTACAACCTGCTGGTCGACTATGTCAGAGGGTTGTATCGCAGCTACGGGTACGACGAAGTGATAACGCCTCAGATCTACTCGACAGACCTCTGGAAGCGGTCGGGGCACTACGATAACTACCTGGACGACATGTATCTGATCGAGATCGACGAGCGTGAGTACGGCGTGAAGCCCATGAACTGTCCGGCTCATGCAATGATGTACGCTCGTGAGCTCCATTCCTACCGGGATCTGCCGGTGCGGCTCGCCGATTTCGGGCGTCTCCATCGCCACGAACGGTCCGGGGTCACGCACGGAATGACCCGGGTGAGGAGCTTCGCTCAGGACGACGCTCACATCTTTTGCACCGAAGACCAGATCGGCTCGGAGGTGCGCGGCTTCCTCGATATGCTCGTTGAGTCGTACCACCGCCTGGGGTTCGAGGAGATGAGGTTCGTGCTGTCGCTCCGACCGGAGAAGCGGATCGGATCGGACGAGGCATGGGACCGGGCCGAAGCGGCACTCGAGGCCATTCTGGCCGAGGCAGACCTGGAGTTCGAGAGAGCACCGGGCGAAGGCGCCTTCTATGGACCGAAGATCGACCACTTCGTGCCGGACGCCATCGGCCGCGAATGGCAGCTCGGCACCGTGCAGCTGGACTTCGCCATGCCGGAGCGTTTCGACCTGGAGTACGTGGCGGAAGACGGCAGCCGCCGGCGGCCGGTGATGGTCCATCGCACGATGCTCGGTGCGGTTGAACGGTTCATGGGTGTCTTCCTGGAGCATACGGCGGGCGCGTTCCCGCTGTGGCTGGCGCCCGTGCAGGCGATGCTGATACCGATCGCGGACCGGCACGCCGCGTACGCCGCGACCATCCGGGACCGGCTCGAAGATGCCGGCTTCCGCTCCGAACTGAACGACTCGAGTGAACGCATGAACGCGAAGATACGGACCGCCCAGCTCCAGAAGGTCCCGTACATGCTCATCACCGGCGACCGCGAGGCGGACGCCGGTGCCGTCGCGGTGCGGCTGCGCGACGGGACTGATCTGGGCGCCATGCCTGTGGAGCAACTGATCGATCGCATGCGGGGCGAGCTGTAGTCGGCTCGAACGAACTGCCCCACTGCGCCCAGCCCGGCTGTACCGGGTCAGTGGTAATATGCAGTGCGCACAAACTGCGGCAGTCCGGGGCTCCGGGAGCGCCGGGAAACCATGATCCTGCCGCTCCCACGGCAGCGGAGTTGGATGTGTAGAGGAGGGACCGTGGCCAAGCGGCAACAACCAAACCCGGAAACGCCCGAAGCCACGGACGAATGCGCCCACTTCTGGCGCATCGACAGCCCGAACGGACCGGTCAGCACGGGTGTGTGTAGCAAGTGCGGAGAGACCCGGGAATTCACGAACTCGATACCCGGCACCGGCTGGGATCGGGGCACACCGGAATCCAAACGGGCCGCGGCACAAAGACGCAAATCGTCGTAGCCGTCCCGGAACGCCGGGACCAGGACTGCAGCGAAGACGGGACGCCCTGATGGCGTCCCGTTTGCATTCTGACCGAGCTCCGGGCGACCAGGCGTCTTTGCCCGGTGGGGCATTGTCCACATGACCGGTCGTGCGGCAGATACGGGAGGCGTGATCCCACTCATCCGTAGCCTCAGAGAACGGATCGGTGGGGCGGGGCGTATCACGTTTGCCGAATTCATGGAGGCGGCCCTCTTCTCGCCTCTCGGCGGCTACTATGCCCGTCCCGGCCGGATCGCCGCCCAGGGCGATTTCTTCACCGCGCCTTCGGCCCATCCGGCGTTTGGCGCGCTCATCTGTGTCCAACTGCGGGAGGTCGCCGGGCTTCTGAGGGACCCGGACTCCTTCACGGCAATCGAGATGGGCGCCGGGGACGGAACGCTGGCACGGGACGTCACCCGGTACGCGACGCGGCTCGACCCGGACTTCGCGGGTCACCTTCGGTATGTCGCAGTGGACCGAGCGCTCACGCCTGCTGCCCGAGGAGGCGCCTGCGAACCGCAGCCAGTCCGGTCGAACGGCCTGCCGTTCAGGGGTGCCACGGGCTGCATCGTCTCGAACGAGCTCCTCGATTCATTCCCGGTCCACCGATTCATCATCCGCGACGGCGAAGTGCGTGAAATCTACGTCGCCCTTGACGGAGACCGTTTCGCCGAAGAAGAAGGACCACCGTCGACGCTGGCCATTGAGGCAAGACTGGGATTAGCCGGACGGTTGCTGCCGGATGGATATCGCGGGGAAGTGAACCTCGGACTGGACGCCTGGGCGGACGACGTGTCTGCAGCGCTCGAACGAGGGGTCGTCCTGACTGTGGACTATGGCCATACGGCAGACGCGCTGTACGCGCCGGGGCGGTCGGCCGGCACGATCCGGTGCCACTATCGGCACACGTTGGGCTCCGATCCTCTCGGCCGAGTTGGCGATCAGGACATCACCGCGCACGTCGACTTCACGACCGTCGATGCCGTGCTGCGGCGGCGGGGATTTGTACGCATCGGGGCCACGACACAGGCCGGCTTCCTCCACGCTTTGGGCCTGCGGTCCATGGTTCGCAGGCTGAGGGCTGTGTGCGGGACTCAGGCCGCACTGGACGCAAATCGGATGGCCATGCTGGCGCTGGCCAGGTCCGACGGACTCGGTGCGTTCAAGGTTATGGCCCACGCGAAGGCCATCGGATCTCCGACGCTTGCGGGCTTCCGGGTCGGCGAGCCGCCCGCGTGGACGGACGAACTGCCCGTGCCTCTGCTCGACCCGCAGGCAGGGCACATGCCGCTGCTGGAGGGCGCGTACCCGCACACCGCGCTCCTCGATACTGCAACAGACCCCGGCCAACAGCAGTAGAGCGCAGCCAATCGAAACTCCCCTTCGACAGCGGGAGAGCCACGTCTCGAGGTTGGAGAGGCAAAGGCCGTGTGGGAAGTTGGAGACTCTTCCTCACCGGTCATCCTGAGCGAAGCCGAAGGATCTGGGGTGGGGCGCACTGGTCAGATGTGCAGAAGATGCCTGATGTAGACTTTGCGCCGGATAGCGTCTGCCGGAAGGTGATACGTCATGTGGCTCGATGAACTCGCCGACCTCGTCACAAGCCTTAGGGAACGCATCGAGAAACAACAGGACCTGCTGCACAGAAACGAATCTGCGACTCGGTACGCGCTGGTGGACCCGGTGCTCCGCGCCCTTGGATGGGACCTTGAGAACCCGTCCGATGTTGTGCCGGAATACTCACCCGGGAAAGGCCGCGCCGACTACGGAATGATGGCCGGGCGCGGCAAGGCGAGGTTGATTATCGAGGCGAAGTCCCTCGGAACACCGACCCGGCAGGGCATCGACCAGGCGATCACATACTGCATCGCCCAGGGGATCGAGTACTTCGCCGTAACAAATGGCGAGCTTTGGGAGATCTACGAGCCACACCGTGCAGTTCCCATCGACGAAAAACTTGTAGCGTCGTTCGACCTGCGCGGGCGTGAGCATGAAACCGTGATGCAGATGCTCTGGCTCTGGCGTGGCAATTTCGTTGAGGGCGAGCCACATATCCCCCCCCCATCGAATGTAGCCAAGCGCAAACCAGAACCCAAGTTGCCTTCCCCGCAGCCTGCGGAAGAATGGACTCCGCTGGCGGAACTGCGTCCTCAATCCAAGCAAAGGCCGCGCCCACCGCAGGAAATCCGATTCCCGGGGACGATGCCCCGAGCCATTGCTCGCTGGAACCACTTGCAGATTCGCGTTGTCGAGTGGCTGGTTGAGCAAGGACGGTTACATTCCGATCACTGCCCGGTGACGACTGACAGAGGGAGATACATCGTCCACTCCAGACCTGAGCGGAAGAGCGGCAAGCCTTTCGACACGCCGAGACAAGTCGCGGGGCTCTGGGTGGACCTGTGTCACAACTCCGAGTACCACGCCTACATTGCTCGGAGCATACTGGCGGCACGCGGGGTAGACCCATCCACTGTGCACGTGCGCCCGCGGTCCTAGGAATCGGCGGACCTTTCCAGCATCTCAAGTCTCCGCAGCGCGCGGCGACGTTGCCGCTCGGTCTGAGGCCACGCGCAGTGGCAACAGGGCTCCGGGAGCGCTGTTTGTGCCGCCCTCATGATCGGCTCCAGGGAGGGCCCATGCCGGGAGGCAAACGATGCGGGACAGCTTGAGAATCGACGGCATACTCGAAACCGCCCTGGAATGCCCGTCGCTGGTCGCCGTCGGCGGCAGGCTCTTCACATCCGGCCTGCTGATGGAGCGCAAGGGTGGCCTGGAACCTGACGCCCGTGAGCTGTTCGCTGCAGCGGATCGACTGCTGTACGACGCTGGTTCGGCCATCGATGACGTTGTGCGTACCCGGGTGTTCTACGTCGACGACAGCAGCGAGGCGGCTCTTCGGCAGGCGCACGGGGACGTTTTCGGCAATCGCGGACCTGCCATGTCCACAGTTCGCGTCACCGCACTGCCCGGTGATACCCACATCGCTCTCGAAATCGAAGCGGTGAAAGGGGCTGCGCGGCGGATCCGCCACCAGGATCCCGTCCCCCAGTGGGGCTCCTCGCTGGCCGTTGAGGTCGGCGGCGACATCTGGCTGTCCGGCATGACGACCGAAGATCGGGCCGGACCCGTCGCGCACGCCGGAGACCACGGCGCGCAGGCTACCCGGGTGATTCAGGAGGCAGCTGACGCGCTGGCGGCCCTCGGCTCGTCCCCTCGGGACGTGGTGGCCGTCCGTTACTACTCGCTGCCTGAGGACGGCCCGGCCCCGAGATCGCCTACCCTCGCCGGCTTCATGGCGCAGGGCGAGCCCGGTGCAGCAGGCATCGTCATGGCGGGACTGAACGCTCCCGATGTGCGGTTCCTGCTGGAGGCGGAGGCCGTCCGGGGTGCCTCAGCTACCCGCTGCAACATCCGCACCGGGAGGACCTACGAGGTCGACAATCACTACTCTCGCGCGGTTCGTGTGGGTGACGTGGTTCACGTGGCGGGGACCACCTCGCTCGTCGTCGGCGAGATAGTCCGGCATCCGGGCGAAGTACGCGGGCAGGTGTTCGACACGCTGGAGACGATCCGCTGGGCCGTCGAAGAACAGGGTCTTGCGTGGGCTGATCTGGCGCGCACGCGCACCTACGTTGTCGGCGGTCAACAGGCCCTCATCGAAGCCGCCGGAGCGCTGCGAAAGGCCCTCCGGGGCGTGGAAGCAGCGGCCACCTTGGTGGCGGTCCCCATGCTCGGTCGGCCCGAGGTTGTCGTCGAAATCGAGGCCACCGCTGTTCGAAGCGCGTAGCACCCCTGCGCGGAGCGGCAGGCGACGGTACACTACGGGCGCCGGGCCCGGCACGCGGGCCGGCATGGAAACGCTCTCGCGGGAGGCGCAAGGTGGCCAGATACAGGCGGCTCAACGTCTACAACGCCGTTCTCGACGTCGGAATGGTGCCGGTCTTCTACAACGGCGATATCGAAGTGGCGAAGGGCATCGCGAAAGCCTGCGTGGAGGGCGGCGTGAACGTCCTGGAGTTCACCAACCGCGGCGACCACGCCTTCGAGGTGTTCTCTGAGCTTGAGGCGTACTGCGCGAAGGAATTGCCGGACGCCATCCTCGGCACCGGTTCCGTGATCGATGCCGGCACCGCCTCCCTGTACATCTCGGAAGGCTCGTCCTTCATCGTTGGGCCGGTCACCAACCCGGACGTGGCGAAGGTATGCAATCGCCGCAAGATCGGCTACGTCCCCGGCTGCGGCACTGCATCCGAGATCTCGGCGGCGGAAGAACTCGGATGCGAATTCGTGAAGATCTTCCCCGGTAGTGCCGTGGGCGGTCCCGGATTCGTGAGCGCCGTACTCGCCCCGATGCCGTGGTCCTCCATCATGCCGACAGGCGGTGTGGATGTGACTCGCGAATCCCTGGAGGGCTGGTTCAAAGCCGGGGTTGTTGCCGTGGGCATGGGCTCGAAACTGGTCTCGTCCGACCTGGTGAAGGCTCGTGACTGGGCGGCGCTGACGCAGCGGTGCAAGGACACGGTTGCACTCATCAAGGAGATCAGGGGCAGCTAGCGATCGCGGAGACCGGACGCATCCCGCGACCGAACTGAAAACGCCCGGGTCGCCACGACAACGGCGCACCCGGCAAGCAGGAAGGGCAACGGCTGCGGCACTGGACGCCGCGCCGGGCCCGGGAGCCGGACACGACGATGGGCAAGAAGGTCGTAACCTTCGGAGAGGTGATGCTCCGCCTCGCCACCATGCGGCGCGAGCGTTTCACCCAGGCACGCGAACTCGAAGTCACGTACGGCGGCGGCGAATGCAACGTCGCCGTATCGCTGTCACTCCTGGGCGCTGAGTCGTACTACGTCTCAGCCATCCCGGACAACGATATCGGCCAGGCGTGCATCAACTACATCCGCCAGTGGGGCGTGGACACGAGCCACGTCCTTCGTCAGGGCAAGCGCCTGGGCATCTACTACCTGGAGTCGGGCGCTGCCATGCGGGCATCCAAGGTCGTGTACGACCGGGCCGCTGCGTCCATAGCCGAGATCCAGCCGGGTGACGTGGACTGGAAAACGGTCTTCGCCGGGAAGGACTGGTACCACTTCACCGGCATCACGCCCGCCCTCTCCGACAGTGCAGCAGCGGTCTGTGAGGAGTCCGCGAAAGCAGCGCTCGACGCGGGCCTCACCGTCAGCGCCGACATGAACTACCGCAAGAACCTGTGGAGCGCGGAGAAAGCCCAGGCCACGATGCGGCCGCTCATGGAGTACGTCGACATCGCCATCGGCAACGAAGAGGACGCCGACAAGTCTCTGGGCATCAAGGCTGAGGGCGTGGATGTGACCAGCGGGGAGCTAGATCCCGAGGCGTACCGTCCTGTCGTCGACAGGCTGGTCTCCGACTTCGGATTCAAGCAGGTCGGCATCACACTGAGGGGCAGCCGTTCGGCGGACGACAACGACTGGTCGGCCATCTACTACGACGGTAGCGGGATTCTCCTCGGCCGCAACTACCCGGTGCACATAGTCGACCGGGTCGGAGGGGGCGATGCGTTCTCCGCCGGCCTGATCTACGGGAACCTGGAAGGCTGGGATAGCCGTGGGATCCTCGACTTCGCAGTTGCCTCATCCGCCATGGCGCACACGTTCCACGGCGACTTCAACCTGGTGTCGCGCAAAGAGGTAGAGGCCGTCGCCGGAGGTGACGTCTCCGGCCGGGTACAGCGCTAGCCGCTCGGGTTCTGCCCGAACACATACTCTTGAACGGCCCGGGTCTGACCCGGGCCGTTCGTTCATGCAGCGGGTCGTGGCCTCTGCGCGCGCTCGGGCCGCGCCTAGTCTTCCAGCTCGCCGTCCGGGTTGTGGCCCTCAAGCGCTTCCAGGTACAGCGGCAAGACTCGCTCACGGTACACCTGCTCCAACTCATCCAGTAGCGCAACGGGGTCGCTGTTCGCGCACACAACCGCGCCGGTGTCCTTGTCCAGCAAGCCCACAATCGCTTCGAGGTGCTCGGTGATGCCCCCGGTTCCGGTCATGACGCCCAACACCTTGCCCTCATCGAACGCGATCGCGAACTCACCCAGAGTGCCCGATCGGCCACCCGCAAAGATCACCACGTCGCACGAGCGGATGTTCTCGATTTCCCGGCCCATAAGCCCGTTGCCCGTGTAGATCATGGCGTCATACCCGCGCGACGGTGACCCGTAGCCCGTTACGTGCTCTCTGAAATTGAGCGCCGGCGAGACGCCCACGACCAGACCGCCCTCAGACTTCGCTCCGAGCACGGCCTCCTGCGGGATGCCCGGGCACGCCCCCGTCAGCAGCACGTAGCCGCGCCTGGCGATCTCCGCGCCGAGCGTCCGCATCGTCTTGTACGCCTCATCGGGGATCGTGCCGCCTGCCGAGCCCATGACTCCCACGGTCATGCGCGGGAAGTCCGTGATCTCTCCGTAGCTGGCCCTGATTGTCACCGCAATGTCCTCGTGCTCTCGTTGTGTCATTCACTGCCTGCTTCAGCCCTCAGCGGTCCGCTCTCGACGGCCAGTGCCGGGCTGCGCTATCCGCCTGCAGCCTCGTCGATCACTCCCTGCAGTTGCGACAGGGTGCCGACCGTGAACGACGGTACCGGTCCTCCCATCGGTGCGCTCTCTTCGCCGCGGTTCAGCCACACGGACACAGCACCGGCCCGGTTTGCACCCTCGACATCCGTGCCCAGTCTGTCCCCTACGTGTGCTATCTCGGAGACGGCGCACCCGGCGGCCTCCGCTGCCATCTCGAATACGCGCGGGTCCGGCTTCTCGACGCCGTGCTCGTCGGACAGCAGCACGAACCTGAAGTAGCCGCCCAGCCCACATCTCTCTGGATGCGTGTTGCCGTTGGAGACAACCCCGAGGGTCCTGTCCCGCCCCAGCAGTCGCAACGCCGGCACTACGTCATCGTACGGAACCATCACGCGAGTTCGCTCTTCCTGATACATCGCCAGAAGCCTGTCCGGCAGCATCTCGTCGCCATGGCCGGAGGGCAGGCACCGGCGGATACCTTCGCGCCTGATCGCGAGCAACGAGCCGCCCGAGCGCTTGAGATCGGTTTCCGCCTCGTCGCGCGCGGCGATCATTGCGTCTACCGTCAGCGCGGGACCCGAGCGCGGCGCGATACGCCTGATCTCCTTGAGCACGCGCGCCAGACCGGCGCGCATGGCCGAGTCGAAATGCCACAGCGTGTCGTCAGCGTCGAACGTGACGGTCTTTACCGCGGCAGCGCAAGATGGGGTCATGCGAGGCTTGCTCCCGCCTACTCACCCTGCCCGTACGCCGCGAACAGCTCTCGTGCCGCGAGCAGGTCCTCCCGCGTCCCGAACGCCATCATGTAGTGCCGGAGATACCCGGCCGACTCGACGCGGCGGAACAGCGCCTCGAAATCGATGCAGCCCTGCCCCGGCGGTAGATGAACCTCGTACTCTCCCGTGTTGTCCGCGAGTCTCACCTCACCGAGCCGGTCGACTCCGAAGGCATCCAGATGGCCGTCGATGCCCTCCGGCACGAGGCTGGCGTGGTTCACTGTGAAAGCCCAGCCGAAATGATCGGACTGGATGGCGTCGAAATAGGCGCGGCACTCCTCCACATCGTGCGCCAGGTAGTGGACCTCGGCCCGGTCGGGCTCGCGGTTCAGGTTCTCGAGCAGCAGGTGTGCGCCCGATCTCTCCGCATACTCGACGATCCGCTTCAGCCGGGCCAGCGACGCGCGCTTCCGCTCTTCTACAGCAGCGCTGAAGTGGTACCCGGCGTGCACCACTGTCCATTCGCACCCCATACGCCGGGCGAAATCCACATTGGCGCGCAGGTACTCATCCACGCCCGCGGAGACGTACGGTGAGAACTCCGCTATGTTCACGCCTGAAAGCGTGTGCAGGCCGAGGTGGATGCCATTGCGATCACACATCTCACGCACGGATCTCACGCGGCCCGCGTCCCAGGCACCCAGATCGTTCGGGCCGGTGTCTGCGTTGAAGTCCACGTAGTGGAAGCCGTGCTCCGCCGCCCATCCGACAGCGTCTTCCAGGCGGCTGGAACCGGCGTCGAACCCGATCCGATCTTGAACGCTCAAGGTGCCTCCTCCCATCGCAGTTCGCGCTCGCGTACAGCATAAGCGCTCGCCCGTTCGTGGCACCATCTCGGTGCGGGCCGTTCTCCTTCGAACGCGAGACCGGTCCGCCTTGACCTCGCGAGATGCGGAGTGGTACTTTTCCGCGACCCTGAACAGCCGGGGCTACTACGGATTGCCGGATGGGGCTCGAACGGAGAGTCCCGAAAGGGGAGCGATATGGCAGATACAGGTGGACCGGTGGTCAGCTTCTCGGATCCGCAGCCGAAAGAGGGGCAACGCGGCCCGATTGCGGAAGCGGCCCCATTCATCGCAAAGGTCGAACAGCTGATGACCCGCGTGCGCAACGCCAAGCTGCGAGACCACGAACTCATGCTGGAGAGCCTCCAGGGATGGATCGACAGGGCATCGACCGGCGGCCTCGATGTTGCACGGGACGGCGAAGCCATCGTGGGGACTCTGACCGAGAACGTGGGGGAGATGATCCGCTCGCGGACGCTCATGCGCCGCGTCAGCAACCCGCTGGCGGGCCTGTTGACGCTGGCCGCGGGTGCGGCAGCCGTCACGATCTCATCCGTAGCGGCCGACACGCTGTTCCTCAGCACGCCGCTCCAGATAGCGGTTGCCGCCATTCTCTTCGGGATCGTCGGCAGTTCATTCCGCGTGCTTCTGCGCACTGTGACGTTCCAGTACGAGCAGACCGACCGCTGGGCGCTGTACCTGACGGGCCTGGCGCGGCCGCTCGTCGGCGGCGTGCTGGCGCTCGCCGTGTTCGCTATATTCGGCGCAGGCATCATTTCGCTTCCACTGGTCTCTGACCAGGAGACCACGACGCGGGTTGCTTTCCTCGCCGGACTCGGCGGGCAGGGCGTGATGGCAGGACAGCTCGCACTCTTCGCATTCGCGTTTGCGGTCGGCATCGTCGAAGGCTGGGTGACACCCAGCGTGGGCCGCGGTGTTTCGCGGGCTGCCGAGCGGTTCAGCCGGATGACGTCCTAGCCGCGGAGCGAACCGGGACAGCATTCACTGCACCCGATGTCAAAGTGGCCCGCCCCACGGACGGGGCGGGCCACTCTTGCTTTGCCGAGGGTTCAGCGAGCCTGGGCTCGATTCCTAGCCGTTCCAGGCGGCCAGTTCCTCCGCGAACGTGAACAGGGCCGGAAGGCCGCCCGTGTGCAGGAACACGACCGTCTCATCGCTGGCGACGTTTCCCTTGCGGATCTGGTCGATGAGTGCTGCCATCACGGTCCCCGTGTAGTTCGG
>CAYYFS010000009.1:0-21216 GCA_964471055.1 uncultured Dehalococcoidales bacterium
CGGGTGCTGTTCCCGCCTCACGCCTGTAAACAACGTCTGTGGGAAGTACAGCTAGAGAACCCTGCGATAGCGGCCTCCGCCCAGGAAACGGAGAAACCCTGCATTGCGCAGCAGCTGTAGCTGTTGCCTGATCTTGGCTCGTACGTTTCTGTTTCGGGGATGGGTCTGCTTAAGTTCGCGCTCAAACTCGTACATATCCGCGAGTGTGAAATCAGTCGGCAAAGACTCCGCGCATCTCAAGACGTCGTGGAGCCAACCGCGCGCAGGGAACGTTCCGCTGATCAGTGGCTCCAGCCGCCGAAGAGCAGCTTGTACTCCGGCCGAGTTGGTATGAGTACCTTCTCGCACAAGCCACAGCTTGCCGCGCGACGGAATCTCGTCGAGTTGAAACACACACCCTTGCCATCCGGCGCGGCGCGCTGTCGCCCGAAGCCTGTTCCTCTTGCCCACCACTCGTGCTGTCAAGAACGAATGGGGAACAAACAGTAGATCCTGCACTCTGAGGTCGCACGGATCGTACCGGAGCAACAGGAGGGATGGGTGGGTCGCCGACCTGAGGCTGTCCATCGTCGGACCGTAGGCACCACCCAACACCCTTCGGCCTATCTGGCGTTTCGTGCTCTTCAATTGATAGTCCTGCGCGCACGCAATGCAGGTCAGGTCCCTCACCTTTTCGCCCGTGGGTAGCCGCCGCAGCTGGCCCCCGCAATACGGGCACGGCACATTCTGTGCAGTCCACGGCTCCGTCAGGACGCGCGCCCTCTGCGATGCGCTCCGATATCCGTCCGCTAGGGTCTCGTTGAGGCTCAGGTCCATGTCGGCAGCCCTTCTGGCATGTGGGCGGTCCCCGACGCTCCCCGGTTCAGTCGTTCGAGTGGTGCTTGTCGTACTCCTCAAACGTCTTGGCCGCCGTGGCCAGGGTGTTCACGTCCGACGGGTAGAACCGTGGGCCGGCGTCACGGCAGAGGTTTGGCCGACTGCGCTGTATCGCTACCTGTCCGGCAGACGTCTGACGAAGATTAATGCCGCGCCGATGGCGGTCACGCCGGCGCACAGATAGAAGACCGCGTCCAGTCCGAGCCCGTCCGCGACCCGCCCGGACACGGCGGGCCCTGACAGCATCCCGATGGCATACGTCGCCTGAAAGATACCCATGGCGGTCGCCCGCTCGGCCGGAGGTGCGGCGCGAAGAGTCAGGCCCATCAGCACGGTCAGCATCATCCCCCGCGCCCAACCGTTGAAGGCCTGAATCGCGCCGAGCGGCAGCAGTTCAGATATGAACGGAACCATCACCATCGCTGCGAGGGTCACGGCCGACGAGAGGAGCATGGTTCCCCGGTATCCGAGGCGGTGCACCAGGAGCGCGGACGACATAGTGCCAAGGACCGATCCGGTCAGCACCGCGGTCGTGATGTAGCCAACCTGTGATTTGCTGGCCCCCAGGGACTCGGCATACACCGGGAGGAATCCGAAGGTAGTGCCGAACGTGACGAAATGCGCCATGATCCCGATCGCGCCGATCTGCAGCAGCAGCGGGCTCCGGGCGACGCGCAGTATCGTCTGCACTGAATAGCGCGGGCGCTCGCCGAGCGGCGGTTCCGGTGCGGTGGCCAGTATGGCTATCCCAAGGAGACCCACCGCGGCGGCGGCCCAGAAGGTGCTCTCGGTGCCCAACCAGTCGGCCATCAGCCCGCCGACCATCGTTGCCAGCACGAGGCCGATCCCGTTGACGGTCATCACGGTTGCCATCGCTTTGGTCGTGCGGCCCGGAGGGAAGTAGGACGCGAACAACACGCTGATGGCTACCCATCCCGCGGCAGCCACGCCTGTAACCGTGCGGGCGCCAAACAGAGACCACGGGTCGGGCGAGAGAGCCAACCAGAGTGCGCCCAGCGCGGAGGCGAGCAGGCTCGCGATGGCGAAGGGTTTGCGGCGGCCAAGCAGGTCGGCCGCCACACCCACGGGGATGCGCAGCGCGACCTGTCCGATCGCGTACGCTGCGACAACGGTGCCGACCATCGTCAGGCTCGCGCCCAGTTCCTCTGCGTGGAGGGGCAGGACCGGCACGTACAGGTACAGCGACGTCCAGAAGCAGAAGGTCGCCGCAGCCACGAGGGGCACGCCGCGTCTGGCAGCCCGCGCCCGCGCTGCATTGAGCGCAGCAGGCGTCAGATCAGCTGTTCCGCGTTCGAGGCTCACGCATCTCCGTAGTGAGCATGACGGGCTGCGCTGGGAGGCAACCTGCTATCGCCCCTTGATCCGTTCCCAGTCCGGGTCCGGGTGGGCCTGGATGAAGTCGTGGTCCAGCGCGTAGCCGAGGCCGGGCGTCTCGGGCAGGTGTATGTAGCCGTCGCGTATGTCCAGCGGCTCGGTGAGCACCGCGTTGTACGACTCCACCGCGTGATCGGTCATCTCCAGGCGGTAGAAATTCGGGACGCCCATCATCGCGTGTGCCCCCGCGACCACGTTGAATGGGCCGCTTGCGTCGTGCGGGCTGATGGGAACGTAGTACGACTCGGCCAGGACCGCGATCTTCACCATTTCCGAGATGCCGCCGGTCCAGCAGATGTCCGGCATGATGTAGTTGACCAACCCTTCCTGCAGGATCGGAACGAAGTCCCAGCGCGTGTATTTCCGCTCGCCCGTGCATAGCGGTATGTCCGTGTTGGCCCGCACCTGGCGCAGCCCTTCGACGCTCTCCGGCTGAAGCGGCTCTTCGAACCAGGTGAGGTGGTACGGCAGCATCCGGTTGCACAGGTCGATGGCGGTTGGCACGTCGAAATTGCCGTGAGCGTCGATCATCAGTTCGATGTCGGGGCCGACGGCTTCCCGGAGGGCGGCCATCAGCTCCACCCCGAATGCGGCCCCCTCGGCCGGGATCTTCCCGTCTATGTATCGTCGGTGCTTCCGGCCCATGAACCGGCCGAACGGGTCGAGCTTGAGGGCAGTGTAGCCGAGCGCCACCTGACGTTTGGCGTCTTCCACCGCTCTCGGTATGTCGTCCGTAGGAGCCACGTGACTGTAGAGCAGAATGCTGTCGCGCATGGGGCCGCCCAGCAGTTGCCACACGGGAACGCCGAGCGCCTTGCCCTTGATGTCCCAGAGCGCCATGTCTATGCCGCTGCACAGGGTTGTTGCGAACCCCCGGCTTCCAAGCGTGCCGAAGCGCCGGTAGATCATGTGCCAGATTCGGTTGATGTGGCTCGGATCCTGGCCGATGAGCCCCTCGGAGAAGTCGAAGTACGAAAGGTCCGCCCGAATCAGTTCGTAGGCGTGGCCGAGCATGATCGCCCCGCCTCCGCCCGAATTGGTCGACTCACCGACTCCGGTGATCCCTTCATCCGTATCGATTTCGACAAATACCCAAGTCCGGCCGGTGCCGGCCCGGGTCAGGTACACGCGCAGATCCGTGATCTTCATGAGACTCTCCGCAGCTCGTTTCAGTCCGGCCGGGTAGCGATTCCCGGCAAACATGCGGCGGCCATCATACAACCGGTGCGGGGTGATAGGGCGGCCGGGGGATGCGGGGTCGGAACCGCAGTGCTAAACTCCCGGCGGCCCGCACTCGAAGGGCCGTCTGATGGCACATGCTGTCCGCTACCGGGGGGAAACCAATGAGGTTCTGCTACGCGTTTCGCAGCTTCTGCTGCTACCCACAACACCTGAACCCGTGGGACCTGCACCCGGAAGATTTCGGAGACAACTTCCTGAGTCGAGTGGCGCCCATGGGGTTTGACGGCCTCGAGGTGGGCGCGGAGATGCTGGATCGGGTGGAGGGGGAGGACAAGGGGATACAGGAGTTCGGCAAGCGCCTGTCGGACGCGGGAGCCCCGATCGTGTCGATCCGCGGGGGCGGTTCGTTCATCGACCCTCGCCGGGGCAGGGCCAACCGTGAAAAGCAGCTTCGCGCCGTCGGGTACGCGGGGCTCCTGGGAGCGGAGGTGGTCAACAGCGCTATCAGCTCGCCACCCAGGTATCCGGGTGAGCCCATCATGTCGCCCGGCTGGCCGAGGTCGCAGGACTCGAGCCGGGACGCGCGCATGACGGAGTTCGAAGGCATAGCTGCGGCGTACCAGGAGGCGTGTGACCTGGGGGCTGACGCGGGTGTGCAACTATCGGTCGAGATCCACCAGAACTCACAGGCGGACAACTCGTGGGCGGGCCTGCTGCTAAACGAACTGATCGACCGTGACAATTTCGGTCTGAACCCGGACCTGGGCAATGTCCTCTGGACGTATGACGTGCCGGAGGAATCGTCGGAAGAAGCTATCGTGGCGATGGCCCCCAAGGCGAACTACTGGCACTGCAAGAACCTGATTCGAGTCAACCACCCGGAGAACCAGCGGACGATCTTCCTGCGGGTGCCTCTCCCGGACGGGGAGATCGACTACAGGTTCGCGAGCGAGGCGATGCACGCCGCGGGGTACAAGGGGTTCGTGGTCGTCGAGGGTGCGATGAGCGGCGGGGACCAGTGGCTCGCGGACCAGCGGAGCCTGGACTACATGAAGGAGATCTGGGCGGAACTGGAAGGACAGGGCTAGTCGCCGGACCCGGACTCGGCCTGTTGTGGCGGCGCGGGTGGCCGCGCCACCAGCATGCATAACGCGCCGAAGCCGAAGATGCCGAGCACGACGGTGAACACGAGCCGGTAGCTGCCGGTCGAGTCGTACAGGGCCCCGGCCAGCAGGGGGCCGGCGACCTGAGGCACGATCATGGCGAGGCTTACCAGACCCATGATGGCCCCGAATGCTCTGAGGCCGAATGCTTCCGAGACGACGAGGACTATGAGAGCGCCCAGGCCGCCGAAACCGAGTCCGAAGACGAAGACGCCCGCCCACTGAACGGCTGCGCCGCCTCCGGCGACCATGAGGCCCAGGCCTCCCGCCTGCAGGGCGAGGCTGATGACGAGGGCGTAGCGTGCGGTGATGGTCTCGGAGAGGCGTCCGAAGGCGATCTTGCTGCCGATGCCCATAGCCGCGACGAGCATGAGGGCGTAGCCGGCGGTGTTTTCGGCGAACCCCTCAGCCCTCAGGTGGAGTATTAGCTGGGTGAGCACGGCGCTGTAGGTGAAGCTTGCGGCGGCGAGGCCGAGGGTGATCAGGTAGAAGGCGGGCGAGCGGAGAGCCCGGTGGACGGTGAGGCCGGCTCGGGCGACGCGGGCCGTGGCTTCGGCGGCCGGGGGCCTGCCTGCGCGGGCCATGGCGCGGGCGACATCTGCGGCGCTGTCGCGAACCAGGAAAGCGGCCGCGACGGCCAGGGCGGCAACCAGCAGCCCGAAACCTACGAATGCCCATCGCCACCCCCCTGCAGCGACCAGGAAGACGGCCAGGTAGGTCATCGTCAGGCCGCCGAAGTTGTTGCCGGAGGTGACGAGGCCCATCATGCGGCCGGTGGTCTTCGGGAACCAGAGACTGACGAGCTTGCCTTGGGCGAGGAGAGTTGTGCCGGGGTAGCCGGTGAACACGAGAGCGTTGAAGAGGTACCAGTGCCAGAGCTGGCTCATGAGGGGTCGGACGAGGAAACCGGCGGCGACCAGGAGGAGAGAGGCGACGAGAATGGGCCGGGTGCCCGTGCGGTCGATGAGGCGTCCGAGGAAGGGTGCAAGGAGGCCGGAGACGAAGGATATGGAGAGGCCGCCGTTGAGCTGCGCTCTCGTCCATCCGAACTCGGTTTCCAGCGGCTCGGCGAAGACTCCGAAGGCGTATTGGGCCATTCCGATTGAGAAGCCCGCGGAGAGGGCCATGACCCAGGCGATGTGCCAGCCGTGATAGACGCGGTCGGTTCGGGGCGCGGCGGCGTTCGTGGCGTGTTCCTTCCGGGTCGTGTACGGCCGGGTGCTGCGGGGCGCGTTGGGGGAGCATACCACCGGGGTGCCGGGTGCACACCGGTTGACGCTACGGGATGCGACGGCCGAGCGACAGGGGCTACCGATCGTCGAAGAGTATCTCGACCATCGGGCTGCCGCGGACCCACGTGTCCACGGTGCGCTCGTCTGGCTGTTGCCAGACCGTCTTCGCGGCCAGGAGGATCCGGCGTTTTTCGTCCGGGTCGGTGATCGCCGCGGCGGTCGCCGGCAGGTCGGCTCGCGCCGACTCCTTGAGATGGACGGTGAACCGCGGGTTGGCGACGAGGTTGGCGTACCAGTCGCGCGTGCCGGGCGTGCCCGTGATGATGTAGCGTCCCTGCACGCGATGGAACCAGATTTCGATGCGGCGGGGCCGCCCGGATCGCCGGCCGATCGTAGTGATGTCGATTATCTTGTCGCGTGCGAGCGCGGCTCGCGATCGTCGATCCATGCTCCACCTGTCCTCAGGGCGGGACGGCAGCGTAGCACGCCTGCCTCTACAGGGCTGCCGCCAGAGTGCGGGAGGCGTATGATGGCCCCGGCCGGCCGCGGAGGCGCGTTCAAACCGTCCGCCCAGCCCGCGCGTTCGGCGAGTTCAGAGTTCAGGAGGAAGCCCGCCATGTCCGTCCCGCCCGCTACTCCGGATACGCGCTACGAACCCGTCTTCGGCTGGCCGAATGTGCCGCACGGCATCAGAATCGTTGAGGCAACGTCGGTCGGCGTCGACTCGCAGGACCGGGTGTACATCTTCAACCGAGGCCCCGACCCGATGCTGGTCTTCGACCGCGACGGCAACTTCGTCACAACGTGGGGCAAGGGCGAGTTCGCGCGCCCGCACGATGTGACCGTGGACGCGGACGACAACCTGTTTCTGGCTGACGACGTGGACCACACCGTCCGGAAGACAACAAGCGACGGAGAAGTGATCTTCATGCTCGGCACCTCCGGGAAACCGGCGCCGTGGCAGCAGGGCGGTATCTTCAACCGGCCCACGCACGTGGCGATCCAGCCGACCACCGGCGACCTGTTCATATCGGATGGCTATGGCAACTCGAACGTCCACAAGTTCGACAAGGACGGCAAACACATCCTGACCTGGGGTAGCCCGGGAACAGATCCGGGACAGTTCAGCCTTCCGCACAACGTCGGAATGCTGGGTGAGGATCGCGTTGCCGTGTGCGACCGGGAGAACTTCCGCATCCAGGTTTTCACCACCGACGGCGAGTTCGTCGAGCAGTGGCACATGCACCGGCCGATGGGGCTCGCGATCGGCCTTGGCGACGACACGAACATCTACGTCGCGGAGGCGGGCGCTCCACCTGTCATGGCCGGGGTGCCAAATCTGGGCCAGAAGGTGAAGGTACTCGACCGCTCGGGGAACGAGATCACGCGCTTCGGCAACCCGCTGGCGGGAGAAGGCCCCGATCAGTTCCTGGCCCCGCACAGCATCGCGGTGGATTCGCACGGCGACGTCTATGTGGCCGAGGTTTCGTTCACGGCGTTCGGGTCCCAGCAGGACCCGCCGCGCGAGGTTGTCAGCATCCGCAAGTGGCAACGCGTGAGCGGGTGACACAGTCACTTTTTTGACGGGAAAAGGGCCGTTTCTGAGAAGGAAGCGGCCCTTGCCTGTTGGCATGAGAGGGGGTGATGCCAGTGGCCCCGAAAGCACACGGCCTGACTGAAGAGGAGATCGACCGGTTCCTCGCTACCCCGATCATCGCGCGCCTGGCGACCGTGAAGCCGGACGGCTCGCCCCACGTCGTACCGGTGTGGCAGCACTGGGACGGCAAGGCGATGTACATCATTCCCCGGGCGCGGTCCAGTTTCGTGGCCAACATCGGCTACGAATCGAGGGTCTGCGTGTCCTGCGCCGACGACGGTCCGGGGCACCGCAGGGTGCTGATCGAGGGCGTCGCGGAGATCGTAGAGGGGCCTTCCGTGATGGCGGGGCGCATGCTGGAGATAGCGAAGGAGATGGCGGCGCGATACATGGGTCCGGAGGGGTCCGCGTACGTCGACCAGACAGACGACCGACCACGCTACCTTGTCCGGGTGGCGCCAGCGAAGATTACGTCGTGGCAGGGCGGGGACTGGCATCCCCGATATGTCGGAGACGCCGGCTCATCTTGAGGCGCAGCCTCGCCAGAGCCCAGCGTGATCAGGACCGGGACTGTCGTTCCGGCTTCGGTTTCCGGCGACGGGCGGACCATGCGCGGATCTGGGCCGTGTGTTCCAGGTAGTGGAAGACGGTATCCGCGTCCAGCGAATCGCGGACGGGGCTGCCGGGTTCGAGACGACCCTCCGGCGCGTCTGCGAGCGCCGAACGCAGCGCGCGGTGCGTGCTCTCAAGTTCGACCAGGACGTCGCGGAGTGCCAGATCCACCCTGCGCTGGGCCTCCGCATGGTTGAACCCGTCCACGTCGGCGATCGGCTCGGGCGCTCCTGTGAGCAGTGTTTTGACCGCGTGCGCTTCCCATGCGGCGACATGTCCCAGGAGGTCTTTGACCGACCACGGGCCACATACGTCGGGAACGCCCATGTCGCTCGCAGACAGTGGCTCGAGCGCGCGGCGGAAGTCGCGCCACGCCCCTTCCAGGGCGGCGATCACCCGGGTCTTGGTGTTCTCACCTGGGGCTGGCATCAGGGCCACTCGGGACGCCCGCCGGAGCGGACGCCCCGCTCGTCGGAGGGCGCTAGCCTGCCAGGAGTGACTTGGCGACTTCCACGGCGCTGGCGCCGTCAGGCGCGTAGCCGTCAGCGTTGATCTGGTCGGCGTACGCCTGGCTGACCGGGGCGCCGCCGATGAGAATCTTCACGTTGGCCCGGATCTCAGCCTCTTCGATGGCCTCGATGACGGTGCGCATCATGGGCATTGTCGTGGTGAGCAGGGCGGACAGGCAGACGAGCCCGGCGCCTTCCGCCTCGGCCTTCTCCACGAACGTCTGCGGGCTCACGTCGACGCCGAGGTCGTGCACCTCGTAGCCGGCGCCTTCCAGCATCATGCCCACCAGGTTCTTGCCGATGTCGTGCAGGTCTCCCTGTACGGTGCCGAGGATCACCTTGCCGGCCGCCGCGGATTCCTCGGTCGATATCAGTGGCCGCACCAGGTCCATGCTCGCCTTCATCGCGCGCGCTGCAACGAGCACCTCGGGCATGTGGAATTCATTCGCCTTGAAGCGTCGCCCGACGACGTCCATGCCTGGGACCAGACCCTTGTCGATGATCTCCTTGGGCGCCACGCCTGCTGCGAGCGCGTCTTTGGTCCACTGCTCACTGCCCTTGTTGTCGCCTTTCAAGACCATGTCCGACAGTTCTTCGAAGTTCATGCTGTGTCCTCCCGGGGCCTCCGCGCCCCGTACGACTCGGGTCCGGTCACGCGCCTATAGGATACTGCCCTTTTTCTTCCACCATTTCCGTAATGCGTCTCACGCGCGAAATCATCGACGTGGGCATCACGTTGTCCGCAACGCCCAGGATGAACGCGTCACCCGGGGCGATGGTGCGGAACAGGTCGTCCATGTACGCCTCGAAATCCTCCTCCGGATAGCCTTCCTCCAGGACTACCGATGGGACGCCTCCCCAGATGATCATGGAGTCGCCCCACGCGTCCCGCGCCTGCTTCAGCGTCGTCGGGACCATCGGATGTGTGACGAAGGTCTCCTGCATGTCCCAGTGGGCTTCCAGGAGATCGTCCAAGATGCCGCTGGTGTCGTTGTCCGCATGCTGAGCCACGGATTTTCCGTGCTCGTGCATGTAGTCGTTGAATTCCCGCGAGTATGGCGTGATGTACTGCTTGAAGAAATTGGAGGGCGTGGTCTGGGTCGCCAGGTGCGCTCCGTGCAGCAACAGGCGAGCCGACGACCCGGCGACCACGGGCCACATGCGCTCTCTGTATACCTGCGAGATCGTTTCCAGCAGGCGCTCGACCTTGTTCTGGTGGTCGAACAGATCCATGTACCCCTTCCCATAGCCCACCAGGCCAGCGAGCCATTCGTGGAACGGGACATCCTGCACCGAAACCATCGGCAGGCCGTCGTCGCCGACGTCCCTGTCGTAGGCTTCGTACTCCTCGTAGCAGGGATAGAACTCCATGTTCTCGAATATGTACATCACCGTTTCGTAGTCTTCCGGCTTCTTTAGCATCTTCCCGACCACGAGCGGGTAGATGCCGGCCCGGTCCAGGGCTTCCGTGCGCGCTACGGTTTCAGTGACAATGCCCACCGGCGTGCGGTATTCGATCGTGACGTTCAGGCCATCGCGCCGGTGGGTGACTTCGACGCCCCTCCGGCGCGTAGTGTAGACGCGGCCGGTCCGGGCAGGCGTGCCCAGGCGCAGGTCCCGTTCGATGTCGCTCATCCGCATGTTCTTGTACTCGGCCGGCAGGGTGCCGGCGAGCCGGTGGGCCGTGTACCAGAGCGACAGGCGGGGGATCCACGGAATCCGGTCCGGGCTCTTGCCGTCAAGGATCGCCAGGAGCCGTTCGCGGTTGGTCATCATTGAGGTTGGTCTCCCTTCCAGACGGGGACAGTACGTGGTGAACGGCGGTCGGTCAAGTGGAGACGGAGCGCGCGGTCTCGAACATCGCCACGACGTTTTCAGGCGGCACTTCCGCCTGGATGTTGTGTACGGACGCGACCACGTAGCCGCCCCCGCGGCCCAGATCGCCGATTCGGTTCCGGACCTCTCTGGCGACATCCTCCGGTGATCCGTGCGGCAACACGTCCTGCGTGTCGATGCCGCCCCAGAAACGCAGGTCCGCTCCGAACTCCCGTTTCAGTCGAGCCGGATCCATACCGACGGCGTTGGTTTGCACGGGGTTGAGGATCTGGACGCCGGCGTCGATCAGTTCCGGGATCAGATCGAAGATGGCCCCGTCACTGTGCAGGATCACGTATGCGTCCGTGTGCCTCCTGATCGTCTCGATCTGGCGGGCGTGGTGAGGCTTCACCATCTTCCTGTACAGGTCCCGGCTCATGAACCCCTGTGTCTGGATGCCCATGTCGTCCGAGATTGCTACCGCGTCCACCAGGTGGCCGACCTCCCGGAGGGCCGTCTCTGCGAACCCGCACAGCACGTCGGACACGCGGTCGAGGACGGCCGTGGCGAAGGCGGGGTTCAGCAGCAGGTCTTCGAGTAGCTGCACGAAGCCTCGGACGCGCTGCGACGTGGCAAAAGCGGCGTTCGGGAGAACAAGGCAGAGGGCACAATCGGTCTCGGCCCTGGCACGCTCGACGCTTTCGCGGAGTCCGCGCACGAGGCCCGGGTCGTCGGGCACGGGCCAGGTGATCGTTTCCACGACGGCCGGGCCGGGGTCGTCGAGACGCTGGAGCGGGCCATCGACGTTGATATGGGGAGCAGTAGGCCCCGACCGGCGCCAGGTGGCCCCCCAGTCATCGACATAGGTGTGGACGTCGACGGTCCTGAGCGGTCGGGAATCGGAGGCCCCAAGGGTGAAGCCCCGCACATCGATGTCGAAATGCCGGAGCACCTTCTCGCTCGGGCAGATCGTGTTCTGACCCGCGAGGGTGGGGTGAGCGCCCGCGCCGGCGTCGGCTCCTTCCGGTTCGAAACCCAGGTAGTCGAGCAGACGGTTGTACGCGGTGGCGTGGATGCGAGTGGCAGGGCCGCCGCCGATGTCCATGGGGACACGGTCTGGTTGCCTGTTGCTGAGCGCCGTCAGAACCCGCTCACGGTGTGTGATTGCCATGCAGGGCCTCCCTCAACGAGGCATCTTACACGTCCGCGAGCGACTCTACCGCGCGGGACAGAACCGCAAGATGCAGCTCTCGTGGACGCGCTTGGAGGGCCGCCCCCGTCGTACCATGGAGCCGCGCGACGCCAGGAGTACGTTCCAACACCCCGGACCCTACCCCATGAGTCCCTACGGGTATCTGGACCACACCGCCGACATGGGGATCGCTGCAAGCGGCGCCTCACTGGAAGAGACCTTCGTGTGCGCCGGCGAGGCCCTGGCCGCATTCCTTTGCGCCCCCGAGACCGTCCGGGACCGTGAGACCCGCGAGATCGAAGTGTCGGCCGCCGACCGCGAAGCGTTGCTCGTGGCGTGGCTGAACGAGGTCAACTACCGCTTCGAAGTTGATCGATTCGCGTTTCGTGCCTTCAAGATTCGGGAGCTGAGCGACACAGCTCTGCGGGCCGTCGGACGGGGCGAGCCTCTGGACCCGAGCCGCCATCGCGTCGGACAGCAGGTGAAATCTGTCACCTACCACGAGCTGTCGATCCGACAGGACCCCAACGGCTTCGCGGCGCAGGTGTACCTCGACATCTGAGAACCGCCGGACGGGGGTAGATATGACTACGGACATCCGAGAGGCGCTGCACAGAATCGGCGAGTGCACCTGGGAGCTGCCCCGCGACTACAGGCAGGGAATGCGCGTGCCCGGGGTGCTGTACGCGAGCGAACGGATGCTCGACGAAGTCGCCCGGGACAGGGCCATGGAACAGGTCGTCAACGTGGCCTTCCTGCCGGGCATCGTCGGGAGGTCGCTTGCGATGCCGGACATTCACTGGGGCTACGGTTTCCCGATCGGCGGGGTGGCCGCCACCCGCCTGGACTCGGGTGTGGTCTCTCCGGGTGGCGTCGGATTCGACATCAACTGCGGCATCAGACTGCTTCTGACGAACCTGGCGGAGGCGGATATCCGGCCGGTGCTCGAAGACCTGATGTCGACGCTCCAGTCGAAGGTGCCGTCGGGCCTGGGGTCCAGAGGGCCGATACGGCTGAGCGGCCGAGAGATCGACTCGGTGATGACGAGAGGCGCGGAGTGGTCGGTTCAGCAGGGCTACGGTGAGCCCGAGGATCTGGACGTGACCGAGGAGCGCGGCCGTATCGGGGGTGCGGACCCGGGCTCGGTGGGGAAGCGGCCACGAGAGCGCGGCGCAAGCCAGCTCGGGACGCTCGGCTCAGGCAACCACTTCCTCGAGGTGCAGTGTGTGGAGGAGGTCTACGACTCTGCCGCTGCGCGGGTGATGGGCTTCGAAGGACCGGGCCAGGTGGTGGTGATGCTGCATTGCGGCTCGCGCGGCTTCGGGCACCAGGTGTGCGAAGACCACGTGAAGGCGGTGTCCCAGGCGATGCGAGGGCACGGCATATCGGTGCCGGATCGACAATTGGCGTGCGCGCCGGTGGAGTCCCGTGAGGGCAGAGGGTACCTGGGCGCAATGCGGTGCGCTGCGAACTTCGCGTGGGCGAACCGGCAGGTAATCGCTCATTGGACGCGCGAGGCCTTCGAGCAGGTGTTCGGCGTGCCGTGGCGAGACCTGGGCATGCACCAGGTGTACGACGTGTCGCATAACATCGCCAAGATCGAGCGGCACACGGTGGATGGGAAGCGAGCTGAGCTCTGCGTCCACAGGAAAGGAGCGACGAGCGCCTTTCCTGCCGGTCACCCGGACGTGCCGGAGCGGTACAGCGAGATCGGCCAGCCGGTCCTCATTCCGGGCGACATGGGCCGCTATTCGTACGTCTGTGTGGGTGGTGAGGAGGCCCTGGCCGGGGCATTCGGGAGCAGCTGCCACGGTGCGGGGAGGCGAAGGAGCCGGGGTGCAGCGAAGCGGATGCTGAAGGGACGCGACATCAGGGCTGAGCTTGCCGAGCGGGGCATCGTGACTCGGGCGCGTGGGTGGGCGTCGTTGGCCGAGGAGGCGTCGGAGGCGTACAAGGACGTGGCCGACGTCGTGGACGTGTGCGACAGGGTCGGCCTCGCATCAAAGGCCGTCCGCCTGCGGCCGATGGGCGTGGTGAAGGGGTAGCGCACGCGCTACGGCCCTTTCGACAGGCTCAAGGCACGCTTTGAGGCATGCGGCCCTGGGCCTGTCGCGTCAGGGCGGAAGGGCCGGGCTACACCGGCATCGTGCGTTTGGTGAAGGCGCGTCCCCTTGCAGCCATCTCGGCGCCTCCGACGCCGGTCGGGGAAATCATGACGCCTTCCCTGATGCGGTCCTCGACGGTGTCGATATCGCCGCCGTGGAGGAAGTGGACTCCCGCAGCTTTGCACGCGGCGAATATCCGGTCATGTGCGTCCTGGAGTTCCTGTGTCGGAGGCACAGGCCGCTTCTTGTAGCCGAAGGACATGGACATGTCCCCGGGGCCGGGTTCGGCGAATGAAATCCCCGGCACCTTGACAGACTCCTCGGCGTTCACGAGGGCGCGCTTGTTCTCGATCTTCAAGCCGAGCATGAGCTCCCCTTCGGGATTGAGGGGCCAGACGTCAGCCTTCTCAACGTATTCCTCGACTGACACTCCCCAGATCGGCGCGGCGGTCGGCTGCGCGCCTACGCCCCGTCGACCTGGCCCCAGTTCAGGGCCTTCCCCGATGGTGTTGCAGGGGTAGCGGCACGATTCCACGAATGCCCTGATCGCATCCGGGTCCTCGGCGTTGCAGAGGAGGATTCCGTGGACACCCCTTGCCAGGATCTGCTGGAACTGCCACGCGTTGGCTCGAATGACGGCTTCGCTGCCGCCGTCCACCGGCGCCTCAACGATGACGGTGGGCGTGCGATGGCCGCTGTTGGTGGGGCCACCGTCCACCAGGCCCCGCATGAAGTTGTCCAGACCGGTCATATCGAAGCAGCCGTGCTCCATGCCGATGTTGATGTAGTCGGCCCACGTCTTTGCCATCTCCCTACCGGCCTCATAGGTGAGAACTGCGCCGGTGTGTCCGCCGGTGTAGTAGATCGGTTGTCCCTGCTCCAGCAGTTCGATGGCCCGGTTGATTCGCTCAGGCATGCCCTTCCCCCAGGTGAAACTTGTCTCCTTCGAGAGCCGGCATAGAGTCTATGCCAGCCCCGGCCCGAAAGCACTACCCCTGCGGGCGGCCGCCCTCTGCTGCTAGCATTGGCGCGCTTCCGGCCCCGATAGCGCGAACGAAGGGACGGTGCCATCCCAGCTCTCCGCTGCCAGGAGGTTCGATGAGACGGCCAGTTCCGGCGCGCCTTCGCGTCCCGTGCGCGTATCGTAGTGACCGCGGCCGGGCTCGTCGCGCGCGGAAACGGCACTGGATGATGACTGCCAGAATCCTCGTGGCCGGGATGGTGATCCTGCTGCTCGGCGCGTGTGGTCGGGCCGGTACCTCGTCGCCCGCCTCCGTGACGGCGACACCCGTACCCATCCCGACGGCCACCCCGGCTGTGCCGGCGGACAAGTACGTGCTGGTTGAGCGATGGGTGGAGGTATACGAGGACAGCACGGTCAAGACGCTGGCCGACTCGACCACGTATGCGGTCGTAGGCGGGGCTCTCAAACCCGACATGGTGTCAGAGGGCGAGTGGTTTCGCTCGGACGACCTGGCGGGCGTGGTGGTTGTGTACGGGCGTGGCGCCCGGCGGACCGGAGCTGCGGGCGGCGGCACGAGCAGCGGGTTGTTCGCCGCGACCGGGTTTCCGTTCACCGAGCCGGCGTCAGATGACTCCGATGTGCCGGTGTCGATCGAAGGCGTCGACGGGCACGGTACCGTCTATCTGCGGCGCGGTGACCAGGAGATCGTCCTGCAGCCTTCGCAGGCCTGGACGACAGACGGCGAGATCACAGTCGTGTCTGACGGTATCGGCAGGGTGATCTCCAGACGCGAGGGGATCTCGAACCACGGGTTGCTCGACAAGTCGAAGATAGAGCTCGTCAAGTAGACAACCGTGCGTCGCGGCCGGGACAGGCCCTGTGACCCGGGCAGGGCCGTGTGTAATGAGGGCTGCGGCACCCGGGCGGAGGAAACCGACGGTGGGCATCAGGGTCGGGTTCATCGGGGCGGGCCACATCGCGGGGATGCACGCTCTCGCGTACGAGGAGTGCCCGGACGCCGAGTTGTACGCCGTGGCGGACGCAGACCTCCACAGGGCCCGTGCGCGCGCAGACGAGTGGGGTGCGGCAAAGTCCTGTTCCGACTACCGGGACCTGCTTGCCGACCCGGCCGTCGACGCCGTCGAGGTACTCCTTCCATATCACCTGAATGTCCCGGTGGTGGTGGCTGCGCTCGACGCCGGGAAGCACGTGTCGGTCGAGAAGCCCATGGCCGCCAGCTTGCAGGATGCCGACCTGATGCTGGCTGCGGCGGAACGCTCCGACCGGTTGTTCCGCGTGTTCGAGAACTTCCGCTCGTACGAGCCGTACATGAAGGCGAAGGCTTTGATCGACGCGGGCGAGATCGGCGAGCCGCTGACGATCCGCGTGAAGATGGTGATGGGCAGGGGAGTGGGCGGCTGGAACGTGCCGGACGACGCGATGAGGTGGCGAGTCGAGCGGGCGGGACACGGAGACTGGCCGGAAATCCAGGACGGCGGCTACCACATGACGTCGATTGTCACCTACCTGATGGGCGGTGTTGAGACGGTGCACGCGCTCGGCGAGAGGAGCCCGGAGCGCGGTGACATCACCGAGATCGCGTCGCCCATCATGATCTCGTGGAGGCACGCCGGGGGCGCAAGGTACGGGTCGTGGGAAATCGTGTCCGCCCCGGACATGATGATCAGGACGCGGTACTACCCGGGGGACGAGTTGGTGGAGGTCACGGGCACCCGGGGAATCGTCTGGGTGAACCGAGGGCACGGCGACCTGCTTGGTGCTCCGCCTGTGACGCTGTACCGCGACGGCGTGGTCCGCCACTTCCGGCATCTGGAGGCCGACTGGAGCGACAGCTTCCGGCGCGCTGGACGCGAATTCATCGCCGCCATACGCGACGGCACGCAGCCGCAGATCGAGAGACGGGAGGCGCGGCACGTGCTCGCGTTCTCGCTCGCGGCAATCAAGAGCGCGGTGGAACACCGCGAGGTCGAACTCGCAGAACTCGATGCCTAGGCCGCGGTCCGGGGTGCGACGGCGGCGCTAGCGCGCTTCGCGCAGCGCCTCGAACATCGCAATCACGTTTTCGACGGGCGTGCCGGCCTGCACGTTGTGGATAGCGTTGAAGACGAAGCCGCCGCCTCGCGAGAAAGTCTCGATTCGCTCCCTGACTTCGTTGCGGACCTGGGCGGGTGTGCCGAACGGCAGGGTCACCTGGGTGTTCACTCCCCCGCCCCAGAAGGTGATCCTGTCTCCGTACTTGCTCTTGATGGCCGCGGTATCCATGCCCTCAGCGGAGGCCTGCACGGGGTTCAGGATGTCGAAGCCCGCCTCTATGAATTCGTCGATCAGAGGCTCCACCCCGCCACAGCTGTGTATGAAGGTCTTCCAGGACGTGTTGGCGTGGATCCAGTCGTTGACTTTCCTGTGATACGGCTTGAACAGCTCCCGGTACATGTCCAGGGAGAGGAACGGGCCCCGCTGGGTCCCGAAGTCGGTGCCGCTGACCATGACGACGTCCACGTTGTCCAGGACGGCCTCACGCACGCGAGTGAGATTGGCGAGAGCGATCTCGCATTGCCTCTCGAACAGCTCGCGGATGTAGTCCTGGCGGATGGCCAGCGAGACGTACCACTCCTCCACATCCCGGATACCCCGCGGGTTCTTCAGATTGACGGCCGGTACCCAGGCGATGTCTCCGAAGGACGTGCCGCCGAAGCTTCCCACCACAGCGAAGTCGGTGTTCGTCCGCAGGTACTCGGCCTCCCTGCGCCAGTGTTCCAGGTCCTCGTCTGAGACCGGAACGAATTCCTCAAGGTTGTCCTCGACGTTGAGGGAGTCATCGTCAATGGGTGGCTGGCGGATGATCGCATCGAAGTAGAATCCGCCCTTCGGCATACGTCCGCTCGGAGGGGCGCTGCGATCACCATCGGGATACTGGAGAATCTCGCCCTTCTCATTCGGCGCTGTGTTGAACTTGCCGGGCACGAGCACGGGTGTGCCGTCGAACAGCTCCCACGGTTTCCAGTCGTCGTTCAGGAACCCGAACATCGTGGCCCGGCTCGTTAGCGGGACCGTGTCGATGCCGAGCGCTTCGCGAAGGTCGGGGCCGATCTCGCCCAGCACCTGGTACGGCTCGATCACTTTGACGCGGGTGCCCTCCGGGTCAAGGCCCAGTGCGCGGCGGAGCCCGGAGACGATGGAGGCCGAGATGCCGGTCACCGCTGACCCGCCGAAATCGACCGGCGTGCGGTCCGGTTGCTGGTGTTCGATCGCGCGGCGTACGCGCTCTCGGGAGTTCATGTCTGCCCCCTGCTCCTGTTGCTGAGCACTATGGTGCCGGCCTTGTCGCTCACGTTTCGCGGGCGATGGTATGGACCGGCCTTCCGCGCCGTCAAGGAGCGCACCGCCCGGCCGCGCTCGATGCCATACGTTCGGGCACTGTACGGTAGAGGGGCGACGCCGGAGCCGTTCTCAGGCATACTGGCCGCTGTTCATGTCAGCGAAGCGGCTATCAATGGTGACGGCCGGCCTGAACAGGGTGTGCGGAACGGACCTGTGGCGGATAAAGAGAGCTTGATCGGGCCGCGCGGAGCCGGGGGGCAGTCAGGGACCCCGGCTGCGAGGACGCGTGCCGCCGCCTACCAACCACCCGATGGGACGGCGGTGCCGATGCCTGCGCCTGCCGGGTCAGACGGCGTGATGCAGCCCAGCGGCTTCTTCGGCCGGACGTTCGATTCACTGCGCGTCGCCCACTTCCGGTACCTGTGGCTCGGGTCGCTGCTCGGCATGGGCGGCATGCAGATGCAGTCGATCGCCCGCACGATCCTTGTTGACGACCTGACCAAGAGCGCGTTCATCACCGGCATAGTGGCGATGGGGTTCGCTCCGACGATGCTGATCTTCTCGCTCTTCGGTGGCGTGGCGGGCGATAGGATGGAGCGACGGGGGCTTATCCAGGCCTCGCAGGGTGCGTCCGGGTTGCTGGCCCTGGTGATCGGTGTGCTGATCGTGACGGACGCCATCCACTGGACGCACATGTTGGCGGCGTCGATGGTGCAGGGCGTGCTGTTCGCGTTTCAGATGCCGGCGCGGCAGGCTGTGCTTCCAGTCCTGGTGGGCGGGCACCGTCTGACGAATGCGATTGCGCTCAGTTCGGGCGGTATGAGCCTCACGGCCATCGCCGGGCCCAGCGTGGCGGGCGTGATCTACGGGACCTTCGGAGCAGAGGCAGTCTACTTCGTGGTCGTGGGGATGTACGTTGTGGCGGTGCTGATGACCGGCCGCATCCCGAAGGTTCACCCTGACGCGGCCGCGAAGGGCCGGAAAGTGCTACAGGATGTCGTGGCGGGGCTGCGATACGTCGGGTCGAACCGGCCGGTCTTGCTGCTGCTCGGCTCCGGTGTGATCGTGGCGGTGCTGGCGATGCCATTCCGAATGCTGCTGCCCGTGTTTGCCCGGCGTCTCTACGATTCGGACCCGAGCGAGATCGGGTGGTTGCTGGCCCTGGGCGGGGCCGGCGGGTTGATCGGCACTCTGGCGGTAGCCAATCTACGGGAAGGCCAGCGCCGCGGGCTTATCCTCCTTTTCGGTTCGATTCTCAGCGGAGTCGCCCTGCTTGTTGTCGGCGGTTTCCCGGTCTACGCGGTCGGCCTCGGGGCGATGATCGGGGTGGGTTTTGCCGAGACGACGAGGATGACGCTGGGCCAGTCGCTGGCGCTCGAGAACACGGAGGGGCAGTACCGCGCGCGAGTGATGAGCCTGTACATGATGACATACGGGCTGATGCCGCTCGGCGCGCTGCCCCTCGGCCGGGCGGTCGACAGGTACGGCGCTGAACCGTCACTGCTCGTTGTAGCAGGGCTGGTGACGGTGGGCGGAGTCGTCTTCCTGATCGGGGCGCGGACGTTGCGGCGGCTGTCGTAACCGTCCCTGCGACCTGTCAGCCGGATACCCGGAGTCCCCTAACCCGCCCTCGCAGGGGGGCGTGCCGGTCTACGACGAAGGGGCCGAGGGCCGTGGGGCCGCGTGCTCGGACCGTCGGGTCTTCATGCGGAGGGCCGCTGCCAGGGCCGCAAGCCCTGCACCCGCGAGAGCGAGGTATGTGTAACGGGCACCGTCCATGAATGCACCTCCCATCGCTCCGGTGGTGTCGTCCCGGATGGTGGAGAGGTCAGCCTCGAACCCCTGAGACCCGAGAACGCCGGCCACGATAGCGGACGCGATCGCTATGGCCGTCACCTGGGAGACGGTCCTGGTGAGGTTCAAGAGAGCGGAGACCGCCCCGAACGATGTGGGCGGCACCGACGACATCGCGGCGCTCGCATTGGGCGAACCCCAGAGCCCCGCGCCGATCCCCAGGGTGAGCAAGACCGGCATGACCACGAGCACGGAAGTGTGCTCACTGAACCCGGCGAGCGCCAGACATCCGGCGACCGTCAGCGCCAACCCGGCGGCCACGAACAACCTTGTCCCGAACCGGTCTGACAGTCGCCCTGATACCGCGGCCATGACGGCCATGCCGAGCGCGCTGGGAAACATGATGAACCCGACCCGGCTGGGCGCGTATCCCTGCACGTCCTGGAGGTAGAAAGGCATCAGGAACCCCCAGGACGCGCCGGTCAGGAACCCGAGGCTTCTCGCGAGGATCGTCCACTTGAACTGCGGGGCTCGAAACAGCCTGAGGTCGAGCAGAGGCGCGGCTGCCCGGTGCTCCCAGTAGACGAAAGCGAGAACCGATCCAACGGCGATTGCCGCGCCGGCCAGGATCTGGGGAGATGTCCAGCCGAGGTCGTTGCCTTTGTTCAGCGTCAGGATCAGCGCGGTCAGAGCTCCGCCAACGAGCAGCGCGCCGAGAACGTCGAATCGGCCGGCCAGGGGTCTCCGACCCTGTTCGACCCGCTTCGGGTCCAGAAGCCACAGCGACGGGAGCAGCACCGCCACACTGCCCGCAGCCTGAAGGATGAAGATCGAGCGCCATCCCCAGGTGTCGACCAGGGTTCCGCCGAGGATGGGACCGAGCACGAGAGCGAAACCGACGACGCTGGTGTTCGCTCCCATCCCCTTGCCCCGCTCCTCGGGTGGGAAGATCACGGCCACCATGGCGAAGCCGGTCGCCATCCTCATGGCGGCGCCGATGGACGCGGCAGCGCGCGTGGCCACAAGCGGCATGAGGCCTGGCGAAAGGGCCGAGAGGAGGGACCCGATTCCGAACAGGATGACCCCGAGTATGTAGACCCGCTTCCGCCCAGCCGCATCCGACAGGCTTCCGACCGGGAGGAGCGTGGCGCTGATGGTCAGAGCGGCGGCGAGGACGACCCACGATGCATCCGCAAGCGGGAGATCGAAGTCGTCTGCGATCGTCGGCAGGGCAACGGTGACCATGCCGAAGTCCAGCACGGCAGCGAACAGGCCCAGGGCCACCGTGGCGAACTGGAGCCAGGTCGAATCCCCTCGCCCCGAGCCCGGGGCCGCGCTTTGCTGGCTCAAACGAGTTGCGATCCTTCCGGCCGGTGTCCGTCCCTCGGTCTGATGGACGGGCGTTCGGCGAACCCGGCAACGATACCTCAAAGGTTCC
>CAYYFS010000009.1:21316-25181 GCA_964471055.1 uncultured Dehalococcoidales bacterium
GCGGACGTGATCCTGTTCCTGGCGTCGCCGCGCAGCGTGGCGATCAACGGGGATGTGATCGCGGCAGGCGGTGGTCCCGGCTCAGCTATTCACTACTAGCGCCCGGCTGCCCTTTCACCTTCCGATGAACCCGCCCCGCGGTCGCCGCGCCGTGCCCGAGCCACGACCGTGAGATTTCGCGGTCGCGCCAAAGCGGTAGGAATCGTTCTCGCAGTCTGCAGCGACTGAGCGACCTGTAAAGGGCTGCGAGGCGCTCGGGCGCGCGGTGCTGGCGTCTTCAGCCGGTTGAACCGGGCGAGGCAGTATCCGCATACCGGCACGTGGGTCGGCAATCTCCCTGTTGGTCCGGGATGGCCTGCCTGCGGTTTGCCTGAACGCCATCGGAAGGCCGGTGCAGACGGGGATGCGCGATCAGCTGGTGTGGCATAACACAACAGGTGGTGTATACTACTACAACAAAACTTGACATCGAGATGGATGGATGCAAATGCCAGAGGAGCTCTCCGTTCCCCAGGTGGCGAAGCACCTGAGGGTCAGCGAGGAAACGGTGCGGAGAAACATCCGTTCGATGCGCCTGCGTGCGACCCGCCGCGGGAGGCAGTGGTTCGTGACGCGGGACGATCTCATGGAGTTCTCGAACGTCTACGACTCGAGGACGGGGAGGGTATCGAGAATGCCGGGAGTGCGCGTGCAACGTTTCGGGTTGATACCGCTGGTGGCGGGGGCCGCTGTCCTTGTGGGCTACGGCGCCTATGAGTTGGTCAGGGAACTGTTCACGGCGGACGTTCCGCTTGTGGTGAGCATAGGCGTGGTTGTGGCCGCGGTCGGATTCCTCATCCTGCTGTTGGGGGTTGGGATCGAGCGCTGGCGCACTAGCCGCGAAGAGGATTTGAACGAGGTGGAGCCATGATCGTCGCGACTACTGAAGCGATCCCGGGACGGGAGATTGCCGAAGTGCTCGGGATCGTGCGGGGCAACTCCGTGCGGGCCAGGCACGTGGGTCGGGACATCGTCGCCGGCATCAAGAACCTGGTGGGCGGTGAGATTCAGGAGTACGCGGTGCTCCAGGCGGAGACGCGGGAGCAGGCGACCCGCCGTATGACGGCCGACGCAGAGCGGATGGGCGCGGATGCAGTGTTGGGCGTCCGGTACACCACATCCATGATCGCCCAGGGCGCGTCGGAGATCCTTGCCTACGGGACGGCCGTCAAGCTTTCGTAGGATGGCGCCGGTACCGGCGAGCGTGATGCACTTCTCATCCGCTCACCGTGGCGGTCCGCGAGGAACGGTTCCGCTTGAGGGGGCGCGACGCGCGAACCAGAGCAACCTCTGAGACGGCTCTCGGCCTTTTCTCCCCGGGTGTTGGCACCCTGAGTTCCGGGCTATCCGCGGACCAGGCTCCGCATCCCTAGAAAACCATGTCATCGGCGGTGCGTTCGCGGATCTCCGAGCGCTCCTCCTGGCTGGCCTGGATCTCTTGCGTGAGGCGATCGGGGTCCGGCCACTCCTCGCGGATGCGTGCGATCAATCGTTCCGCGACGACTCTGTGCTCCGGTCGACCGGCCAGATTCTCGAATTCCCCTGGGTCCGCCTCCAGGTCGTACAGCTCGAGCTCCGGCGGGTCGCCGTGGCCGTAGCAGAGCTTCCAGTTCCCGGAGCGAATCATGGCTCGCGCCCGGTCGGTGCCGTGGGCGAGGTGCTCCGCAAACGCCTCGTTCTTCCAGTCGGCGGCGTCTCCCTGGATGAGAGGGAGCAGGCTGTCACCGTCGAGATACCAGGAATCGGGCGAGACTCCGGCCGCTTCGAGCATGGTGGCCACCACGTCGACGAGGGACACGACCTGGGGCACGCGCACGCCTTCAGGGAACACGCCGGGCCATCTCATCTGGAGCGGCACCCGGGCGGCCTGTTCGTAGAAGTTCATCTTTCGCCACAGCCCGTGTTCGCCGAGCATCTCGCCGTGGTCAGACGTGTGGATCACGAGCGTGTTGCCGTCAAGGCCCTCTTGTTCCAGCGCATCCAGTATTCGCCCAATCTTGGCGTCCAGGTACGTGACCATGCCGTAGTACGCCGCGCGAGCGCGAGCGACTTCGTCGTCCGTGTACGGGCCGCCCAGACCGAACATGCGCCGCAACCGGCGCGCCGCCGGTGGCAGGTTCTCAAGATGACCGGGTGGGAGGTCAGGCAGGTCGGTCCGCTCCGGATAGTACATGGAGAAATACGGCTCCGGCACGATGAGCGGGAAGTGGGGTGCGAGAAACCCGACGCACAGGGCGAACGGTTGCTCTGCGCTCGCCTGATCCCTGATGTACGCCAGCGCCGCGGCCTCCACCTCGTCGTCGAACTCAATCAGCCAGCTTGTTCCTGCGCCTGATGCGGGTACCTCGGGCCAGGGTTCTGCGGCCTCGGGTAGGCCGTCGATGCGCCATCGGTGGATGAAGTGCTTGTCGTCCAAATGAGGCTCGCGGGAGAGTTGCCGGTTGAACCCGTGCAGGGGTGCGGGGCCGATCAGGTGCATCTTGCCGTCCAGCGACGCGGTGTAGCCTCGGGATCGAAGCAGATATGGCCACGTCATAGCGTCGGGCGCGAGGGGCGTGGCGTTGTCCCATCCCCGGGCGTTGCTGACGAACTTGCCTGTCATGAAGGAGATTCGCGACGGGACGCACAGTGGGGAGTTGCAGTATGCGTTGTCGAACGTGACCCCCTGCGTGGCCAGCCGTTCCATATTCGGCGTCTCGACGAGGGGGTGGTCGTCGACGCTGCTGAACATGCCGCCGTGTTCGTCGGACATGATCACCAGAACGTTGGGCCTATCGGTCTTCGCTTCGCCGGCCATTCCTCGCCTCCTCGGTATCCTGAGAACCTCGCTCTGGTGTTCGGCCCAACGAGCTCGGCTCCACACCGGTCTGAGCGTCGGAGCAGCGGAAATCATCGACGTAGACTGCACATGCGGTCCAGCGGCTCGACGGTCCCGGGCTGAGTAGACTACCAGTCAGACCGCCGCTTTGACGCGGCTCCAGCGTCTGAAGGATGGCATCGGCAACCCCCGGCATCGAGGACGTGCGCGCTTGAAGTCCGACACGACGACTCGGCAGAGGTCGGACATCTCTCGTGTGTCAGTGCCTTCGGTTGCCCGGTCCATGCGAGGCAGCATTGCGATACAGGACTCTGGGAAGAACTGGCCTCAGTGTGTCGGTGCTCGGCTATGGCACCGGCGGCCCCAGCCTCTTTGGATGTCGCACGGGGTTGAGCAGCCGGGAGCAGCATGCGCTCATCAAGCGGTGCCTGGAACTGGGAATCAACTTCTTCGACACGGCCGAGGCGTACGACGGGAGTGAGGAGAGCCTCGGGCTGGCTCTGAAAGGAGTGCCGCGGGACCAGTACCTCCTGGCCACCAAATGGGCTCACCACCAGGACCACGACGCGCTCAAAGAAGACCCGGAAGAACTCGCGCACTCCGTGGAACGGAGCCTGTCTCGACTGGGCACGGACCACATAGACGTGATGCAGTTTCACGGCGTTCTCGAATGGCACTACCCGGCCCTGATCTCGTGCTTCTACCCCGTCATGAGCCGGCTTCGGGAGCAGGGCAAGATCCGCTTCATCGGCCTAACCGAGGTGCTCGTGCGCGATCCGAGACACGAAGCCATTTCCCTGGCGCTGAGATCGGACCCGGAGTTGTGGGACGTCGTAATGCTCAAGTACGGCATTCTCAACCAGTGGGCGGCGAAGCAGGTGTTGCCTCTCGCCCTGAAGCACAACGCCGGAGTCATCAACATGGCTCCCGTCCGCCTCACCCTGACGCGCCCGACCGAGCTGGCGGCCCAGCTCTCCCAGTGGCGGGACCTCGGCACCATCCCGGCCG
>CAYYFS010000010.1:0-18221 GCA_964471055.1 uncultured Dehalococcoidales bacterium
GCGTCGGCAAGGACCATGGCCATCGCGGCTTCTCCGATGACGCACGCCGGCGGCACCTGGCAAACGTCGCTGCGGTGGTACGGCGCCTCTGTCGCTTCGCCCGTGTTGATGTCCACAGACGGCAACGGGTTTGTCATCGTCGAGATCGGCTTCATCGCCGCGTACAGCACGACCGGCTCGCCGTTGGTCATGCCGCCTTCGATGCCGCCCGCCTCGTTGGAAAGGTGCCCGAAACGGCGCGGGTCCTCCGGGGCGGGTACCACCACGTCGTGTACCTCACTCCCCGGCCTGCGGGTGTTCGCGAAGCCCCGGCCTATCTCCACGCCCTTGACGGCATTGATGCTTATGACAGCCTGCGCCAGCCTGCCGTCCAGCTTGCGATCCCAGTGCACGTGGCTGCCCAGCCCGACAGGCACGCCGAACGCGACCACCTGGAACACGCCACCGACAGTTGTGTCGTTGTCTTTGGCGTTGTTGATAGCCTCTCTGAACAACTGCCCGGTCGCAGCATCCGCCGCGCGAACGTCCGATTGCTCAACGGCCTCCCAGTCGATTTCCCCTTCGTCCTGCGGGGGCGCTTCCGCGGCTCCAATGGACACGACACGGCCGTGAACGGCCACGCCGAACGGTTCGAGAAGGCACCGCGCCACGGCGCCGGCAGCGACGCGGGCGGCCGTCTCCCGGGCGCTGGCGCGCTCCAGCACGTCGCGGAGATCATGGGTGAGGTACTTCAGGGCACCGGGGAAATCAGCGTGGCCGGGGACGACTCGTGTGTTCTCGCGGAGGTTGGCTCCGGGCTCCGGCGGGCCCACGGCCATCGCTTCGCGCCAGTTGGAATGATCGCGGTTCTCGATCCACATGGCGATCGGAGAGCCGAGAGTCAGCCCGTGACGAACCCCGCCCTGGATCCGGGCCCGGTCCTTCTCGATCGTCATGCGGCCGCCGCGGCCGTACCCCTGCTGGCGCCGCCGCAACTGTGCCTCGACGACGTCCTCGGTCACGGGCACGCCGGCTGGCATGCCTTCGACGATCACGGTAAGGCCGGGACCGTGTGATTCGCCCGCGGTCAGGAAGCGGAGCAACGCAATCCCCCGGGATGGTGGAGTCGTACCTCAACGGAACGAGGGCAGCGTCCCTCGAACGATCCGCAGCCCGGCCATTATAGGCGAGCAGGGAGACCCGGCCCCGTCGTGCAGTGGGGTCGCTCTACGGCTATCCGAGGTGCCAGACTACGGGAGTGTTTCGATTCACACGGCCTCCCGCAGCGACGACGTTCCGTTCAGCGATTCGCTCGGCTGCTGGCTGCGGCTGCCTTCATGGCCGCCGTCATCACGTCCACCGGGGCCTCTCTGCCCGTGCAGAGCTCGAAGCCGACCACACCCTGGTATACGAGCATCGACAGCCCGCTGGCCGTGCGCCCGCCCGCAGCTTCCGCCTCCCGGAGAAACGGAGTCATGGGTGGCGAATAAACGACATCGTAGGCGAGCGCCCTGCTCGAAATGAGATCGGCGGTGACCGGGGAGACTTCCAGCATCGGACCGCCGGCCATTCCCATCGCCGTGGCGTTCACCAGAAGCTCCGCGTAGGGGACGGTGTCCGCCAGCTCGTCCCTGTCCAGAGAGCCGGCCCGGGGACGGAAGCGCCCGCTGGTCATGTCGGCGACCAGCGCCTCCGCTCTCTCCACGGTGCGGTTCGCTATCGTCAGCCGGGAGCAGCCCGCGTCGCGAAGGGCATACATGACGGCTCTGGCAGCACCCCCGGCACCGAAGAGGACGGCGTTGCAGCCGCCGGGGTCGAACCCGGCTTCTTCCCTGAGCGACCGGAGGAAGCCGGGCGCATCCGTGTTGTGCCCCGTCAGCTTCCCTTCCGCGTTGACTATCCAGTTCACAGCACCGATCACGCTTGCCGTTTCGTCGATCGAGTCCAGCATGGGCATCACGGCCTGCTTGTGGGGCAGCGTGACGCAGCCGCCGAAACAGTCGGGCTCCCTGAGCGACGCGACGCGCTCGGCAAGCTCGTCCGGGGGCGTCGGCCAGACCTCGAAGACGGCGTCGATGCCGAGATGGTCGAGCGCCGGCTGCTGGAATGCCGGTGAAAGAGTGTGCCCCAGCGGGTAGCCGATGATGCCCATGCGTTTCGACATGTGGAACCCTGTTTCTCCTTGCCCTGGTGCGGCCGCTCTATTCCAGCGGTGCGCCGCCGGTCTTCCTATCACTCCTGCGTGTGGCCAGGTACGTTTCCAGTATGAGCGCGGCCGCCGCAGAGTCAACGCGGCCTCTCTCGCGGCTCGGTTGCACGCCCGATTCGCGCAGGCGCGCCTCGGCTTCGACTGTGGTCAGGCGTTCGTCCGCGGTATGGACGGGCAGGTCGGTGTGCCGCCGCAATTCAGAGCAGAACCGGAGCACCGACCGGGCCTGGGTCCCCCGTTCTCCTGCCATGGTGAGTGGGAGGCCGACGACGATACGAGACGCGCCTCTGGTATCGGCGATCTCAAGCAAGCGGCTGATGTCCTCTTCGGTGCCGGTGCGGGTCAGCGCGTCCAGGGGTGTGCAGAGAACACCCATCGGATCGGACACCGCAAGACCGATTCGCGCCTCGCCTACATCCAGCGCGAGGACGCGGGTGCCGCCTTCGGGGTGCTCTGGTGGCGTCGCGCCCTCCCCTAGCCCTGCTGCACGCCCTCGCCGCTCTCCGCGACGATGTCCACGGCACTGGAAAGGGCCTCTGCCAACCGGCTGGAGTCCCGGCCGCCGGCCTGACCGACATCCGCTCGACCGCCGCCACCACCGCCCATCGACTGGCCGATGGAGCGCGCGATGCGCGATGCGTCGAGCCCCATTTCGACCAGGTCCGGCGTCAGCATGACGATGACCGCGGGCCGCTCTTCAGCCCCAACCGGTTGCGCCAGGAGTATTGCCATCGCCTCCATCGAGTTCCGATAGCGGTCTCCCAACTCACGAAGCTGCTCGACTGCAGCCTCCTCCCGGATGACGTACGCCACAGCGGGGCTCTGGTCTTCCGAGCGCGCGACGAGGTCCGCTCTGAGTGTTCCGTCCCTGCCCACAGGGGCGTCCCGTTCCACGACGATTGACCGTTCTTCTGTGTGCCCTCGCCGCTCCAGCTCCTCCGACAGGCTGTCGAGCAGCGCCGTGGCTGCGGAGGACCGTACGGCGCCGCCGCCGAACAGGGCCTGTCTTTCGAGATCGGCAAGGCGCCGTCTCGCGGAATCCAGCTCATGCAAGAGCGAGTCGACTCTGTCATCCAGGGTTTCGACGGGCGAATGCAATCTCGCTGACAGGCTATCCAGAACGCCAAAGCGCTCAGCGGCCAGCTCCTCGGCTCCCGTCCCCGTGACGGCCTCGATGCGGCGCAGGCCGGCGCCGACACTGGACTCGGAAACGATGAACAGCGAGCCGATCTCGCCCGTGCTTCCGCAGTGTGTGCCGCCGCACAGCTCGTGGCTGAAGGTCTCGCCGTCACCGATCCGCAGAGCGCGCACCGTATCGCCGTACCTGTCGCCGAAGAACGCCAGGGCACCCGCGTCGATCGCTTCGCGGTGGGTCGTCTCCGTGTGCCGGACCGGTAGGTTCTGGCGGATCTTCTCGTTTACGAGTCGCTGGATTGCGAACAGCTCGTCCCGAGTGACCGCGCTGACATGAGTGAAATCGAATCGCAGCCTGTCCGGCGCTACCAGGGAGCCGTGTTGTCGGACATGGCTGCCGAGGACCTGTCGCAGGGCGGCGTGTAGCAGGTGCGTCGCCGTGTGGTTGCCCCTGATCCGCTCGCGGACAGCCGTATTAACACGAGCCGACACGGCATCGCCCACCGCCACCCTGCCCTGCCGGACGTGGCCGTGGTGGACCGTGATTCCCTGCGCGGGGCTACGCGTGTCGCCGATCTTGACTGACACTTCTTCGCTCTCGATCAAGCCGCGGTCGCCCACCTGCCCGCCGGCCTCGGCGTAGAACGGCGTGGCCTCCAGCAGGAGGTCGATGGTGTCGCCTTCGGCTGCCTCCTGCACCGGCCTGCCGTCCCGCACCAAACCGACGACAATCGTGTCCGCCTCCAGCGAGTCGTAGCCGACGAAAGCTGTTGCCTGGATGCCCATCTCGTCGAACGCGCGCACGATAGCAGCGTCGCCGCCGAACTGGGCCGAGGCGCGGGCGCGCTGGCGCTGCCGCTCCATTTCCCGTTCGAAACCATCGCGATCCACCGTCATGCCGTGCTCGCCGGCGATTTCCTCGGTGACCTCGATCGGGAAGCCGTAGGTGTCGCTCAGATAGAACGCTTCGTAGCCTGTGATTGACAGCTTCCAGTCCGAGCTCGTCTTCGCGTCCCACCACGTCTGCATCGTTTCCGAAGTCGTATCGCTAGCGCTGGCGAGGCTTTGCATCTCTCGGACGAACAGGTCTCCTGTATCGTTCCACGAGGCCGTATCGGTGGATTCCACCAGGCTCTCCGCCGCCCGGACGTCTTCTGTGAGGTCGGGCGCATCCCACTGAAATCCCGTGATCTTCAACTTCGGAATCGCAGCGGTCGCGGATTCTCGTTCGTCGATGATCGACGTCAGTTTTCGCGTGCCCTGGTCGACGGTCGCCGCGAACTGCGTCTCCTCTAGCTCCAGCACTCGCGAAACGAAAGCGGCCTGCTCTGGAAGTTCCGGATATGCATGGCCCATCAGTTCCACCGCGACTCCGGCGATGTCGCCCATAAACGGCCCTTCGAGCTCGATCTGCCGGCCGAAGCGCACGCACCGGCGAATCAGGCGGCGGAGCACATAGCCCCGGCCGGTGTTCTCGGGCGTTACCCCGTCCGCGATGAGGAACGCCGCCGACCGGGAGTGCTCGGCGACCACGGCCAGGGCGCTATCGGTCTGCGTGTCCTCGCCCCACCTCTTGCCCGAAAGCTCCTCCGCCTTCTGCACAAGGGGGCGCAGAACGTCGGTCTCGTAGACGCTCGACACGTCTTGAAGCGCGACGGCCGTGCGTTCCAGGCCGAGACCGGTGTCGATGTTCTTCCTGGGCAGTTCGGTCCGCGTGCCGTCCGTATGGTGGTAGTACTGCGTGAACACCAGGTTGAACAGCTCTGTGAAGTCCTCGTGCAGGTTCGGACCCCATCCGTCCGGCCGGGGATCGCCCGGACACGGGACACGGGCCATGTCCCCCCGATAGTAGTGCAGTTCGCTGCACGGCCCGCACGGCCCCTCATCGCCCGCAGGGCCCCACCAGTTCTCGTCGTCCCCGAACCTGCTGATCCGATCCGCGGGGATTCCCAGTTTGAGCCAGATCTCCTCCGCCTCGTCGTCGGTATCGTGGATCGTGATGTAGAGCCGTTCTTCAGGGAACTCGAGGACGCCGGTCATGAACTCCAGCGCCCACTCGCAGGACTCCTGCTTGAAATAATCACCGAAGCTGAAGTTGCCCAGCATCTCGAACAGCGTGAGGTGTGTGGCGTCGCCGACCTCTTCGATGTCCGTGGTTCGGAAGCACTTCTGGACGGTCGTGATGCGTGGGCTAGGTGGTTCAGCCTCACCGGAGAAGTAGGCCTTGAACTGGGCCATTCCGGAATTGGTGAGCAAAAGGGTGGGATCGCCGGCGGGGATGAGGGCGGCGGGCGCGTGACGCAAGTGATCGCGCACCTCGAAGAAGCGCAGAAACGCCTCACGAATCTCATCCCCGGTCGTCGGCCGAGGCATGTGCTTGCCCACGCTCCTCATTCAGTGCGAACTGGTGGCCGGGTATCCGGCGAAACGACAGTGGAGGGCGGCCCCTGGGGACTCGCCCTCCACGCTCATGCAGGTTCGGGGCGCCCTGTAGCTCCGGCGCGCCGTCGGGCCTAGGAAGGCCGGTGTGAACAGTGTCGAATTGTATTTGCGCCTTTCGGCGAGTGTCAACGAATCAGCAGACGAGCCCGTGGTTGTCCGGTGTCCGAGTCCCGATATCTTCGGTGTGAAGGAGCCGATCGAATCCTTTGGACCCCGCGCGCTGAGGGCACCTCTTGCGGCGACAGGGCTATTCGCCGTCCGCGTCTATGCGTTCCAGTTCCTCTGCCTCGCGCCGCTGCTCCTCCGTTAGCGTTAGGCCGGCAGCTTCCTCGACCGCACGGCGCTCCTGGACGGCCCTCGCTGCGAGCACCATCTCCCTCATCGCGGCCTCGCGGTCCTCGGGCGTCAGCTTCTCGGCGGCAACGATGTCGTCCGCTGTCGACGGAGCAGGTATCTCCACCTGCTGGGTTCCCTGGCTGCCTTCCGTGGGGTGTGCGCCGACTCCCCAGTAGACCGTCCGGTGAGGGAACGGTATCTCGATCCCCTCATCGTCGAACGTCTTCTTGATGCGCTTTCGCATCTCGCCCATGATTTCCCACTGGGTCATAGGCTTGCAGACCCCGAGCACCTTGATTGAAATCCCGGAATCGTCGAACGAGTTGACCCGTAACACCTGCGGCGGCTCGATGATCATCAGACCGTAGTAGGCGTCCTGCGCCATCTCGTCACCGATGCGATTCAACACGTCGAACACGTGCTGCATGTCCTCTTTGTACGCGACCTGGACATCCAGATGGATGCGCGACCAGAGTTTCGTGAAATTCGATGTGAGGGTGATTTCGCCGTTCGGGATGGTGTGGACGATCCCGTCCAGGTCCCTCATGGTGGTCCGTCGCAGGTTGACACTCTCAACCAGGCCCCGTTTTCCCGCGATCTCCACGACATCTCCCTGGCGGTACTGGTTCTCAACGATTATCAGAACCCCGGAGATGAGGTCGCGCACCAGGTGCTGGGCGCCAAACCCGACCGCGATTCCCGCGATGCCGAACCCGCCAAGGACCGGGCCGACGGGCACGTTCAGCTCCGTGAGGATCGTGAATATGATGATGAGGACTATGAGTATGTTCGCTACACCGGCGAACACGGCCGACAGCGTGTCGGATCGTTTCGACGCCTCGTCGCGGTCCGCCGCGGATGTGCCGCGGAGCATTACGGAGCCGACGAAGCCGGGGAGAAACCTGCGCACCATCTGCATCGCGGCCCATCCCAGAACGACGATCAGGATGAGCCGTACTCCGTGACTGCCAAACCAGCTCGCGATGTTCCCGCCGACCTGCCGCAACCACTCGAGGGCCGGATCGATGTCCTGCCCGAGCACCGCCAGGATGCCGAGCACGGCGGCGATGCCCACCACGATGGCCGTGACCGCACTCTCCAGCAGGAAGCCGACCAGGTTGAAACGGGCCTTCACCGGCGCGTCCAGTTCGAGATCTTCGAGAGTGTCGACGGCCCGGTTCAGGAGCTTTCTCGTGTAGTGACGTACAACGAGCCAGCCGATGACGGCGCCGAGCGCGATGAGCACGACCCAGATGCCATGGTCGGCGAACCAGGCCAGGAATGTGTCGGGCTCCGGATTGCCGAAGAGAGATCTCACGCAGCGAACCTCGCAGAGTCGAGGTAGGAGTCGTTCGGAATGGGCGGCGTGACTACGGGACGCGTGGCGGGCGGCGGGACGAAGCTTTGCGGATTATAAGCCGCACGCCCAGGCCTACGCCCGTTGGGACGGGCGCGGGTTCAGTCCCGTTCTCCACTCTCCCACAGGGTCACGTAGCGACTGCCTTCGCCCCGGATGAGGCCGGGTAGATCGGTGCGGGAGGCGGTAGTGTCGGCCTCCTTCTCGGCCCGAACCAGAGCGCTCACCTGCTCCACGCACGTGTCGACGAGATCGGCAGGCAGGGAGTCGCCGAACAACTCGGCGGCAGCATGGTGTAGCTGCGCCCTGTCCATAGCGAGCAGCGGGCCCGTGAAGAAGACGACCGCGACACCCGCCGAGCCGTCTCCCGCCTCCCTATCGACATCGCTGTTCACCCTCGAAAGGATGGAGCGGAGGACGCGGGCGCGGACCATTCCTTCCACTTCCTGAGAAATGCTCATCAGGGTGAGAAACGGGCTTTCCCCGCGCTTGAGGAGCGATGCGAATTCGCGCTCGACTTCTGTGTAGAAGTTGTCGGCCAGTACTTCATCGACAGCAAGCGTACAGACCCTGGGCCGGTCGGGGAGACCGGCCCGCGCGTCCACGACCACAAACTCCCTCAGATGCGGGAATATGCAGAGAGTGAGGTCGGACCTTGTGTCGTCGCCGAAGCCCGCCATCAACGGCTCCTTCGTCTGTCACGGCGTGTTTGTCGATTCGAACGGGACGGTCTGACCCGTGTTGTGGCCGCGCCGTCCAGGACGTTTCTGCCCGGTACTCTCATGATACGCGCGTCCGACCATTCAGCCGCTGCACCCTACCTGTTCGAGTTGCTGTCGCGCTCCGCCGAGCCCGCGGTGCGGTCGACGGGCAGCAAGCTGTATCGGAAATCGCACATCGGCGCACCCTCCATGATGGTTTGACTGCGGGTCAGCTCGATGTCTGAATTGAAACCCTCCGGAAAGGCGAAATCGCGGGAGCAGGAGAGGAGGGTGCCCAGGTCGGCACAACCCAGTTCGGTGTACATCTCAGCGTAGCGGCATCGGGTAACGTTGAATTCATAGCGGTCCGACTCACCCGCGATCTCCTCGGTTTCCAGAGCGCCGTCTCTGCGCCACGCCTCCTTGTTCGCCGCAAACGCTTTCAGGTCGCCGCCCTCCACCCTTTCCCGCAGCCGCCTGCCCTGCTCGCGGGCGATACTTTCCAGCACACCCCGTGCGACGGCATTCGCGCGCTCCACGCCCAATTCCTTCTGAAAAGCTCGAATCAACGGGGTCAGTACCAGGGCTTCGATGCGCCTGCGGTCGAGTACGCTCATGTTGTCGATGTCGAGCGCCATGGTTTCTCCTCGGCGATGTGCGGGAGTACGGATCCCGGCTCCTCTACGAGACGGCGCGGGGGAAGGTGCCGTCTCTCAGACAGTCTCCACGCTCATGGCGGCCGCGCCTCCGCCTCCGTGGCATATGACGGCCAGACCGTGCGTCCCCCCCGATTGCCGGAGGCCGTGGAGCAGTGTGACCAGGATTCGCGCACCGCTGGCGCCAACGGGATGCCCGAGCGCTATCGCGCCGCCCCCGGTGTTCACGCGATCCCAATCCCAGCCAAGCGCCTTGCCGTTGGCCAGGGCCTGAGCCGCAAACGCCTCGTTCACTTCGATCTGATCGAAGTCCTCCAGTCGCTCGCCGGTGCGGTCTAGCAGGTTGCCCACCGCGATGCGAGGTGCGTCGAACAGCTTCCCGGGTTCATTCGCGGCGTGAGCGTAGCCGACGATCCTCGCCACTGGCTCCACGCCCAGGGACAGCGCCCGGTCTCCACTCAGTACGGCCAGGGCGGCCGCGCCGTCGCTGATCTGAGACGAATTGCCGGCCGTCACCCGCTCGCCGGGTGGAAACGCCGGCCGCAGCTTGACCAGCCGCTCCAGGCTGGTGTCCCGCCGGGGACCTTCGTCCACCGCGATGGCTTCAGTGGAGCCGCGCCTTCCGGCGACCTCCACGGGCACGATCTCCTCCGCAAACCTGCCTTCGTCTGCGGCCGCACAGGCCAGTCGATGGCTCCGAAGCGCAAACTGATCTTGCTCTTCGCGGCTGATGGCGTACATGTCCGACACGGTCTCCGCGGAACCACCCATCGCCCGATTTTCGAAAGGGCACCACAGGCCGTCGTGCACCATATGGTCGATGAGCTTGGCGTCGCCCATCCGGTGCCCCGTCCGGCTGTTCTGCAGCAGGTGCGGCGCTCTGCTCATGTTCTCCATGCCGCCCGCGACCACGAACTCCGCGTCTCTTACCTGGATCGCCTGCGCGGCCAGCACTACGGCCCACATACCGGACGCACACACCTTGTTGACCGTCAGGGCTGAGACGGAGTCTGGGATGCCCGCTTCGATAGCGGCTTGTCTCGCCGGCGCCTGTCCCAGGCCCGCGGTCAGCATGTCGCCCATGATCACGTAGTCCACTGCGTCCTTCGGCAGGTGAGCGCGCTCGATCGCGGCGTTGATGGCCACCGCGCCGAGGCTGGTAGCCGGAACGCCGGACAGTCCGCCGCCGAACCTTCCAAGGGGCGTGCGGGCGCCGGGCGTGATGACGATCTCGCGTAACAGCGAACGGGGCATGGCGTGTTTCCGTGATAGGGGCTGAGGCCGGTCCGCAGAGTATAGCGACCGCGGCGCGCCTCGCGGAGCCGGGCGCCTGTACCGCCTGTCACATGGTTGAGAACCGGGCGTGCGCCGCCGGGCGCTAGAGCAGTGACCGGGGTCGGTACTGCAGCGACTCCGCCACGTGGGCGGTCAGGATCCGATCAGATTCGGCGAGGTCCGCGATCGTTCGCGCCACTTTCAGGACCCGATGGAAACCGCGGGCCGACAGGCTGAGCTGGTTCATGGCCATCTTGAGTAGCGTCTCGGCGGACTCTTCCACCCTGCAGTGTTCCCATACCTCTACCGGACCCATTTCGGCGTTCGACGCCAGCCCCGTATCTGCGAACCGGGCCCTCTGGCGCTGCCGCACCTCAGCCACGCGGCCGCTCACCTGTTCGGACGAACTGTCGCCAGGGGGCTCTACGAGTTTCTCGTACTCCACACGAGGTACATCCACGAAGATATCGATGCGGTCCAGCATCGGACCTGAGATGCGTTTCTGGTACCGGGACACCGCGCTGAGCGCGCAGGTGCATGGCTTGTCCGGATCGCCGTGGTAGCCGCACGGGCAGGGGTTCATGGCGGCGACGAACATGAAGTTGGCGGGGAACGTGACGGTGCCCTGGGCACGGCTGATGGTGACCACCTTGTCCTCTACGGGCTGCCGCAGCACTTCGAGGACGGCGTGGCCGAACTCAGGCAGCTCGTCCAGGAACAGCACGCCCCGGTGGGCCAGGGTGATCTCGCCGGGTCTTGGTGTCGCTCCGCCGCCCACCAGGCCCGCGTTCGAGATGGTGTAGTGCGGGGCCCGGAACGGCCGTTCGCTGATCAGCGGACTGCCTGAGGGTAGCAACCCCGACACGCTGTAGATCTTGGTGACTTCGAGCGATTCCTCCTGGGTCATGGGCGGCAGTATGGATGGCAGGCAGCGGGCCAGCAGCGTCTTGCCGCTGCCGGGCGGCCCGGTCATCAACATGTTGTGGCCGCCGGCTGCCGCCACCTCGAGCGCACGCTTGGCGTGCTCCTGGCCCCGCACGTCGCCAAGGTCCGGCAGGCGCTGGCCCTGCCGGGCTTCGGCCGGAGCACCGTTGGCCGAGCTGTCATAGGGGCCGAGGTCGGCTTCGGATCGCAGGTGTGCCACGAGCTGTGACAGCTCCAGCACCGGCATCACTTTGACGCCTTCCACCAGGGCGGCTTCCGCCGCGTTCATCGACGGGACAAAGGCTGTGTTGAACCCTTCGCCCTTCCCCACGGCCACCATCGGCAGGATGCCCTGCGTCGGCCGGAGGGCTCCATCCAGACCAAGCTCGCCGAGCAGGAGGGAGCCATTCATGCGGTCCGGTATCTGTCCCGCGCTGAGGAGGATGCCGATCGCAATGGGCAGGTCGTACGACGGTCCGCTCTTCTTGAGATCGGCCGGCGCGAGGCTAACGGTTATCCGGCGCATCGGGAATTCGGCTCCCGAGTTGCGGATCGCCGCTCGAACCCGCTCGCGGGACTCCTGAACAGCGGTATCGGGCAACCCCACGATGTTGAAGGCCGGCAGGCCCGGGGAGATGTCCACCTCGACCTCGACGACGAATCCGTCGAGCCCCACGACAGCGCACGTCTTCGTCTTGGCCAGCACGCGACTCCTCCTCCGAGCGGGGCGGTCGCGGGCATCGTAGGTAGAGCCCCCTCCTACCGCCAAACTGCCGTGGCACACCGGGCGGTCGCAAGCAAACTGTCAGCGACGCGATTGACCGTGCTCATTGAGCGCACGTAGCCTAGGCGCGGGTTGGCGGCGAGTGTTTCGGCGGCGCCCGGGAACGGATTCTCAATGGACGAACGAAGCTACAGGGGTGGCAGCCATCCGCCCTACTGCACGTGCGTCGAATGCGGCACCAACCGGCGCAGGCGCAGCGTGACGGACGTCCGCGGCGTGAGCGAGCGCTTGGCCGCCTGGCTGCGTTCTCTGCTCATCCGCCTCTGGCCGCGCCGGTCCTGATCCCTCCGCCCTGCGTCAATCCGGCGGCGGCGAAACCAGTCTGCCCAGGAGGTGCCCGGCAAGGGTTCCGAGAATGACGGCGACCGGCACGCCGATGAGCAGGCCCGCGCCGACTACTTCCCCCAGAGTCGTCTCCTCCGCGTCGTAGCGGAAGACCGACACGATCGTGAACGCGACACCGACCGCGAACCCGAGTACAGCCCCGATCAGTGCCTGTTTGCCAAGTCGCATCTTCTGCGTGTCGCTCCGACGCTTCAGTGCTCAGTCGAGCCGGTAGACCTCGTACGGACTCTCACACGGGTTGCCTCGCGTGAGGTGCAGCCGACCCTCAGAGGGCTCCATGATGACCGACACGACGCTTGTCCAGGAGCCGGTCCCGGGATCATCGTTCGCGTGGCGGCAGATCGACCGCGGATAACCGTCATGGTCGGACAGAAGCCGCTTCAGGTCGTCGACTGAAACCGGACCAAGAATCTCCGAAAGCAGGGCCTGACTCCTCTCGAGCCGCCCCCGGGACTGGATCAGCTCGGGAAAGAAGTCGTTGATCGCGATCGCATCCGGATGCAGCCAGTGGTTTGTGTGGACGAGGATTCCACGGTCGTCCCCGCGCAGCACGTGGACCGCATCGGCAGCTACTTCGAGATCGGCCGCACCCTCCGGCGTCAGCATCGCCGCGTTGTTGGGTATCGCTCTTTCGGCCCGATTGACCTGCGCCACCGCGCCGTCAAGGCTGCTCTCCTCGTACACCGACCTGACGGTGAAGTACCAGGGCACTCCCCTGCCCGCGGCGGGCGCGACCAGTGTGTTCAGGCACACGGCGATGCCGGCCTCGTTGAAGCCGATGTATCCGATCACGCCCGGCTGGCAGAAGCAGACATGGGCCGGTGCATTCTCCGGGCGCCGTGTCAGAACGACCGAAAACGGCTCCATGGCCGGATCATTGTCCCAGTTCTGGCCGATCACCCCCGCCCCTGAGGCGCTTGCCTTTGACTCGACGGCAACCGCTGTGCAGCCACCGCGAAGCGCGAACGGAATCTGGTTCCGCACGTTGACCAGCATCACCTTTTCGAGCGGGACATCCGCGGCTTCGGCCAGGCCGCGCAGCTCCTCGACAAGATGTGGGGCGTACGCCTCGGCTGGTGCGATGGAGGATGAGGCTACTTCCAGTCCCTGTTCGTAGGTGTACGTGCTCCCTCCGGGCCCTTCGTTGACCCGGTCGACGACGATCGCCATGAGGTCGCGGATCTCATCGCGCATCGCCTCGCCGAGTTGCCGCCCCATCTCATGAGGGCTGCCCGATACCTCGATCGCGGGGAACCTGGTGTTCACGGCACCGCTTTCCGTCATCTCCGCCCGCCTTCTCCGTTGTAACGTTCCTTGGCGGAAACGATGATACCTGTGCAGCCGGGTTCGGGGTCCCGCACGCGGTCACCGAAGTGTGCCTGTGGCACCCGTGCTAAACTCGCCGCGCTCCTGGCCCAACCCCTTCCCTGATCCAGAAACCTTCAATCTTGAGTGAGATGCAATGACCAACGTCGGCTCAATCAGTCCAGAAAGCGGCACTGCCGCTCTCCGCAGTGCCGGATGGTTTGCGCCGCGAACCCTCGAAGGCTTCCTCCACAGGGCGGCACTGAAGAACGAAGGGTTTTCGGAAGAGTCGTTCCGGGACAAGCCGATCATCGGCATCGCCAACTCCTGGAGTGAGGCTAATCACTGCAACATCCACCTGCGTGAGCTTGCGTGGCACGTGAAGCGCGGCGTAATCGCAGCGGGTGGGTTCCCGCTCGAGTTCCCCACCATCTCCCTCGGCGAGTTCTTCCTGACCCCCACGTCCATGCTCTGTCGAAATCTGATGGCGATGGACGTTGAGGAGATGATCCGCGGCTTGCCGATCGACGGCGTGGTCCTCCTGTGCGGTTGCGACAAGACAACCCCGGCGATGCTCATGGGCGCCGCCAGCGCAGACATGCCGGCGATCATGCTGACAGGCGGACCGCAGTTGAAAGGCAACTGGCAGGGCGAAGAACTGGGCTCGTGTACGGACTGCCGCCGGTACTGGGCCGAGCTGCGCGCGGGAACCATTACGCAGGAGGAGTACGACTCCATGGAGGCGGCGATCTACCGGTCGCCCGGCCACTGCATGACCATGGGGACCGCTTCCACCATGGCCGCGATCCTCGAAGCCATCGGCATGTCGCCGCCCGGCTCTGCTGCCCTGCCCGGCGCCGACGCCAGGCGCGGGGTCATGGCGGAGGAGACCGGTCGTATGGCCGTGGACCTGGTGCGGCGGGGCGTCAGGCCCTCGGAAATCATGACGGAAGACGCGTTCGAGAACGCGTTGCGGACACTTCTGGCCACCGGCGGCTCGACGAACGGCGTCGTCCACATGGCTGCCGTGGCCGGCCGGGTGGGCATCGAGCTGCCGCTCTCGAAGTTCGACGAGCTATCGCGCACGACGCCGATGATCGTGAACCTGAAGCCCAGCGGCGACTACCTGATGGAGGATCTGTTTTACGCCGGCGGGATGCCCGCGGTCCTCAACCGGCTGGCGCCGCTTCTCCACATGGACGCGATGACCATCAACGGCCGAACCCTCGCGGAGAACACCGCAGACGCCGGCTGCTTCAACGACGACGTGATCCACACGCTCGACAGCCCGATCCACCCCGAGGGCGGCCTCGCGGTTCTGAAGGGCTCGCTCGCGCCGGACGGGGCTGTCATCAAGCAGACAGCGGCCTCACGGGAGCTGATGAGGCATCGGGGTCGCGCCGTTGTGTTCGACTCGGCAGGGGATCTCCGAGCGCGAATCGACGATCCGAACTTGGACGTGACGGCGGACGACGTGATCGTGATGAAGAATACCGGGCCGGTCGGTGGGCCAGGCATGCCCGAGTGGGGCTTCCTCCCGCTCCCGAAGAAACTGCTGGAACAGGGCGTGCGGGACATGGTTCGCATCTCGGACGCCCGAATGAGCGGCACCGCGTTCGGGACAATCGTGCTGCACGCGTCACCGGAAGCTGCGATCGGTGGGCCGCTGGCTCTGGTACAGAACGGAGACGAGATCGACCTGGACGTGCCTGGCCGACGCCTGGACCTGCTCGTGGACGAGCGGGAGCTGGAGCGGCGACGACAGACCTGGCAACCGCCGGAGCCGCATTTCGACCGGGGATACGGCAGGCTGTACATCGACCATGTCACGCAGGCCCAGGACGGCTGCGACTTCGATTTCCTGCACGGAAAGACGCCTGTCGAGAGGCACGTGCGGCCGTCGGACTAGCCGGGTCAGTCACTCCGGGACGACATCCAGTGTGATGTGGCTCGGGCGATCCGAATCGTGGAAAACGGAGTTGGTCGCCACCCGCGTCTTCGCGAACATGACGCGGGCGGTGTTGGCCAGGGACATAGCTAGCTCCTTCCGGGTCCGGCGGAGAATCGGCCGCCTCCGAGCCATGGGCGCGTGGCCTACCCGCTCCGCGCCAGCGGGAGTGTACGCCAGAGCGACGCTGCCCGGCGCGAGGACGCCCTCCCGTCAGGAAGGGCGTCCGTGCGACTCGCTGGCCGACGAGTCGTGCGCGGCAGCGGCAAACCGGTCGGCCGGACCGCTCGCCGTGCTGTCTAGCGTTTGGGAGCCGTATCGGGGACTCGTTTCTCCTGCTCGAGGTCGGGCTTGTCGATCTCCTCTTCTGCCTTGAGCTTTTCGACCAGCTCGAAAGCCTCCGTGACGGTTGCCTTGTCTCCCTCGAGCGCCAGAATGACCGCGCCCTCGGAACCGAGCACGCCCCCGGAGGCCACGTGTGTTGCGGTGACTCCTGTCAGTATCTCGAGCGCCTGGATTTCCGTCACCACGTCGGCGATTCCGATGGGCATCAGCCCGGCGACCCCACCCATCGCGAGGTCCCACAGGTAGTTGCCTGTGGCACGGGCAGCATCATCGATCTTCCCGACGATCAGCCGCTCCAGGCTGACCGGTGTGATCCAGTGGCAACCGCGCGACGCAACGGTCGGCCACACACCTCCGACTGTGCCGCCGATGTCGTTCCCGGCCAGCACGCCGACGTTGCCCTCAGTGTCGACTGCATTCGCGCCTTTCACCGACACGTCGCGGGCGGTGAACTGGGCGAGCGCCTCTGGTGCAGGGATCTCTGAGAGCTTCCCGTCCTTGAACACCCAGGGGCCGAGCCGCTTCGCCTCGACGGTACTGCCCAGGCGACCCTCGGTCACGATGCCCGCCGTGGCGTAGCCCGTAGTGAGGCGGTCGCCTGTGAGTTCTTCGACTATGTAGGAGGGAGTGATTCCGCGGGACACGACGAACCAGCCGGACTCCAGCACGCTCTTCACCTCGGGGAGCTGCAGGACAGCGTTCGCGAGGAGCCGCTTCGATTCCCGGGGCAGTATCACGACTACCGCGTGCGTGCGGTCATCCCTTGTCCCGGTGAGCGGCTTCTTGAAATTGGAGGTGTCGTAGAACATGCGCTTCGTCCCTTCGCAACCGGCCCGAATCCATCGCCGGCCTGCTCAGAAGTTGCATCCAACGTTCGCTACGGTGCGGGTTACCGCGTTTGCAGGCGAGCGAATGCGCCTTTGCAGGCCCGGAGCATTCTACCGCCTGCGGTTGCGGCCCCGCCACCAGCAGCGCGCTTCCCCTGATGTTGTGCGGGGCTTTCCCGACCGCGCTTGTTCGATGCACCCGGGCCCCGCGGCCTCGCCCACAGGGAACTCGGGCGCCTTCTTGTCGTGGCCCGCGATTCTACGGTTGACCCGCTTTTCGGGCGGACCTATCATGCGCGCAACGCCGGGCGATGCCGCTCCCATTCGGACCGTCTCGCCGGAGCGTGGGGAGGTCTTCTATGGAGGACGCAGGCCGCATGCCGGGCCCGCAGATCTGGCTGCAGGGTGACCCTGATGAGATCCGGGAGATGATGTGCCTGGGCATCTCCGGGATCATCACCAACAACATCATCCTCAACGACGAAGCACGCAAGGTCAAAGACCTGCGGGCGCTCTTGGAGCGATACCTGGAACTGGATCCGGAACATCTTGTCGTGGAGGTCGACGGGGACACGTACGAAGACTTCATGTACGCGGCTGATGTGGCCATTGCCATGTCGGACCGGGTCATGGTCAAGTGCGTGACGAAGCCGGTCGGCATTCGCGCCGTCGCGGCCCTCCACAGCCGCGGTATCCCCACGATGGCCACGACTGTGTTCTCGCTCAACCAGGCGATCCTGATGGCGGCTGCGGGAGCCACCTGGGTCGCGCCGTTCATCGGCCCGACCCACGCCTGGGGCGGCGACGCCTACAGACTCGTGCGCGAGATCGCCGGCGTATTCCGGGATCGGCCCGGCGCGCCCGGCATCATGGGCGGCATCATTCGGGACGCGGCCCACGCGCACATCGCATACACCGAGGGAGCGGACGCGATTATCACGTTCCCGAGCGTGTACTGGGCCATGCTGGAAAGCCCCTACACGGACAGGTGGAACCAGGACTTCCGGGACGCCTGGACCGAGCTGGAAGATCGGGGTCAGCTCGATGGTTTCCTGCGCACCTGAGCGTTGCGCCGGCACCGCCCTGCCGTCCTTTGTCCACCGCGGAGAACGCCGCTACAATCGTGCTCTCAGGCAGAGCGACCCGATTGCAGGAGAACGCAGTGGCCATTCTCAGACGCGCCGACCAGGAGAAGAAAACGCTGTTCCCGGGTGTCGAGCGATACACGGTGGCAGACGCCGAAACCGGGGCTCTTCGACTCAAGATAGGTGACCTGTTCTGGTCGCCCGGCTCCAGTTGTCCCTATCACACCCATCCAGAGAGCGACTCGGAAGAGACCCAGTACATCGTCGAAGGCGAGATCGAGGCGATCTACGAGGGGCGGAGGTTCACTGTGCGAGCGGGAGACGCGATCCTCTCACCGCCTCGCGTGCCCCATGGCTTCGTCAACAACTCTGGAGCCGTGTGCCGAATGGTAACGGCCTTCCCAACGACCAACAGGTCATACAGTTCGGCGGAGATCGGGCTACCCGAGTCAGGTCCGATGCCACCCGCCATCGTGTTCCGCAAGGACGTAGTGCCCACCACGCCCTACGAGGGCCTGGCGCGCCACGATCTGGTCACCGCTCAACAGGGAGCGACTTCGACCACCTTC
>CAYYFS010000010.1:18321-24705 GCA_964471055.1 uncultured Dehalococcoidales bacterium
ACCCTGAGGCTGGCGATTACGAGAACCGTGCTGTAGGTGCCGGGCAGGACGTGCCTGTACAGGATACGAAGGTTGCTGGCCCCGGCGATCTGCGCCGCCTGCACGTAATCACGGCTCCGGATGACAAGTGCGTCCGCCCGCACCTGCCGGACGAACGGTGGCCAGGCCAGCAGGGCCAGCAGGAGAATCACCGTGCTCGTCTTCGCGCCGAAGATCAACGCTATCACCATGGCAATCAGCAGGAACGGCAGCGACAGCCACATGTCGACTATCCGCATCAGGATCTCGTCTGTCCAACCGCCGTAGTATCCCGACGCCATTCCCATGAGCGTGCCGATCGTAACTCCGCTCAACAGTGCCACGCTGACCACCTGCAGCGAGACGCGCGCACCGCCGATGACCCGGGACAGGACGTCGCGGCCGAGGTGGTCGCCGCCGAGGATGTATGAAGTGGCCGAGTGATAGGTGCGCTTGGCCCGGTTGTACGCGGTCTTCCCCGAGCTCGTGCTCAGGTCGTAGTCAGCTACGTCGGGGACGACGTCGTGCGCCTCTTCGTAGCAGATGTCGATGTAGCCCCTGCCCCAGGTGGGTGGATGCTCCCGGGAAACCAGGCTCTGCTTGATCGGGTCCATCGGGGCGACCCAGGTGCTGAAGATGCCACCGACAAGAAGCAACCCCATGACGAACAGAGGTATGATCGGCCACCGGCGCACCACATACCAGATGAGAGAAGGCAGGCTCCGCCTTTCAGATCTTTGGCGCGCCAGAACGGCCTCGGACTCAGCGCCGACGCCGGGCGAACGTTCTTCAGCCTGTTCAGTTGTATCTACCACATCCTGTTCCTAGTCGTACCTGATCCGCGGGTCGATGAACGCATAGGCAAGGTCGGTGGCGAAGTTCACGACCACGTAGATGACCGTGAACATCAGAACCACGCCCAGCAGCACCGGGAAGTCGTTATCGTTCACCGCCCTGATCGCCATTAGCCCCATGCCCGGCCACGCGAATACGGTTTCCACGAGGACCGAGCCGTGGATGAACCCGCTCATCAGCAGCGCCGAGGCCGTCAGGGGTTGAAGCAGAGCGTTGCGGAAAGCATGCTTCCACAGGACCGTCCTCGCGCTCACACCCTTGATGCGCGCCAGCTTGATGTACTCAGAGTCCAGGACCTCCAGCATGGCCGAGCGCGTCAGGCGCATGTAGATCGCCAGCGCGAACCAGCCCATTGTGATGGCCGGCATGAGGGCGTGTTTCCAGTCCCACATGCCGGTGCCCCTGGTTCCAGCAGGCAGCCAGTCGAGCAGGACGGCGAAGATCATGATGCCGACCAGGGCTACCCAGAACGGCGGGAGCGCCTGGCCAAACAGCGCAAACCCCCTTCCAATGTAGTCCCACACCGTGCCGCGTTTCACTGCCGATAGCACTCCGAGGGGTATTCCGAAGATGGTGGCCCCCACCCACCCCATGACCGCCAGCTGCAGGGTCGCGGGCAGCCTCTGCGTCACGACGCGGCTGACCGGTTTCTCATCCAGGATCGTCTTGCCCAGATCCCCCCGCCCTACCTGACCCAGCCAGATGAAGTACTGAAGTACCACCGGCTTGTCCAGGCCCAGCTTGCGCCTGAGAGCTTCTTCCTGCTCCGGCGTGAAGCCGTAGCCCCCCGGCTTCGCGTAGAGCAGAATGGGGTCGCCGGCGGCGCGCGACAGGCTGAAGACGACAGCCGTCGCGGCAATGATGGTCAGGATGGCGAAAAAGAACCGCCTGATGATGAAGCGTCTCATATGTGAGGTTTCACCGTGGAGTACCCGACCTCGGGGTCGACCACTTGAATCCGGGATGCGCCCGAGGTATCAGTTCGTATGATGCCAGATGCACTGCAGGCTGCCCTCCGTTCAGGAAAGGCGGCCCGAGGCCGGCGCGTCTGCCCTGCGGCCTAGGCCCGCATAGCCTGATCCTAGCGAGCCAGGCTTTTCGAGAGGGACGGCCCGCCGGTTTGACGGGCCGTCCCTTCTCGTCGTCCGTTCGCTGCTCGGTGATGAACAGCACCGGAATTGCCGGAGCTACTTCAGCTCCAGGTTCCAGTAGCTGACCATCGCCGAGGTCGCGGAGGTCCTCATCGGCCAGGCCTTCACCTTGTTCGGGTTGAAGATGACCGGCTGAGGAACCTGCACGATGCCGGGCTGCAACACCCAGTGGTACACGTACTCGATGTACTCATCCACCAGTTCAGCGGCCTTTTCCTTGTCGGCCTCTACACCCACCGCCCGATACAGGCGGAGGATCTCGGGCGACTCGAACGCGCAGCTGAAACCGCCACGTGTCAGGCTCGTCTGCACGAGGCCCTTCGGGAAGTGCCACGGGTTACCAGACTTGCCCTTGTCACAGGACGTCAGGAACGGATGGGTGTTCGTGCGGCCCACGACCGTCGGGCGGAAGGTCTGGTAGGAGAACTTCAGCACGAAGGTCTGGAGGCCGATGTCGGCCCAGTAGCCGGCGACCGCGTCGCCGACCTCACCGGTGACGCTCACGCCACCGCCGAGCTCCGGACCCACGTAGATCGAGACCTCGAACGCGTTACCGTTCAGGTTGTCGGCGGACTTGTTCGCACTACCCTGCTGGTAGTCCAGGTCCTGTTTCTCGATCAGGCGGATCGATTCGTCCGGGTCGTAGCCATACTCCCACTTCGACTGCCACCGCGGGTGGTCGATGTGGACGTACTCAACGTGCACCGGCCGGCCGAGACCGGACAGCAGCGCATCGTTGATGGCTTCCCGGTCGTACGCCAGGGCCAGCGCGAGGCGGATCTCACGGGCCTGCTCCATGTCGCCTTCCTGGTCGGGGTTGCCGATCCAGGGAAGGTCGTGGACGTAGGTCCCGCGGGCCAGCGGCTCACCGGTCAGGGCGTGCGTCTTCTCCCACAGGTTGCCGGAGAAGAACAGGCCAAGCTGCGTGTCGCTGTGGGCGCTCGTTACGCCGAACCCGGCGTCCGTGAACTGCCCTGCGTCCTTCGGCTCGATGATCGCTATATCGACCTCGCCTGTCTTCAGCATGGCCGCCCGGGTGGAAGCCTCGGAGACCTCCAGCAGCGTGATCCGCTCCGTCTTGGGCGTGAAGAGGTAGTGGTCGTCCACCGCCTCCATGGTCATCTTCGCCGCTCGCTCCCAGAGGACCGGCTGGAACGGACCGGTGGCCACGATGTGGTCACGCGACCAATCGGCGCCATTCTCGTCGTACGCCTTCTTGCTGAGGACGGTAAAAGCCTGGCCGTTCTGGTTCAGGTAGTCGTCACGCCAGGTGGCGTCGAACGACACGAAGTCGAACTCGATCGTGTAGTCGTCCGTCGCAGTCCACTCGCCCCACAGGCCGGCGAAGTCACCCGCCTGCCCGTGAATCGACTCCGGCGTCGTCACGGCGTTGGCGTCGTTCATGCTCCAGGCGACATCCTCGGCGGTCAGTTCGCCGAAGTTGCCGTACTGGGTCTGGAACGGCACGCCCTGGCGGATCGTCAGCTTGGCATGCGGAGTGGGCATGTCGCCCGTCAGCTCCCAGCCGACACAGAGCCAGTCGACAGTGGCGTCCGGGTCGGCGTCTGTGCCGCGAAGCCACATCGTCTCAGCTATGCCCATGTAGTGCAGGGTTTCCGGCGACTGCGCTCTGTTCAAGCCGTTCTCGTCGCCAACGGCGTCGAACAATCCCGCGATGACCGCCTCACCTGACGGAGTCTTTGGCGCCGGGATGCTGATCGCACCCTCTACCGGCCCACTGGGCTTGGCCGTCGCTGTTGCCGCGGGTTTCGCCGTGGCCGCAGGCTTTGCGGTTGCCGCGGGCGCCGCCGTGGCCGCAGGCGCTGCCGTGGCCCCGGGCTTTGCCGTGGCCGCAGGCGCTGCCGTGGCCGCAGGCTTCGCCGTTGGCGCCGGCGCCTGGGTGGCCTCTTCCTCGCCACCACACGCGACGACGGCGATCAGCGCACCGCCGAGCAGCAGGCCTATGGCCGGCCTCAAGTAGCCGAATTTCCAACTAAACACTCGTGCCTCCTTGCCAGCGGTGTATCCGCTCGCACAACGTCTGCCCTATCTAGATATGAGGCCAGACCGGAGATCCCGGTCCACCCTGCGTGCACTCCAGCTACCTGGCGCAGTTGGAATGGCTGATACCTGCAAGCGTCTTGGACGTGCAAAGCAGGCTCTGGTCAGGCAGGCCAGAAAGACCGGATGAGTATAAGGTGCCCCCGAGAAGGGTGTCAATTCGCAGGCCCGCGCCCCAACTGCTCGATTGTGCTGGGAATCACACGACGCGGTGTTCGGCGCGGCCCGCCAGAAAACTGAGGACATTGTCCACGGTCATGTTCAGGCCGTTGTCCATCGCCTCGCTCGTTGTGCCCGCGGTATGCGGCGACAGGATCACGTTGGGCAACGTGAGCAGTGGGTTGCCCTGCTGAAGAGGTTCCTCTGCGAACACGTCAAGTGCGGCACCACCGATTGCACGGCTGCGCAGGGCTTCCACCAGGGCTGCTTCGTCCACAAGCGGTCCGCTCGCGGTGTTCACCAGCAGTGCCGTGGACTTCATGAGCGAGAGCTCGTTCGTCCCGATGAATCCCTCGGTCTGATCCGACAGGAGTGTGTGCAACGACACGACATCCGATTCGCGCAGCAGCGTCTCCAGGTCCACGTACTGCACGCCGAGTTCACGGGCTCGCGCGTCGTCCGGGTGCGAGGTCCACGCGATCACGTGCATACCTATCCCGCGGGCGATCTGCGCCATGCGGACACCGATGGCGCCCGTACCAACGATCCCAATGGTCTTTCCCGCCAGTTGGGTGAGGAGTCCGAGGGGCCACCCTCCTCCGCGCACCCTGGCGTCAAGCTCGGGTACCTTTCGCGCCAGCGCCATGGCCAGTGCGAGCGCGTGTTCCGCCACCGCCTCGGTGGCAGTTCTCGGCGTGTGCGTTACTGTCACGCCCATCCGCCGCGCCGCTTCCAGATCGATGTTGTCTGTCCCCGTGCCCCACACGACGACGTGCTTCAGCACAGGCGAGCTGACCATGACGTAGTGGGTGAACCTGGTGGTGGGCTGAACGGAGATGACAGTGTGAGCCCCGGCTATCCTCCGCTCGAGGTCTGCTTCGTCCACCGGGCGGCTCGTCACCACCTGCACGTCCAGATCGGGCGTACCCCGCAGGCGGAGTAGCGCCGGACTATCAGACATGACCGGCGGGTCATCGTCCGGAATGACGACAAGTACCAACGAACTCTTGGTCTCACCGCGCTCCGGGTGATTGGGGTGATGCCCGGGCGCCTGGGGGGATTCGTATGCCTCGTGCTACTATACCGCCCGCCTTTCGATACGCTCAAACCTGCTGCCTGAAGCGCCACTGATGCTGACGATCTCCGCCTGCGCGTGGGCCCTGCCCCAGCCGCCGCATGCCGCCCTGCAGCGGATACGGTCCGCCGGCTTCGAGTGGATCGACGTCCGGGCGGACTGCTGGGATGGCCTCCGGACCGAGGGAGACATCGAAGTCCACGGGCTCCGGGTAGCGTGCGCCGGTCTCCACCAGATGCCCATGCCGCCCGGCGCGTCCCTGGACCTCCTGGCGACCCGGGACAGTGGACGGATTCTCCCGTACCTCCTCGGCGGACTGGAGCGAGGAGCGCTCCTTGGTGCCAGGTGGGCGTATATCGTGGCGCCCGCGCAGCGGCCCGTCGATACCGACTCCTACGCCAGGTCGATGGCCCGGTTGGCAGATGCGGCGTCTGCCCTGGGCGTCCGACTGTGCATCGAGCCCACCCCCGGCCGCGCTCTGGGCACGGCTGCGGAGGCCCTCCGCTTCGTGGAGACCGTCGGACACAGCAACCTCTACACGCTGCTCGACCTCGGCCACTGCCTGCTCACCGGGGAAGACCCGGCCGCTGCAGTACGGGCAGCAGGGGATCGCCTGGGATACGTGCATATCGACGACAACGACGGGCGGGGCGATTGCCACTGGCCCCTTTTCGACGGCATCCTGGAGCCGCCGGTCTTCGAGGCGATGCTCGACGCGCTGGTAGCCACCGGCTATTGCGGCCCCGTGTCGATCGAGTTGGCGAAACGGCTTGGCAGGCCGTTGTCCGCCCTCTGCGCCGCGCGTGATGCCCTGTTGGCCTGGCAGACGGGCAGGCAGGTGTTTGCCGGGCAGGTCACTTCCCCGGCCTCCGGCGGTACTGCTGTAGAACCTCAGGAGGTCTAATGCGCGTGCGGCCGCTCGCCTGGGTGCGCGTGCGCCCCGCGAGGAAGCCTCGAACGCACCTCTGCTATCGCCTCATCAAACACCCGCCGTATCGCGCTGTGCCGCTCGGGAGTGGCCCGGGTCGCCAATGTGTCGAGCCACGTGAGCCCACCGTCCATCAC